>NZ_JBEXYD010000080.1:0-28956 GCF_040630735.1 Kitasatospora sp. NPDC005748
GCGTGCAGCTCGGGGGCGAGCACCTTGTCGGTGCCGAGCAGCGCCTCCAGGGTCATCGCGGCGGTGATGTCGGCGGTGGTGAAGAGGCGCTGGAGCTCGGTCCGGACAGCCGCCGCGGTGTGGCCGGAGGGCCCGGCGGGCGTGCTGGCCGCGCCCTCCCGGGCGGGCCTGGCGACGGGGGGTGCCACCAGCCGTGGATCCAGGACCAGGGCGTCCACGCCGAGCGGCGCGGCGAGCGCCCGCAGCGCAGGCTCGGCGAGTTCGGTGCACGCCTGGTCCGGTCCGAGGAGCGCGGTCAGCGCCTCGGTGGTGGCGAAGCCCACCGCGCAGCGACGGCCGTCGCGCAGGCGGAAGAGCCGGAGGGCGGTGGTGGATCCGGTGACGGTGACCGGGACGTGCCAGACGACGGGGGCCATGCGGTGCTCCCAAGGAGTGGTGGGGCCTGCGGGAACTGCTTACTCCGACGCTAGGGCGGCGGCGGGCCGTCGGTCGCTCCCCTGACGCGGCGTTGACCGAATGCGGTGCTGTGTTGACGGAGTCCTGACGGTCCCCGGACTTCCCCTCGATCACGCCTTCCCTTTCCTTCCCTATATGCCCGATCGTCGTGGTAGTTTGCGTAATGATAAGGAAGAACGAAGGAAGTGAGGCCTGGTGGCGTCCTACTACTCGGTGGAACAGGTGGCCGAACTGCTGGACCTGCACGTGCGCACGGTGCGCGGCTACGTCCGCGACGGCCGCCTCCGGGCGACCAGGATCGGCAAGCAGTACCGGATCACCGCCCAGGACCTCGCGGAGTTCACCGGTGCCCCCGCGCCCGCGCCGGCCGAGGAGCGGCGCCATGCCGAGGCCTCGACCATCGTGCAGATCGACGCGATCGGGACGGTGGAGGCCGCTCGGCTGGCCAACACCCTGATGGCGGCCGTCGCGGGCCCGCGCGAGGACGGACCGCTGCGGGTCCAGACCCTGCACGACGAGCAGCGCTCGACGCTCAAGGTGGTCATCCTCGGGGGTCTGGCCGACACGGCCGAGCTGCTCGTCATCGTCAACGCACTGATCGGGGAGAACGCCGATGTCTGAGTCCGCCGTCACCGTCCTGCGCCTGCCCGCCGACGGCCCGCCGGTGCGCGACGAACGGGATGCCACCGATCTGATCGGTGACGCGTTCGCGGCCGGCGCGGCCTGGGTCGTGGTGCCCGTCGAGCGCTTCGAGGAAGACTTCTTCCGCCTCAGCACCCGAATCGCGGGCGGGATCGTGCAGAAGTTCGCCACCTACCGGCTCGGCCTGGCCGTCATCGGTGACATCTCCCGCCACACCGACGGCAGCGGCCCGCTGCGGGACTTCGTCCGGGAGAGCAACCGGGGCGGCCAGCTCTGGTTCCTCGCCGACGAGGCCGAGTTCGACGCCCGGCTCGCCGCGCACCGGTGAGGCCGGCGGCGGGGGGTTCCGCGGGCCCGCGCCCCGCTGCTCCGCTTGCCCGGCGCCCGCCCCGGGACGACGGTGGAGCTGACCGCCGCCGGCCCGCCCGGGCGCGGGAGCGCACTCCGGTACGGGGGGAGGTGGAGCGAAGGGGCGAACACGAGATATCTTGACATCAAGACGTTGGAGACGTGAAGCGGAGTACCGATGACTGACTCGACCATCATCTATACGCACACCGACGAGGCGCCGGCCCTGGCAACGTACTCGTTCCTGCCTGTGGTGCAGGCTTACGCCTCGACGGCGGGTGTGCGGGTGGAGACCCGCGACATCTCCCTCGCCGGGCGGATCATCGCGAGCTTCCCGGAGCGTCTGGAGGAGGGCCAGCGGATCGAGGACGCCCTCGCCGAGCTGGGCGAACTCGCCAAGACCCCGAGCGCCAACATCATCAAGCTGCCGAACATCTCGGCCTCCATCCCGCAGCTGAAGGCGGCGGTCGCCGAGCTCCAGGCGCAGGGCTACGCGCTGCCGGACTACCCGGACGACCCGCAGACGGACGAGGACAAGGACGTCCGGGCCCGCTACGACAAGGTCAAGGGCAGCGCGGTCAACCCCGTCCTGCGCGAGGGCAACTCCGACCGCCGCGCCCCCGCGTCGGTCAAGAACTACGCCAAGACGCACCCGCACCGCATGGGCGCCTGGTCGGCCGACTCCAAGACCAACGTCGCGACCATGGGCGCGAACGACTTCCGATCCACCGAGAAGTCCGCGGTGGTCTCCTCGGCCGGCTCGCTGCGCATCGAGCTGGTCGCCGAGGACGGCACCACCACCGTGCTGCGTCCGTCCGTCCCGGTCCTGGCCGGCGAGGTCGTCGACGCCTCGGTGCTGCACGTCGCCGCGCTGCACGAGTTCCTGGCGGCCCAGGTCGCCCGCGCCAAGAGCGAGGGCGTGCTGTTCTCGGTGCACCTCAAGGCCACCATGATGAAGGTCTCCGACCCGATCATCTTCGGCCACGTGGTCCGCGCCTTCTTCCCGAACACCTTCGCCAAGTACGGCGAGGCGCTGGCCGCGGCCGGTCTGAACCCGAACAACGGCCTCGGCGGCATCCTGGGCGGGCTCGAGAAGCTGGAGAACGGCGCCGAGATCAAGGCCTCCTTCGAGGCCGAGCTGGCCGAGGGCCCGGCCCTGGCCATGGTCGACTCCGACAAGGGCATCACCAACCTGCACGTGCCGAGCGACGTCATCGTCGACGCCTCGATGCCGGCCATGATCCGCACCTCCGGCCACATGTGGGGCCCGGACGGCAACGAGGCCGACACCCTGGCCGTGCTGCCGGACAGCAGCTACTCCGGTGTGTACCAGGCCGTCATCGACGACTGCCGCGCCCACGGCGCCCTCGACCCGGCCACCATCGGCTCGGTGCCGAACGTCGGGCTGATGGCCCAGGCGGCCGAGGAGTACGGCAGCCACGACAAGACCTTCGAGATCGCCGCCGCCGGCACCGTCCGGCTCGTCGACGACGAGGGCAACGTCGTGCTGGAGCAGGCCGTCGAGGCCGGCGACATCTTCCGCGCCTGCCAGACCAAGGACCTGCCGATCCAGGACTGGGTGAAGCTGGCCGTCACCCGCGCCCGCGCCACCGGCGACCCGGCCGTCTTCTGGCTGGACGAGAACCGCGCGCACGACGCCGTGCTGATCGAGAAGGTCAAGACCTACCTGCCGGAGCACGACACGGCCGGTCTGCAGATCGAGATCAAGAACCCGGTCGAGGCCACCAAGTTCTCGCTGGAGCGCATCCGCCGCGGCGAGAACACCATCTCGGTCACCGGCAACGTGCTGCGCGACTACCTCACCGACCTCTTCCCGATCCTGGAGCTGGGCACCAGCGCCAAGATGCTGTCGGTCGTCCCGCTGATGAACGGCGGCGGCCTCTTCGAGACCGGCGCCGGCGGCTCCGCCCCGAAGCACGTCCAGCAGCTGGTCAAGGAGGACTACCTGCGCTGGGACAGCCTGGGCGAGTTCTTCGCGCTGGCCGCCAGCTTCGAGCACCTGGCCCAGACCACCGACAACGCCCGCGCCCAGGTGCTGGCCGACACGCTGGACCGCGCCACCGGCACCTTCCTCAACGAGGACAAGTCGCCGAGCCGTCGCCTCGGCGGCATCGACAACCGCGGCAGCCACTTCTACCTGGCCCTGTACTGGGCCCAGGAGCTGGCCGGGCAGACCGCCGACGCCGAGCTGGCCCAGGCGTTCGCCGGCCTGGCCGAGGCGCTGGCCGGGCAGGAGCAGGTCATCGTCGAGGAGCTCATCGCCGTGCAGGGCTCGCCGGTCGACATCGGCGGCTACTACCAGCCCGACCCGGCCAAGGCCGCGGCCGTGATGCGTCCCTCGAAGACCTTCAACGAGGCGCTCGCCAACCTCGGCTGATCCCAGCCGGGCGGAGTCGGCACCAGGCCGGCACCGAGCCGGCACCGAGCCGTACCGGGAGGCCCCCGGGTCCGTTCGCGGACCCGGGGGCCTCTCCGCGTCCGGCGGGGCGGCCGGCCGGGCGGCTCACCACCGCCAGCCCACCACCGCCCCCGCCGTCGCGAGCAGCAGCACGGCGACGGCGTTCGCCCGGGGGTACATCAGGCCCGTCGCGACCACCTCGCGCAGGACGGCGCTGGGCCAGTAGTACCCGGCCGTCGGCGCGCCGACGACCTGCCCCGGCACCCCGGCCCGGCGGGTGGTCACGGCGGAGCGCAGCACGTGGAAGCTGCTGGTCACCACGGTGCAGTGGTAGCCGGGCCGTTCGCGCTCCATCAGCTCGCGGCTGAAGGCGAGGTTCTCGGTGGTGCTGGTGGCCTTCTCCTCCAGCCGGATCCGCTCCCGCGGGCAGCCGGCGGCGACCAGGTGGTCCGCCATCGCCGAGGCCTCGGTGCAGCTCTCGTCCGGGCCCTTGCCGCCGGTCACCAGCATCAGCGGTGCGTGTCCGGCGGCCTCCTCGGCGCGGTAGAGCGCCATCGCGCGGTCCAGCCGGGCGGCCAGCAGCGGCGGCACCTCGCAGCCGTTCAGCCCGGCGCCCAGCACCACCAGGTAGTCGGCGCCGGGCCGGGGGGCGAGGCGCCGGTACAGCAGGGTGTACCCGAGGAAGCAGAGCAGCAGGAAGGCGCCGTAGCCGCCGAGCAGGACGGCGGCGCCGGCCGCCGCGCGCAGCGCCCGGACGCTGAGGTAGGTGGCCGAGAGCAGCAGCCCGAGCAGGGCGAGCAGGGCGGCGCCGGCGAGCAGGGACAGCAGGCTGGCCGGCCGGGTGCCCTCCCGCCGGACCATGGTGACCCCGTTGGCCACCAGCAGGGCGGCCGCGACCAGCCCGCTCAGCCAGACCGCGCCGGCCACCCCGGCGGTGACGGCGCTCGCGGCCGACGAGGAGAAGTGGCCGACCGCGCTCACCGTGCCGAGCGCCGCGCAGACGCCGATCAGGCCGATCAGCACTCCGTTGCCCAACCGTCTCGGTTCCTGGATCCGGGAGAGCAGGACCACGGCGAGCAGGGCGGCCATCAGAAGCGCTTGCATGTCCGGATCCTAGGCGGTGTCGGCAGGGTCGCGGCGTCGCGGACCCGGCGGGACTCTGCCGACACCCCCCAGGCGCACACGCGCGGGCGCCGCCGCCTGCCGGGCTGGTCCCGGCGGGCGACGGCGCGGGTGACGGGGCGGGACGGGGCCGGCGGCGGGCTCACCCCTCCTCGTGCGGGCGGGCGTGGCGGGGCAGCAGGAAGGCCACCAGGAAGGCCAGCGCGAGCAGGCCCGCGCTGAGGCCGAAGGTCCAGCCGGCCGCGTGCCGGAAGCCCTCCGGACCGGCCCAGCCGAAGAACGCGGTGC
The DNA here is from genome assembly GCF_040630735.1 of Kitasatospora sp. NPDC005748. Lineage (NCBI taxonomy): Bacteria > Bacillati > Actinomycetota > Actinomycetes > Kitasatosporales > Streptomycetaceae > Kitasatospora > Kitasatospora sp. NPDC005748. The sequence continues at coordinate 5,276 of NZ_JBEXYD010000080.1, forward strand.
CGAGCAGGGCGACCCCGATCGAGCCGCCGAGCTGCTGTTGCGCGTTGAGCACGCCGGAGGCCGAGCCGGTCTCGGCGTCCTCCACACCGGCCAGGGCGATGTCGAAGAACGGCGCCATGATCAGGCCGAGTCCGAATCCGGTGACCAGCAGCGCGGGGATCAGCGCCCAGCTGGTCAGGCCGTCGGCCCAGTGCTCCACCGAGGCCCAGAGCCCGAGCGCGCCGGTGGCGGCGACCGCCATCCCGGCGTGCAGCACCCGGCGGCCGTAGCGGGGGCCGAGGACGCCGCCGGAGAGCACGGCGCCGGCCACGATGCCGAGCGAGAGCGGGATCATGCTGAGGCCGGAGTGCAGCGACGTCCAGCCGAGGCCGAGCTGGAGGTAGAGGGTGAAGGTCAGCAGCAGGCCGGAGAGCGCGGCGAAGAAGACCAGGCCGGTGGCGAGCGCCGAGGTGAAGGCCCGCTTGGCGAACAGCGAGGGCTCGATCAGCGGGGTGCCCCCGCGCCGCAGCACGCTGCGCTGGTGGAGGGCGAAGAGCCGGAGCACCGGCAGCGAGGCGGCCATGGCCAGGTACGTCCAGAGCGGCCAGCCCAGCTCGCGGCCCTGGACCAGCGGGTAGACCAGCAGCAGGACGGCGGTGCTGAGCAGCAGCACACCCACCGGGTCGAGCCGGCCGGCGCCCTCCGCCCGGGTGGTCCGGTTGGCGGGCAGGATCCTGACGGCGGCCACCACGGCGAGCAGTCCGAGCGGCAGGTTGATCAGGAAGACCATCCGCCAGCCGGTGCCGAACCAGTCGGCGTCGGTGAGGTAGCCGCCGAGGGTGGGGCCGAGGACGGAGGAGAGCCCGAGGATCGGCCCGAACAGGCCGAAGGCGGCGCCGATCTCCTTGGGCGGGAACATCGCCTTGATCAGGCCAAGCCCCTGCGGGATCAGCAGTGCGGCGAACAGGCCCTGGACGGTCCGGGCGGCGATCAGGGTGCCCGCGCCGGTGGCGGCCGCGCAGAGCACGGAGGCGAGCGTGAAGCCGGCCGCGCCGAGGACGAACAGGCGCTTGCGGCCGAAGAGGTCGCCGAGCCGGCCGCCGGTGATCAGCAGCACGGCGAAGGCGAGCGTGTAGGAGGCGGAGATCCACTGGATCTGTGCGTCGCCCCCGCCGAAGTCGCGCTGGATGGCGGGGGAGGCCACGCCGACGATCGTGGTGTCGAGGAGGTCCATCACCTCGGCGGCCAGGATCACGGCGAGGGCGGCCCAGCGCAGCCGGTATCCGGCCGGTTCGGGCTCGGCCGCGGTGGCGGCCGGGGGTGGGGCGGTCTGACTGGTCATGAGGGGGCTCTCCGGGATCCGCGGCTGGGAAGGGGACTGGAACTGGGGGGCGAACTCTGTTCGCCTGAACGAACACTGTTTTCTTCGACGAACAGTGTTTTCCCATGGAACGGCGTTCGTGTCAAGTACGCTGGGACTCGTCGCCGACCACGAAGGAGCCCCGATGACCAGTGCCGCCCCGCGTCCGAGCTGGCCAGCGCACTGGCAGGAGAAGGAGAAGGCGCCGGCCAGGCGCCAGCCGCTGAGTCGAGAGCGGATCGTCGAGGCGGCGCTGCGGATCGTCGACGCCGAGGGCATGGACGCGCTGAGCATGCGACGGGTCGGCCAGGAGCTCGACACCGGGGCCGCGAGCCTCTATGCCCACATCGGCGGCAAGGAGGAGCTGGTCGAGCAGGTCCTCGACCTGGCCTACTCCGAGATCGAACTCGAGGAGCCCGATGCGGCCGACTGGCAGGAGCAGATCAAGCGGCTGATGCGCCGCTCCCGGGACGCCCTGCTGGCGCACCGGGACCTCGCCCGGGCGGCGGTGGTGGCCAATGTGCCCACCACGCCGCACGCCATGGACATCGCCGAGTCCATGCTCGGCATCCTGCGCGCGGGCGGCCTCGACGAGCAGACCGCCGCGTACGGGGTCGACGTGCTCGGGCTCTACACCACGGCGACCACCTTCGAGGCGTCCACGCGTGGGGGCGGGAACTCCCAGGACTTCACCGACCAGGTGCGGGAGTACTTCGGCACCATCCCCGCCGACCGCTATCCGATGATCACCTCGATGGCGGCGGCGCTCACCCGCAACGTCGGTGACGAGCGGTTCGAGTTCGGTCTGGACATCCTGGTGGCCGGCCTCGCCCGCCAGAACGGCTGGAAGGCCTGAGCCGCCAGGGCCCGAGCCGCCGGGGTCCTGAACCCCAGAGGAGCCTGCGGCCGGGGACGACGAAGCCCCCGCCGGTGGGGCGGGGGCTTCGTCACGGTGTCGGGGGCGGTGCCGGCGCGGCCGGTCAGCCCGCGTCGGCCGCCGGTGCCGGGGCGGCCCGCTGGCCGCGCTTGTCCAGCGAGGCCAGGTAGGCGTTGTACGCGGCCAGCTCGGCGTCGCCGCTGCGGTCCTCGGCGCGGTCGCGGCGGCGGGACACCCGCTGCTCGGACCGCATCCACTGGTAGACCAGCGCGATCAGCACGATCGCGGTCGGGATCTCGCCGAACGCCCAGGTGATGCCACCGGCCAGCTTCTGGTCGTCCAGCAGCTTCGTCCCCGGAGGCGCTCCCTCCTCGGTGAAGGTGGTCACCAGCGGGTGGCTGGCCATCATCACCGCGACGCCGAAGAAGGCGTGGAACGGCATCCCCATGAACAGCTCGATGATCCGCATCACGTGGCCGGGCCGGTGCGGGCCCGGGTCCACGCCCATGATCGGCCAGAAGAACGCCAGTCCGGCGGCGAGGAAGTGCACCATCATGAAGATGTGCCCGAGCCGGTACTGCATGAGGAAGTCGAACAGCGGGGTGAAGTAGACCCCGTAGAGGCTCGCGATGAACAGCGGGATGGTGAAGCCCGGGTGCGAGACGACCTTGACGTAGGTGCTGTGCAGCAGGGCCACCAGCAGCTCGCGCGGCCCGCGCGGCCGGCCCTTGCCGGCCGGGCGCAGCGCCCGCAGCGCCAGCGTGATGGGCGCGCCGAGCAGCAGCAGGATCGGCGACAGCATCGAGAGCACCATGTGCTGCATCATGTGCGCGCTGAAGAGCACCATGCCGTAGTCGTTCAGCCCGGTGCAGGTGACCAGGATCACCGAGCCGATGCCCGCCGCCCAGCCGACCGAGCGGCCGATCGGCCAGCGGTCGCCGCGCCGGTACAGCCGGACGACGCCGGCGCCGTACAGCGCCAGGCCGGCCAGGCTGCCGATCAGGAAGACCCAGTCGGGGGACCAGGTCATGACGTTGGAGAGGGAGAAGGGGCCCAGCTCGGTCATTCCGCCGTGGTGGTGCATCCCTGACATTCCGTCGCCCATCGGCGGGTCCCGCTTTCCCTCGTCACGACCCTGGGTGGGTCCGGTTCGCCCGTTTTGCTTGCCTCCACAGCCTAGGCGGGCCTTACTCCGCCGCTTCCCCCGCCCCCCGTCCGCGGGGCGGCGGCGCGGGAAGGGGCGGCGCGCCGGTCGTCGTCCGCGCGCCGCCCCTTCCGTCCGTCCGGGCGGGTGTCAGGACCCGCTGTTCCCCTTCAGGCAGTAGCTCTTGTCCGTGTGCTCCTTCAGGTAGCCCGCCGTGATCAGGCCGCTCACGTCGAAGGTCGTCAGGGTGGGGTCGTTCGGCTTGAGGTCCGGGTCGAGCCACTGCTGGAGGCCGTTGCCGGGCTGCGAGAAGGCGCCCGCGATGTGGCCCTGCTGGACCTTGAACGCCTTCCGCACCTCGAAGCAGTGGTAGTTGGCCTCGCCCCCGTTGAGGGAGTCCGGCGGGAGGGCGCGCTCGGCGAACCGCGTGCCGCCGGGGGCCAGGAACCTGCCGCGGTCGTTGCTGCCGAAGCGGTCGAGCTTCTTGCCCGTCGGCAGGGTCACCTCGGTCATGTCGAGGTTGCCGCCGTTGGCGGTGAAGCCGTTGTGGTCCGGGTACTTCCAGCCCCGCCAGTCCCGGTACCAGTCCAGGAACCGGGCCGGCGTCACCCCGCCCAGCCGGTTGTAGTCCTTCAGCAGCGCCTTCAGCACCGGGCTCGTCGGCAGGGTGACCGGGCCGAGCTCCCTCCGGGTGCAGAGGAACTGGTCCGCGCCGGTGTCGTAGACCTTCGGGACGCCTTCGCACTCGTTGATCGACACCCGCTGGGAGGGGGACGACTGCGCGACGGCGGTGCCGGTGGCGGCCAGGCCGGTCAGGGGGAGCGCGACCGCCATGGTGAAGGCGGCGAGAGCGGGACTGCGCATGCGTGGTTCCGTTCGGGAGGGGGAGTGGGGGCGCCTCGGTCAGCCCGCCCGCCCGGCGGGCCTGGTAGCCGAGAGCACGCGCACAGTTACCCACGGCGCCACGGTTGGTGCACGGATGACCCACGCGCACAGCCTGCCGCCCACCCGTTCGGCCCAGGGCCCGTGCGGTGGAGGCCCGTTCGGGGGCTCGGCGGGCTGCCCGCCCAGGACCGCCGGACGGTCCCGCCGACGAGCCGCGCCGTGTCAGGTGCGGCGGCGCGGGGGAACGCCGAGGACCCGTCACCGCGGGTGGTGACGGGTCCTCGGCGGCGGGGCTCCGGTTCCACCGGGTGGCCCCGGCCTCGTGTCAGAGGCCCTGCCAGGCGGGCTTGGCGGCGTAGGTGTCGCGGAAGTAGTCGGCGAGCTTGAGGCCGGAGGCGGCCGCCTCGTCGACGACGACGGTGGCGTGCGGGTGCAGCTGCAGGGCCGAGGCGGGCACCATCGCGGACAGCGGGCCCTCCACCGCGAGGGCGACGGCCTCGGCCTTGGCCTCACCGGTGGCGAGCAGCACCAGGTGGCGGGCCTCCAGGATGGTGCCGATGCCCTGGGTGAGCACGTGGTGCGGGACTTCGTCGAGGCTGTCGAAGAACCGGGCGTTGTCCTCGCGGGTCTGCCGGGTCAGCGTCTTGATGCGGGTGCGCGAGGCGAGCGAGGAGCACGGCTCGTTGAAGCCGATGTGGCCGTCGGTGCCGATGCCGAGCAGCTGGAGGTCGACCCCGCCGGCCTCGGCGAGCGCGCGGTCGTACGCCGCCGCGGCCGCGGCGATGTCCGGCGCGTTGCCGTCCGGTCCGAGGAAGGACGCCTCGGTCAGGCCGAGCGGCCCGACGACCTCGCGCAGGACCACCGAGCGGTACGACTCGGGGTGGCCGGCCGGGAGGCCGACGTACTCGTCCAGCTGGCAGACGCGTGCGCGGGAGGCGTCCAGGGTCCCGGCCTGCACGCGGGCGGCCAGGGCCTGGTAGATCGGCGTCGGGGTGGAGCCGGTTGCCACCCCGAGCAGGGCGTCGGGCTTGTCGGTCAGCAGATCGGCGATCGCCGCGGCGATGAGGCTGCCTCCGGCGGCAGCGTCGGGCACGATCACGATTTCCATACGGATAGCCATTTCTGGAGAGCGACGTAGAGGTCTAGACCACATTCTGCCGCGAATTCCTCCCCCAGGTCCATTCCGTTCCCCCGGGCGTCCCGGAGGATGGTCGGCCCCGCCCCGGACGGGGTGGGGCCGGGCGGTGGGCGGGCTCCTCGGCGGGTGGCCCCCGGAGCACACCGTCGACGGCGCCCCGTACGTGCACCAGGGTCATGTCGTCGGCTGCGACGCGTTCAGGATCCAGGCCGACGCGCAGGCCGTCCTGCGGGCGGACACGCTCGACCGAACGCAGTCGACCGGGACGGCGACGGCATCGCGTGCCCGGACCTCCCCGGGCCGAAGGACCGCAAGCCGGGTCCCCGCCGGGCACCCCGGGGTCAGTTCCTCGGTACCAGGGTGTTCTCGCTGCGCCGGCCGGCTTCGAAGTCGTCGACGTTGCGGACCGTCGCCTCGATGATCTGGCCGACGGCGGTGTGCGTGAAGTAGGCCTGGTGGGAGGTGATCAGGACCTGCGGGAAGGTGACCAGCCGGGCGAGCGTGTCGTCGCTGACGCCCTCGACCGAGCGGTCGTAGAAGAAGACGCCGGTCTCCTCCTCGTAGACGTCCAGACCGACGCCGGACAGCCGGCCGGCGCGCAGCGTCTCGACCAGGGCGGTGGTGTCGACGAGGCCGCCGCGGCTGGAGTTGATCAGGATCGCGTCGTCCTTCATCAGGGCGAGCGCCGCGCCGTCGATCACGTGGTGGGTGCTCGGGACCAGCGGGACGTGCAGGCTGATCAGGTCGCTCCGGGCGAGCAGTTCGGCGCGGTCCACGTAGGTCATGCCGAGCGCGGTGCACGCTGGGTTCTCCGCGATGTCCCAGCCGAGCAGCTCGGTGCCGAAGCCGTGGGCGATCCGGGCGAAGCACTCGCCGATCTTGCCGGTGCCGAGCACGCCGACCGTCATCCCGTGGATGTCGCGGCCGAGCAGCCCGTCCAGCCGGAAGTCGAACTCGCGGGAGCGGTTGGTGGCCCGGGTGAGCCGCCGGTTCACCGCGAGTGCCAGCGCCCAGGCGTGTTCGGCGACGGCGTACGGGCTGTAGTACGAGACCCGGGCGACGGTGAGGCCGAGCTCGGCGGCGGCGTCCAGGTCGATGTTGTTGAAGCCGGTGGAGCGCTGCGCGATCAGCTCGGTGCCGCCGGATGCGAGCAGGCCGAGCGTCCGGGCGTCCAGGACGTCGTTGACGCTGCTGCTGACCGCGCGGTGCCCGGCCGCCAGCGGGGCGGTGTCGCGGTCGAGGAAGACCGCCAGGCTGCGGAGCGCGTGGCGCTCGGCGAAGGCCTTCTCCAGGAGGGGCCGCTCATCTTGTTGGACGCCGTAGGCGAGGATCTCCATCCCGTCACGCTACCGAGCCGTCCCGCTCCGACGCCCCCGACGCGTCGGGGGCGTCGCGCCCACCGGACGAGTCGACAGTTGTGGCCGGTGGTACCGGGGTTCGGCCACCGGCGGCCGGAGGGAGGCCGTCCCATCGCGCCATCCTGGCCGGGTGGCGCCGGTCACCGGGGAAGGGTCGGGGGCGAAGGATTTTCGGTGCGGGATCTGCACAGCGTGAAGATCGATCCCGGTCTGACGATCATTCAGTGGAGAAACGGGAGATCTTCCTGGGGCGTCCGAGGCGTGGGCAGTCGGGGGATGGCTGAATCCGCGCCAACCGTACGTACCCCCGCCGATCGGCAGTTCACTAGGTCGAGTTGCCCTGCGAGCATCGAAACAGCGAGCACGATCATGAAATCGCCTCGCATTAACGTTTCTGCAAGCTTTTCTGAACGGCGCCCCAACACCAGACGGGGTGCCCAAGGGGGGTACCACCATGTCCGAAGACACCCATGCCTCGGAGCTGACCCGGCGGCGGATGCTGCAGGGGGCCGCCGTGGCCCTGACCGCGGCCGCCGGCACCGTCGTGCTCGGCGTCGCCGGTCCGACCAGCAAGTCGGCGACGGCGGCCGACCCGGGGGCGTCCGACACCTTCGACGAGGTCTTCCAGGGCCGTCGCATCCAGGGCCGCCCGGTCACCGACGGCAGCAGCCACCACCACGGCGGCGCCGGCTACTCGGTGCGGATCGACGGCGACGAGCTGCACATGATGCGCAACGCGGACGGCACCTGGATCAGCGTCGTCAACCACTACCAGACCTTCGCCACGCCGCGCGCGCTCGCCCGCGCGGCCGTCAGCGAGCTGCAGGGCGCCACGCTCGTGCCGATCGCGACGGTCTGAGCACCGAGTCCGAACACCCGGACCAGGAACACCACTTCACACCCAAGGGGGGACTCATGGCAGTCCGCAAGAACCAGGCGACCCTGACGGCCCAGGAGAAGCGCGCCTTCGTCAACGCCGTGCTCGAACTCAAGCGCAACGGCGGTTACGACTCCTTCGTCACGACCCACAACAACTTCATCATCAGCGACACCGACAACGGCGAGCGGGTCGGCCACCGTTCGCCGTCCTTCCTGCCCTGGCACCGGCGCTTCCTGCTCCAGTTCGAGGAGGCCCTGCAGGCGATCGACCCGACCGTCACCCTCCCGTACTGGGACTGGACGGCGGACCGCACCACCACCGCCTCGATCTGGGGCGCCGACTTCATGGGCGGCAACGGCCGCAGCAGCGACGGCCAGGTGACCACCGGGCCGTTCGCCTTCTCCGGCGGCAACTGGGCGCTGAACGTGCGGCCGGACAGCCGCACCTTCCTGCGGCGCCAGTTCGGCGCCTCGGTCGCCCAGCTGCCGACCCGCGCCGAGGCCACCGGTGTGCTGGCGATCGCCGCGTACGACGCCGCGCCGTGGAACAGCGCCTCGGACGGCTTCCGCAACAACCTGGAGGGCTGGCGCGGGGTCAACCTGCACAACCGGGTGCACGTCTGGGTCGGCGGTCACATGACCACCGGCATGTCGCCCAACGACCCGGTGTTCTGGCTGCACCACTGTTTCATCGACAAGCTCTGGTCGGAGTGGCAGAAGCTCCACCCGTCGTCCACCTACCTGCCGGCGGCCGGCACGGCGAACGTGGTCGACCTCAACGAGACCATGAAGCCGTGGAACAACGTGACCCCGGCGGACATGCTCGACCACACCGCCCGCTACACCTACGACACCGGCTTCTGACCGGCCGCGCGCCGACCTGACGCCCGCCGAGACGGCGCCGGCCCCCGAGCGGTCGCTCGGGGGCCGGCGGCCGTGGGCGGGTCTGGTCAGATGACCGTCTCCGCCTCCAGGTAACGCTCCTGCGGCACGGTCTTGAGCTCGGCGACGGCCTCGCCGATCGGCACCAGGTTGATGTTGGTGCCCTGCAGTGCGGTGATGTGGCCGAAGGCGCCCTTGTGGACGGCCTCCACGGCGTGCCAGCCGAACCGGGTGGCCAGCACCCGGTCGTACGCGGTCGGGGTGCCGCCGCGCTGGGTGTGGCCGAGGATCACCGGGCGGGCCTCCTTGCCGAGCCGGTGCTCCAGCTCCCGGGAGAGCTGGGTGGCGATGCCGGTGAACCGCTCGTGGCCGTAGATGTCCTTGCTGCCCTCTTCCCAGTGCATGGTGCCGGGCTCGGGCTTGGCGCCCTCGGCGCAGACCACGATCGCGAACTTCTTCTGCCGGTCGAAGCGCTCGCGGACGACGGCCGTGAGCTTGTCGATGTGGAACGGGCGCTCCGGGACGACGATCGCGTGGGCGCCGGCGGCCATGCCCGCGTTGAGCGCGATCCAGCCGGTGTGCCGGCCCATGACCTCGACGACCATGACCCGCTGGTGCGACTCGGCCGTGGTCTTCAGCCGGTCCAGCGCGTCGGTGGCGACCGAGACCGCGGTGTCGAAGCCGAAGGTGACATCGGTGCACGCGATGTCGTTGTCGATGGTCTTCGGCACGCCGACGATCGGCAGACCGGCGTCGCTCATCAGCTTGGCGGCCTTGAGGGTGCCCTCGCCGCCGATCGGGATGACCGCGTCCAGACCGAGGTCGGCGCAGTACCGCTTGGCGCGCTCGACGCCGTCCCGCAGATGGCTCGGCTGCACTCGCGAGGAGCCGAGGATGGTGCCGCCCTGGGCGAGGATGCCGCTCACCGAGTCCAGGGTCAGGGGGCGGTGGACGCCCTCCAGGAAACCTCGCCAGCCGTCCTCGAACCCGATGATCTCGTCGCCGTGGTCGACCACCCCCCGGTGGACCACGGAGCGGATCACCGCATTCAGGCCGGGGCAGTCACCGCCGCTGGTCAGCACTCCAATACGCATTGCTTTGCAACTCCCGAGCAGAACCGAGGAACGGCCGGACTACAGGCTGGGACGACGAACCGTCACCGTAGCGGTCGGTTCCCACACCGTGATGGCGGGGAGATGACCGAGGGGTGAAGGACCGGTCGATCCGGACAGAACGCCCGAAAACGACCGTGCAGTCGAGCATACGACCCCTGCGTCCGGCCGGGCAGGAGCCGACGCGGGAGCGGCGCCGTCGGCGCCCCCGCGCGGAAGTGCAGCCTGCTGCCGAGGAGGGTGTGCAGCCGGCATCCCCATTGTCGTACGTCCGGGCCCGCCCGTGGACCGGATGACCGCATCGCGGGCACCCGGTCGGAGCGGGCCGGCGTACTACGCGGGGCGCGAAGTGGCCGCGATGCGCTCGGCGCGCAGCGCGTCGTACCAGGTGGTGTCGGCCGGCGGCAGGGCGTTCACGTCCAGCGCCAGCTTGATCAGCATGTCCGCGACCGCGGGATTGCGGGCCATCACGGGGCCGTGCAGGTACGTCCCGAAGACGGTGTCCCGCCAGGCGCCCTCGGTGCCGTCACCGGTGCCGTTGCCCCGGCCCGCGGTGACGGTGGCCAGCGGCTGGACGCCCTGGCCGAGGTGCGTGATGCCCTGGTGGTTCTCGAAACCGGTCAGCTGCGGCAGGGCCAGGCGCGGGTCGACGTCGGCGAGCACGTCGCCGACGCAGCGGGCGCCCTCGCCGCGGGTGGTCCAGACGTCGAGCAGGCCGAGGCCCGGCTCGCGCTCGCCGAGGTCGTTGACGAACTCGTGGCCGAGGATCTGGTAGCCGGCGCAGACGGCGAAGATGATCGCGCCGTTCTCGGCGGCCCGGACCAGCCCGCTGTCGCCCCGCAGGCGCTCGGCGGCCAGCCGCTGCGGCCGGTCCTCACCGCCGCCGATCAGGTAGATGTCACCGCTGGTGGGCACCGCCTGGTCGGAGCGGACGTCGATCCTGGTCACGTTGAGGTGGCGCTGGCGGGCCCGGCGCTCCACGACCAGGGCGTTGCCCCGGTCGCCGTAGGTGCTGAGCAGGTCGGGGTAGACCCAGACCACGCGCAGGCTGCTCTCACTCATCCTCGAAGGCCTTCCGTCGTGAAGTGGGCTGCTGGGCCGGGCATCAGCCGGCCACGACCTTCCGCAGCTGCTGGAAGGCGGTGTAGTTGGCGATCGCCTCGATCCGGCCGGGCGGGGCCATCCGGACGGCCTGCTCCAGCGAGTCCACCACGTGGAACTGCAGCCCGGCGACCTCCAGGCGGACGGCGAGGTCCAGCTTGCGCTGGCCCATCACGAAGACCGGGTGCCCGGCGAGGCGCTCGTAGTCGACGTCCCAGAGCCACGAGGTGTCGGTTCCGTCGGCGTCGAGCGCGTTGACGGAGAGGATCACCGGCGCCGGCGGGCCGTCGATCAGCGAGAAGGTCTCCAGCCAGCCGGCCGGGTTCTTGGCGAGCAGCAACCTGATGTCCCGGCCCTGGTACTGGACCACGTCGTAGCGGCCGGCCACGGCCGTCACCGACTGCATCCGCTCCAGCGCGACCTGCGGCGGGACGCCGAAGACGGCGGCCACGGCGGCGGAGCTGGTGGCGTTGGCCAGGTTGGCGCGGCCGGGCAGCTGGAGCTGGATCGGCCAGGCGCCGCGCTGCGGGTCGATCACGTGGGTGCCCTGGAGCGCCCAGTGCGGGTTGGGGCGCCGGAAGCCGCAGTCCTGGCAGAACCAGTCGTCGCCGGGGCGCTGCATCACGCCGCCGCAGGCGGGGCAGGACCAGGCGTCCTCCTTCCAGGCCTGTCCGGCGGCCACCCAGACCACCTTCTTGCAGGAGGAGGCGGCCCAGGTCACCAGTGGGTCGTCGGCGTTGGCGATGACCACGGCCTCGGTGTCCTGGAGGCCCTCGCGCCACTTCTCGGCCATCATCCGGGTCTCGGCGGCGCGGTCCAGCTGGTCGCGCGAGAGGTTGAGCAGGGCGATCGCCTTGGGGTGGGTGTCACGGGCCACTCCGGCCAGGTACTTCTCGTCCACCTCGATGACGCCGAAGCGGGCGTCCGTGCCGCCGGCCAGGGCGGAGGTGATGCCGGCCGGCATGTTGGCGCCCAGGGCGTTGGAGACCACCGGGCCGGCGGCGCGCAGCGCCTCGGCGATCAGCCGGGTGGTCGTGGTCTTGCCGTTGGTGGCACTGACCAGCACGACGTCCAGGTGGTCGGCGAGGGTGGCGAGCAGGTCGGGGTCGAGCCTCAGGGCGATCTTGCCGCCGATCACCGAGCCGCTGCCTCGGCCCGCCTTCTGGGACAGGGCGGCGGCCACCTTGCCGGCCGTGACCGCGATCTTGGCGCGGGCGGGCAGCGAGGCGTCGCGTGCGCCTGTGGGCTCCGATTCGGTGCCTGCCATGCTCAGTGGTTCCTCCTTGCTGCGGCACCGCCCGGGGCCGGATAACGGGCCGTCGGGCGGCGGGGACGGGGCCAGCCTACCGACTCCGCCGCCCGGCTCGACGCTCCGGACCCCGCGCCGCCTGCTGCGACGGCGCCGGCTGCCTCGTCGGCGCCGCTCTGATGCGGCGTCAGAACGGGCGGTGTACGGAGGGGCCTTGCCCTGCGGGGGACGCCTCGGCCGGGCCGGTCGGTTCCCCCGGCGTGCGCCTGCGAAGGGCCCGCCGAGCCGCCCGGCGGCGCCGGTCCGGGCCGGGTGCGCGACGGTCCGGGCGGCGTGATCGCCGCCCGGACCGGTGTGCGTGCCGAGGCCCGCGGTGAGGATCCGGTGAAGACCGGACTACCTGCCCGGCCCGGTGGGCCAGGGGACGGGCAGCTCCTCGGCGGCCTCCGCCAGGTGCGCGGTGATCACCAGGGTGCCCTCCTCGACCTGGTAGTCCAGCGGCGCGGCCAGCTTGCGCATGGTGGCGATCAGCCCGGTGTTGGAGGAGTGGGTGACGGCGTAGACCGTCTCCACCCCGGCCTCCAGCGCCAGCGCGGCCATCCGCCGCATCAGGTCGAGCCCCAGCCCGCGCCGCTGCCAGTCGTCCTCGACCAGCACCGCGACCTCGGCGCTGCCGTCGTCCCACATCAGGTGCCCGAGGGCGACGATCCGCCCGTCGGCGGCCTCGACCGTGAGGGTCTGGCCGTGCCGGGCGTCCAGCAGGTGGTCCAGATAGCGGTCGGCGTCCCGGACCGGGCCGTGGTAGCGCCGGCGCAGGGTCTCCGGGGAGCAGCGCCCGTGCATCGCCAGCGCCGCCTCCCGGTCGCCCTCGTCCGCGCGCCGCACGGTCAGGTCCGCCCCGGCGGGCAGCCGCAGCCGGGCCCGGACGTCCGGCACCCGGGGGCCGAGCAGGGTGTCCAGCTCGACCAGGGCCTGGGCCCGGGCGAACTCGGTCGGGGTGAACGGCAGGTGCGGGCGGCTGAGCTCGATGAGGTCGCCGGAGGGCACCGGCAGCCGCATCAGGTGCCCGTCCACCCCGGCGCCGCCGCGCCGGGCCGCGCCCGGGTACTGCCGGATGGCGCACTGCCCGAACAGCCGGCGCAGCGCGATCGGCAGCTCGGCGGCGTCCAGCGCGGTGCGGGTCGCCAGTGCCAGGACGTGGGTGGGCACGTCCACCAGGTCGTGCGCGTCGGCCGGGTCGGTCCAGATGTCGTGCCCGCCGGCCGACGCCACCAGCGCGGCCAGGTCGGTCCGGGTGAGGGCGTGCGGCGCCCGGACGAAGAACTCGTCCACGGTGCCGTTCGGCAGCGGGTGGGACTGCATCGAGATGATGTTGACCTGCCGCTCGGCGAAGGCCGTGCAGACCCGGGCCAGACTGCCGGGGGAGTCCTGCACCGTGGTGCGGACCCGCCAGAGCGCGGTCTGCTCGAAGTCGGCCAGCGGCCCCTTCAGCCCGTCCGCCGCGTTCGGCGCGGGCGGACCCGGGGGCGCCGACGCGTCCGGGGCCGGCGGGCCGTGCAGATGGTGCCGGTGTGACCACCAGGTGTGGAACAGTGCCGTGGCGAGCAGGGCCACCGCCGAGGCGGCGAGCACCACCGGGCCCTCCGGGCCGTGCACGACGAGCTTGGCCACCAGGTCGGCGGCGGTCACCGAGAGGAACACCGCGGCCAGCTCCACGGTGTCGCGGCGCCAGCGGTGGGTTCTGGCGCCGCGCCGTTGGGCACGGGAGGGGGTCGGCGAGTGGTCGGTGGATTCGGTCGTCGTCAGAGGCTCCGTGTGCTCCATGCCATCAATCTGCCGCTCCGGTGTTTCGCGATCACGAATCCCCCGTGACCTGTCGGTAAATGTCTCCGGGCCTCGGTTACCGCTGCTCGCCGGCGAGCAGTTCGGCCGCGGCCGACTTCACCTCGGTGAGCAGCAGGGCGAGGTCCGCCTCGGTGGTCGCGGCGTTCAACAGGCAGGCGCGCAGCATCTCGTGGCCGTCGAGCCGGGCGCCGGTGACGAAGACCCGGCCGCGCCGCTGCACCGCGGTCGGCAGCTCCCGGTTGAGCGCGTCCAGCGCGGCGCCGTCCAGGCCGGCGGCGCGGTGACGGAACGCCACGATCGAGGTCTGCACCTCGGCCAGCAGCTCCAACTCGTCGTCTGTCTCGACGAGTTCCCCGAGGTGACGGGCCAGCGCGGTGCACCGGGCGATGTCCCGGGCGATGCCGTCGCGGCCCCGGTGGGCGATGGTGGCCCAGACCTTGAGGGCGCGGAAGGGGCGGGTCTGCTCGGTGCCGTACTCGGAGAACCAGCCGAGCGCCCCGGCGGCCTCGTCGCGCAGGTAGGGCGGCACCAGGCTGAAGGTGGCGCGCAGCTCCTCGGTGTCGCGCACCAGCGCGCAGCCGCAGTCCACCGGGACGCCGAGCCACTTGTGCGGGTCGAGGGCGAGTGAGTCGGCCCGCTCCAGCCCGGCGTAGCGGTGGGCGATCAGCGGGTCCAGTACGCCGAAGGCCCCGTACGCGCCGTCCACGTGCAGCCAGAGGCGCTGCTCGGCGCAGACGTCGGCGATCGGCCCGAAGGCGTCCACGGCGCCGGTGCCGACCGTGCCGGCGGAGGCCACCACCAGGAACGGCAGCAGTCCGGCGGCCCGGTCCCGCTCGATCGCGGCCCGCAGGACGGCCGGGTCGAGCCGGCCGTCGGGGCCGGTGGCGACGGTGCGCAGGTGCCGGCTGCCCAGGCCGAGCAGCTCGGCGGCCTTGCGCACGCACGAGTGCGTCTCGCCGGTGACGTAGCCGACCAGCGGCGGCATCCCGGCGAGGCCGTCCTCGCGGACGTCCCACCCGGCCGCGCGGGCGGCCCGGTCGCGGGCGGCGGCGAGGCAGACGATGGTCGCCATCGAGGTGCCCGAGGTGAGCAGCCCGCCGCCGGCCGGGTGGGGGAAGCCGACCAGCTCGGCGATCCAGCGGACCACGGCCCGCTCCAGGTGGACGTCGGCGTGGTCGCCGCCGGCCGAGCTGGGGTTCATGGCGGACGCGGCGAGGGTGGCGAGCACGCCGGCCGGCGCGGGGGCGGAGTTCACCCAGCCGAAGAACCGCGGGTTGCCGTTGCCCATCGGGTACGGCAGCACCTCCGCGTCGATGGCGGTGAGCAGCTCGGTGAGCGGCCGGCCGGCCGTGGGCAGCGGCGCGTCCAGCAGGGCCTGCCGGGCGCTGTCGTCCATCGGCTGCCAGACCGGGCGGGCGGGCAGGTCGGCGAGGTAGTCGCTGACCAGGTCGGCGGCGGCGTGCGCGGCGGCGCGGAAGTCCTCGGAGGTCACGGCGGGCTCCAGGTGGTACGGGGCCTGGTGGCGCGGCGTCCTCGGCGCACCCGGATCAGCCCGATCCTACGAAAGCGGGCCCGCGCCGTGCGGCGCGGGCCCGGTCCTGGGGGGAGGGGGTCAGTCCAGGGAGGCGGAGAGCCCGCTCGCCGAGCGGCAGTAGCCCTGCATCTCCTTGTTCGTGATCTTGGCGCAGAGCCGGCCGGCCGCGCCGCCGTCGGTGTAGTTGACCGTGTAGTAGCTGACCAGGCCCTCGGCGCAGGCCTTGCGCTGCCAGCCGTCGGCGGCGGTCGCGCACTGCTCGGCGGCCCAGTCCTCGCGGTCCAGGTTGTACTTCATGGTCCGCGAGCCGACGCCCCGGCTGCAGTCCACCGCGCCGCCGCTCGCCTTGCCGTTGAGGCACCACTTCAGCGCCTCGCCGTAGACCTCGGGGTGGTTCGGGTAGTCGTGCGAGGAGAGGAAGAAGGTCGGCGCGTAGAAGTAGCAGGCGGACTGGTAGAGGGCCGGCTGGTCCTTGCACGGGTAGAGCGGGTCCTGCGCGAGCTTGTCGGCGGGCAGGTTCGCCTTCGCCTTCTCGTCCTCCTCGTCCGGGCCGAAGAGCTGCATGAACAGGCCCTCCGAGCAGCGGATCCGGTTCTGGTCGGTGGTGAACTTGTTGCAGAGGTCGCGGGCCTTGGCCACGTCCTGCTTGGCGACGAACATCGTGCCGTGCCCGACGCCGTGGATGCAGGGGCCGGTGTTCTTGGGCGCGCAGAGCTTGAGCAGGTCCACCTCGGGCTGGGCGGAGGCGTTCAGCATCTCCTCGACCGCGCCGTGCAGGTAGCCGGCCGCGCAGGTCTCGTGGGGGAAGGAGATGACCTTCTGGAAGTCGGCGTTGTACCGCTTGACCGCCTCGTGCCCGAGCTCGTGCGCGATCGGGTGGCAGAACCGGACGGTGTACGGCAGCTGCTTGGTGATCCGGTCGAGGTCCGCCAGCGCCACCCCCGGGTCGCTCGCCTGCATCTCGGCCATCATCTTGTTGCGCAGCGTCGAGCGGGTCCAGACCGCCGGGTCACCGGTCGGGGTGGCCGTCGCGGCGCCGCCGACGGGGGGTGCGTTGGAGCCGGCCGCGGTGGCGGCGCCGGGGGCGGTCGCCGAGGTGCTCGTCGCGGGGGTCCAGTCGGTGACGGCCACCGACCCGAGGCCCAGCACTCCCAGCAGGAGGGCGGTGAGAATCGCGAAGACTCGCGGCTGCATGGCGGAGATCCCCCGGCGGATCGAGACGGACGGTTCGCTCCCCATCCTGACGCCACGGGGGCGGGAATCCGCGTTTTGGGCAGCCATTCGGGAGGTGTCGGCGACGCTATCGCACGTCGCACCCGGTCAACGAAGCGGGATGCCCGGCGGTCACCACCCGGACGGCGGGCACCCGGCACGCCGCCGTCCGGAGGTGACGGCCGCTCACAGTTCCAGGGAGACCTGGTACTCCGTCAGCCAGGCGTTGAGGTCCAGCGCCAGGTCGACGCCGAGCCGGACGGACTGCGGGTCGGTGTCCGGCGCGAGCGCGTCGGTGAGCGCCCGGCGGTCCAGCAGGCCGAGCACGGGGGCGCCCGGGTCGGCGGCGAGCTCGGCGAGTTCGGCGCGCAGCAGCGCCGGGTAGTGCGGGTCCTGGACGACGGGGTACGGGCTCTTCACCCGGTCGGCGATCTCGGCCGGCAGCAGGTCGCGGACGGCGGCCCGCAGCAGGCTCTTCTCCCGGCCGTCGAAGCTCTTCATCGCCCAGGGGGTGTTGAAGACGTACTGGACCAGCCGGTGGTCGCAGAACGGCACCCGGACCTCCAGGCCGTTGGCCATGCTCATCCGGTCCTTGCGGTCCAGCAGGATGCAGACGAAGCGGGTGAGGTTGAGGTAGGAGATCTCGCGCATCCGGCGTTCCACCGGGTCGGCGCCGGGCAGGTGGGGGACTTCGGTCAGCGCCTCGCGGTAGCGGGCCCGCCGGTACTCGGCCACGTCGAGCTTCTCGGCCAGCCCCCGGTCCAGCAGCTGGTCGCGGGGGCCGGCGCCGGTTCCGCCGAGCTGGGTGACCGCGTCCACCCACGGGAAGTCGTCGGCGGCGACCAGCTTCGGGTCGTGGTACCAGCGGTAGCCGCCGAACAGCTCGTCGGCGGACTCGCCGGACAGCGCCACGGTGGACTTCTCGCGCACGCCCCGGAAGAGCAGCAGCAGCGAGACGTCCATGTCGCCGAAGCCGCCGGGGGTGTCCCGGGCCCGCAGTACGGCGGAGCGCTGCGCCGGGTCGGTGAGCGCGGCGCTGTCCAGCTCGATGACGTGGTGGTCGGCGCCGACGTGCCCGGCCAGCGTCCGCGCGTACGGGCCGTCCGGGGTGGACCGGACGGCGTCGGCCCGGAAGCTCTCGCTCTGGCCGGTGAAGTCGACCGCGAAGGAGCGCACCGGGCCGGCTCCGGCCGTCCGCAGCGCCCGGGCGGCGATGGCGGTGACGGCGCTGGAGTCGAGCCCGCCGGAGAGCAGCGAGCAGAGCGGGACGTCCGCCTCCAGCTGGCGGTGGACGATGTCCTCCAGCAGGGCGCGGACGGTGGCGACGGTGGTCTCCAGGTTGTGGGTGTGCTCGCGGGCCTCCAGCGCCCAGTACCGCCGGGTCGTGACGCCCTGGCTGCGCACCCGGACGACGTGGCCGGGCCGCACCTCGGCGATCCCCCGGTAGACGGTGCGGCCGGGGGTCCGGCTGACGGCGAGCATCTCGCGCAGCCCGTCCAGGTCGACCACCGCCCGGACGTCCGGGTGCGCCAGCACGGCCTTGGCCTCGGAGCCGAAGACCACGCCGTGCGGCGTCCGGAAGTAGTGCAGCGGCTTGACGCCCATCCGGTCGCGGACCAGCAGCAGCTCCTGGCGGCGGGAGTCCCAGACGGCGAAGGCGAACATGCCGTTCAGCCGCTCGGCCAGGCCCTCGCCCCATTCCAGGTAGGCGTGCAGCACCACCTCGGTGTCGCTGCGGGTGCGGAACCGGTGGCCGGCCGCCTCCAGCTCGGCGCGCAGCTCGCGGTGGTTGTAGACCTCGCCGCTGTAGGTGAGGGCGGCCAGTACGCGGCCGTCGTGCTCGACGGTCATGGGCTGGGTGCCGCCCTCGATGTCGATCACGGCGAGGCGGCGGTGGCCGAGCGCGGCGTGCCGCTCCAGGTGGGCGCCGCCGGCGTCCGGGCCGCGGCAGAGCTGGGTCCGCGTCATCGCGTCCAGCACTGGACGCTGGGCGGTGAGGTCGCGCTCGAAGTCGACCCATCCGGTGATCCCGCACATCAGCAAGCCTCCGGTCTTCCGCTACGCATCTCCGATGCGTATGCGGAGTATCACGCTACGGGGCGTAGTGGTGTCGCTACAAGGGTGTGTCGGCCGGGTGGCGAGCTGGCGCCGGTCGGGGTGGCGCGCCGCCACCCGAGGGCCGGAAGGGGCTTCGGGCGCCCTGCCTGCTCCGAATGTCGCAAGGCCTGCCCGAAATCGGGCAGGATCTTTGATCTCGCGGCTCGGTCCGGCCTAGGCTCCCCATTCGTGTCCAGCTCACCCGGCTCCTCGCACCCTCACGAAGACCTGCTCGCCCACCTCACCCGGACCAGCCCGCTCGGGCCCCGCGAGGCGGCGCGGGTGGTGGCGGAGGTGCTGGCGTACTTCTCCGAGACGGCCGAGGAGTACGTCCGCCGCCGCCACGGCGAGCTGCAGGCACGCGGCCTGACCAACGAGAAGATCTTCGCCCGGCTGGCCGAGGAGCTGCCCGCCCGGCGCGTCGCGGCGCCCGGGCTCTCGGCCCGCCAGCTGCGCCGGATCGTCTACGGCTGACCGCCGTCGCCCCCTCGCCCTCCCCGTTCAAGGAGTCCACCCAGATGTGCGGAATCGTGGCCTACATCGGCCCCAAGGACGCGACCCCCTTCCTCCTGGAGGGCCTGGCCCGGCTGGAGTACCGCGGCTACGACTCGGCCGGCGTGGCCGTGACCGGCCGCACCGGCGGCCTCAAGCTCCGCAAGGTCAAGGGCCGGGTCGCCGACCTCGCCGCCGCCGTGCCGGCCCGGTTCAAGGGCACCACCGGCATCGGGCACACCCGCTGGGCGACCCACGGCGTGCCCAGCGACGCCAACGCCCACCCGCACCTGGACAACGCCGAGCGCATCGCCGTCGTCCACAACGGCATCATCGAGAACGCCGACGAGCTGCGGGCCAAGCTGACCGCCGACGGCGCGGTGTTCCGCTCCGAGACCGACACCGAGGTGCTCGCCCACCTGATCGCCGCGCACGCCGCCGAGGGCGCGGAGCTGGAGGACGCGGTGCGCGCCGCGCTCGGCAAGGTGGTCGGCACCTACGGCATCGCCGTGCTCGACGCGGAGCAGCCCGACCGGATCGTGGTCGCCCGCAACGGCAGCCCGATCGTGCTCGGCATCGGCGAGAAGGAGATGTTCGCCGCCTCCGACGTCTCCGCCCTCGTCCGCTACACCCGCCAGGTCGTCCACCTGGAGGACGGCGAGCTGGCCACCGTCCGCGCCGACGGCTTCCGCACCTTCACCGAGGACGCCCGCACCACCCACCGCCAGCCGTCCACCGTCGACTGGGAGATCGACTCCTACGACACCGGCGGCTACGAGCACTTCCTGCTCAAGGAGATCCACGAGCAGCCCGGCTCGGTGGAGCGCACCCTCAGCGGCCGGCTCGACGAGCGCTTCGCCACCGCCCACCTCGGCGGTCTCAACCTGGACGCCCGCGAGCTGCGCGAGATCCGCCGGGTCAAGATCCTCGGCTGCGGCTCCGCCTACTACGCCGGCGAGATGGGCGCCCAGCTGATCGAGGAGCTGTCCCGGATCCCCGCCCACAGCGAGCCGGCCTCGGAGTTCCGCTATCGCAACCCGGTGATCGAGGCGGACACCCTGTACGTGGCGGTCAGCCAGTCCGGCGAGACGTACGACACGCTCGCCGCCGTCCAGGAGATCAAGCGCAAGGGCGGGCGGGTGCTCGGCGTGGTCAACACCGTCGGCAGCGCCATCGCGCGCGAGTGCGACGGCGGCATCTACCTGCACGCCGGACCGGAGATCTCGGTCGCCTCCACCAAGGCCTTCACCTCGACGGTGGTCGCCTTCGCGCTGCTCGCCCTGCACTTCGGCCGCATCCACGACCTCTCGCCCGCCGACGGCCGCCGGATCGTGGCCGGGCTGAAGGCGCTGCCGGACCAGATCCGGGAGATCCTCGCGCAGGGCGAGGAGATCGCCGAGCTCGCGGCCGTGTACGCCGAGTCCGAGGGCATGATGTTCATCGGCCGGGTCCGCGGCTTCCCGGTGGCCCGCGAGGGTGCGCAGAAGCTCAAGGAGATCTCCTACGTCCACGCCGAGGCCTACCCCGCCAGCGAGCTGAAGCACGGCCCGCTCGCGCTGATCAGCCCCGAGCTGCCGACCGTCGCGCTGGTTCCGGACGACGAGCTGCTCGACAAGAACCTCACCACCCTCGGTGAGATCAAGGCCCGCTCCGGCCGCGTGCTGGCCGTCGCCCACCGCCGGCCCGAGGCCAAGCTCGCGGACCACTGCATCCTGGTGCCCAAGAGCGAGCCGGAGCTGGACCCGCTGCTCCTCAACATCCCGCTCCAGCTGCTGGCCTACTACGCCGCGGTGGCCCTGAAGCGCGACGTCGACAAGCCGCGCAACCTGGCGAAGAGCGTGACGGTCGAGTAGCGGCCGCCCGGCCGCACGGAACCGGCCGCCCGGGTGGGTCGCGCGCCCGGGCGGCCGCGCCGGCCCCGGAGATGATTGACTTTGCCAACCATCTCGGCCTACTGTCGACAGAAGCTTGATGTTATCAACTATCAAGCGCTTCAAAATTTCCTGTCGGGAGTACTCTCATGAAGGCCATCACCGAATCCGATCCCGCCACCGTCGTCGCCGGGCTGCGCGCCGCCTTCGCGAGCGGCCGGACCCGCCCGGTCGCCTGGCGCCGGGAGCAGCTGGGCGCCCTGCGCGCGCTGCTCACCGAGCGGAGCGAGGATTTCCTCACGGCGCTCCACGCCGACCTCGGCAAGGGACCCGCCGAGGCGTACCGCACGGAGATCGCCTTCACCCTCAACGAGCTCGACCACACCGTCCGGCACCTGGACGAGTGGCTGAGCCCGCGGCCGGCCGACGTCCCCGAGGCGTTCCGCCCGGCCACCGCCCGGGTGGTCCGGGAGCCGCTCGGCGTGGTGCTGGTGATCGCGCCCTGGAACTACCCGCTCCAGCTCGCCCTGGCCCCGGTCGTGGGCGCGCTGGCGGCCGGCAACGCCGTCCTCGTGAAGCCCAGCGAGCTGGCCCCCGCCACCTCCGCCGCGCTGGCCCGGCTGCTCCCGCGCTACCTCGACCCGGAGGCCGTCGCCGTCGTCGAGGGCGCCGTCCCGGAGACCACCGCCCTGCTGGAGCAGCGGTTCGACCACATCTTCTACACCGGCAACGGCGCGGTCGGCCGGATCGTGATGACCGCCGCCGCCCGCCACCTGACCCCGGTGACCCTGGAACTCGGCGGCAAGAGCCCGGTGGTGGTCGACCCGGACACCGACCTGGAGGTCACCGCCCGGCGGCTGGCCGCCGGCAAGTTCCTCAACGCCGGCCAGACCTGCGTGGCCCCCGACTACGTCCTCGCCGTGGGCGGCACCGGTCCCGCGCTGGCCGGGCACCTGGCCGAGGCCGTCCGCGCGCTCTACGGCGAGGACCCGGCGGCTGATCCCGAGTACGGCCGGATCGTCAACACCCGCCACTTCGACCGCCTGGCCGCGCTGCTCGGCGACGGCCGCGTGGTCACCGGCGGCGGCCACGACCGGGCCACCCGCTTCATCGAGCCCACCGTGCTCGCCGACGTGGATCCGGACGCCCCGGTGATGCGCGAGGAGATCTTCGGCCCGGTGCTGCCGGTGCTGGAGGTGGCCGATCTCGACGCGGCGATCGCCTTCATCACCGGGCGGGAGAAGCCGCTCGCGCTCTACGCCTTCACGGAGTCGGAGACGACCAAGCGCCGGCTCGCCGAGGAGACCTCCTCCGGTGCCCTGGTCTTCGGCCTTCCGGTGTCCCATCTGGCCGTGCCCGAACTGCCCTTCGGCGGCGTCGGGGAGAGCGGCATGGGCAACTACCACGGCGAGTACTCGCTGGCGACGTTCAGCCACACCAAGGCGGTGCTCGACAAGCCGCTGGGCTGAGCCCGGGGGCCCGTCCAGGGGCGCCGCCCGCCTCCCGGGGCGGGCGGCGCCCGCGTTCGGAACCGCCCGCGCGCGCGGCCGGGCCGGACGGTGCCGGATGCCACACCGCGGACGCGGCCGGAAAAAGACCCCGTTTCGCTCCCGCACCTGCTAGAGTCGACGTCAGTTGCAGTTTTGGTTCCCATGAACTCTGTGTGCGCCTGCCGGTTGTAACCGCTGGCGCATTTTTGTTTTCCCCGGATTTTCCTCGGGTGGGCCTCATCGCGGCGACGCGGGACTTCGCGAGGTGCGAAGCTCCGGATTTGCCCTTTCAAGGAGAATTTTTATGGCTAATGGCACTGTGAAGTGGTTCAACGCGGAGAAGGGCTTCGGCTTCATCGAGCAGGAGGGTGGCGGCCCGGACGTCTTCGCCCACTACTCGAACATCAACGCCCAGGGCTTCCGTGAGCTGCTCGAGGGCCAGAAGGTCGAGTTCGACGTCACGCAGGGCCAGAAGGGCCCGCAGGCGGAGAACATTCGCCCCCTGTAGTACGCACCGCTGAGCGGCCCCGGCCGAACAGCACGGGCCTGCACTGCGCTTCGCGCACGGTGCAGGCCCTTCGGCGTTCCCGGGGGCGGGCCGGGCGGCCGTGGGCGTTCGCGGCCGACAGGCGGCGCCGGGACCGGCCGGAGCGAAGCCGGCGGGCCCGGGACCCTGACTCCGCCGGGTCCGGTCCGTTAGCCTGGCGGTATGCCGAACCCGGATCCGTTGCTCATCAGTATCACCGCGATGGTGGAGTCGACGGGCAGTAATCAGATGCCGATCACCGTGGTCGTCCCCGGCGCAGTCATCACCGGGCGGCTCGCCGCCGAGACTGTCTGGCGGGAACGAGTCGCCGAAGTCCTGGAGGCGTCCGACCACCTCAAACCCTTCGCGCCGCTGTTCGCCGATGCGGTGACGGACGCCGACGCCCCGGTGACCCACCTGCACCTGCACCTCGCCAAGATCCTGCAGGGCAGCTTCGGCCTCCCGCACACCGGCGGGATGTACCGCATCGCGATCGACGACGTCAGCAGCTGGACCCTGGGGGACCTCAGCTACTCGGACCAGTGACGGCGGCGGGTGCCCGGCCGGTCGCCAAGCTGGGCTCGCTCAGCGGGCGGGACGCCGAGGTGCTCTACCTGCAGCTGATGCTGGAGCACCACAAGGGCGGGGTG
>NZ_JBEXYD010000081.1:0-27897 GCF_040630735.1 Kitasatospora sp. NPDC005748
GGCCGGGTCGGACGGGTCGCTCGCCCGGACCCGCCGGGCGAGCTGGAGCGCTCCGGCCACCGCCAGGGCCACGCCGAGCGGGGCCACACAGGCTCCGGCGTATTCGAGCAGCGGGCGCGGACGTGCGGGCGGGTCGAAGGCGGCCACGGCCGTCATGGGCATCAGCCAGGGCAGTGTCCCGAGCCCGACGCCCGCGGCTCGGAGCGGGTCCCTCCGTCGGCCGGCCAGTCGGCCCAGCAGGGCTGGTGCCGTCACGGTGCCGAGCCAGATCGGCAGCAGGCCCAGCATGGGCAGCGGCAGGTACTGCGCCGTGTACCGGTCGGCCGCGATCGCGGGGAGCGCGACGGCGAGCGTGAGTGCGGCCATCTCCCACCGGCCCCGCCGGGTGATGTCCACGAGTGCGGCCGGTGTGAGCAGCACCAGTGCCGTCGTTCTCGTCGCGCCAGCGCAGGCGCCCGGCGGGGTCCCAGTAGTAGTTCTGCACCAGGATCTGCCGCAGGACCTGGACTTGGGGCCTGCCAAGCAGGGACGGGTGGTTGCGCCCGAGGTGTTCGAGCAGGCTGCGGGCGTCTTCGCCGGTGGTGTTGATGCGGGTCTTGGGCCGGGTGGGGTTCTTGCCTAGGCGCACCGGTCTGCCGTAGCGGCAGCCCCAGTCCTCGCCGACCAGGCCGTCAAGCGCGCGGCCGGCGGTGCGGGCCAGTTCCTCCAGGGCCGCGTGCACGGCCTCGGTGACCAGCTCGAGGCGGGTCAGGTCGCGGACGGTGGCCAGGACTTGGGTGGAGTCGGTGCGCTGGGTGGTGCGCTCGCGGACCAGTCCGGCCTCCTTCAGTCGGGCCAGGGCGAGGTCGAGGAGGCGGTCCGCCCGGCCGTCCTGGAGCAGGCGGTTGCGGAAGTCGGTCAGCACGCTGTGGTGGAAGCCAGGGTCGTCGAGTTCGAGGCCGAGCGCGTACTTGAAGTCGATACGGCAGCGCACGGCCTCGGCGGCATCGCGGTCGGACAGGCCCAGCAGGAACTGCAGGACGCTCACCGTGGCCAACTGGGCTGGCGAGAGCCCGGGCCTGCCGTCGCGCGGGTACCAGTCGGCGAAGTCCTCGTCCCGCCACAGGCCGTCGAGACGGTCACGCACCCACATCGCCGTCGTCCCACCGGGGTTGCTGGCCCGCGCCATCCTCGCCGTCAACACCGGGACCTCGGTACCCGGACGGGGACGGACCGACATCTCGCACTCCTCGGAAATCTCGCGGTCAGCGTGCACCGCGAGACTGACGCACCACCATGATCACCCGCAGGCGAACACCAAGATCCCCGACAGAGTCAAGCTGAGCGCGAACCTAGGTCCGGCCCCGGGCTCCTCGTCCCCTCGCCGTACGCCCCTGAGGCCGGGGCACTGAGGGGGCGAGCCCGTTCAGTGCCCCGGCCCATTGCCCCGGCCGGACCGCTCGACCAGCCGGCCAAGCGCCCGCAGCACCTCCACTGGCAGAGCCGGGTTCTGTGCCGCCGACTGTGCGGTGGCGGGTTCACGCAGCAGACCGGCCAGCACGGCGGCGGGGACCCGGGGATGCCGGGCGGCGACGGCCTGGACACTCGCCGCCGGGTCATCGAGCAACCTGACCGCCGATACCGCCGAGAGCCGAGGATCGGTCGCGGCCCGGTGCCGTACCTCCTCAGCGACGTCCCGACCGAACCGCTCGACCAGGTCGGCCGTCGACTCCGGGTCGTCGAGGGCGAGCCGGCGCAGCCGCGGGTTCGCGTCGTCGGCATACCGCAGCAGGCCAGTGCGGGGGAAGTTCGGGTGGCTGTACGGCCGGTCGGGCGTGCTCAGACTCCCGCTCCACCACAGCCACACTCCCAGCAGCAGCTCGGCGGGCGCGTCCTCGCAGGACTCGGCCAGGAAGAGGTGTACAACGCGGTCCTCGTCCCGGGCCAGCAGCGCGACGACGTCCGGCGGGAGGTGCCGGGCCCGTGCCACGCTCCGGCGGACCAACGGGTGGGTGGAAGCCGCCAGGCGACGCATCGCATCCGGGTCACCGTGCAGCTCCGTAACCCAGTCGAGGCTGCGCCGGTGGATACCCGGAGCCAGGTCGATCCGCACCCGCGCGCGCTGCTCCTCGGTGAGGTCGGCACGAACGGAGACCTCCAGACGGACGCGCTCGTCCTGGTCGACGGCGAGAGCGGCGATCAGGTCCCGATCCAGGCCCGGGTTCCGAGCCAGAGCGCGGCGGCGGTCCTGATCGCCGTCGCGGGCCAGCTCCTCGGCGAGTTCGCGCTCCAGGCGGCAGGACTCGACCGCCCGATCCTCGAAGCCCTCGGACTCGAACACCGACCGGGGCATCGGCTGGTCCCGGTGCAGGTTCAGCAGCACCTCCGCCCTGACCCGGCGGGCGGGATCGGCGAGGAGCTCGCGTCGTGCCGTATCGTCCAGCTGCGGCCAGCCGTGCTGGCAGGCCGCAGCACGTACGGACGGTTCGGGGTCGGTAGCCAGGGCGGCCACCACCGCGCCGGCCACTGCGGGAAGGCGGGCCGCCTCCGCGCGGACCCTGGCAGACGGGTCGGCGGCGAGCCGCCGGTGGGTGTTGCCGGGCAGTTCGGCGTGGCGGTCCGCCGCGATCCAGGTCAGCAGCCACCGGCGCCGGTCGTCCGGCTCATCGAGGATCAGCCGTGTCCACTGGGCGGGTGAGAGGTCCCAGCGGTGCTCGGCGACGCTCGCCCGCACCTTCCAGTCCCGGTGGGCCACGGCGGCGTCGACTACTGCCGCGGGCAGCCGCTGCCAGGGCAGGGCGGCCGACCGGCCCAGCAGGCCGACCAGGACATCGTCGGGGGTGGCCGGGTTGAGCGCCAACCCGACGGCCCAGGCCTCGGTCAGCTCCGGCCCCTCCAGCGGAGCGCCCCCAACCGCGAAGGACGCCCAGACCACGGCGGCTTCGGCCGTCCACCTTTCCCTGGTCTCCGGACCGGTAGGGCGAAGCGACTCGTCCCCAGGTGTTTTCACCCGCCCATCCTGCCCTGTGCGGCCCCGGCCCCATGGGAGCGGGGCCAACCAACCCGGCGCAGGAGCCGGACCGGCCGACCCCCGCGCCGGGCGGGAGAAGCGTAGGTCGGCCTGCGGCTGGTTCAGCAGTGCGAACAACGCCTGGCGCGCCGCTGGGCGTCGGATGGAGGTACAGGGCGCATGAGCCACCGCACCGTCCGGGCCTTCCCACACGGTTTCGCCGACGGCGGGCTTCTGCTGCTGCGCGTGCTGCAGTCTGGCTCGGGTTTCGAACGGGGTGAGGCGCCGGCCCTCCGAGGCCCGGTACAAGGCGACGGCATCACGACGGAACTCGTCCGAGTACTTCGACGGACGTTCCATCTGGACTTCCCTTCATGGATCTACAAGATCCAAGTGTCAGGGTGTCCACGTCACGGGGCAAAGCTCAGTCCTGCGGTGCACCCGGTCCGGCTACGCGGGCAGGTGGCGGCGAGGCGGGTCAGCCCGCAGCGTGTGCGGCATCAGGGCCCTGCAGCCGGTGTTGAGGCCCGGTGCCGCCTCCCCTTTTGGCGGGTCAGGGGCTGCCTTGTCCGGTGATGCGCAGCGCGACCGCGATGTGGCTGAACCCGGGGATGGGCGACCCGACGGCCTTCTCGTAGCGCACAGCGTCAGCGATCCCGAGCTTCTCGCCAGTGGGGAGGGTTCTGTTCGCCGTCCACAGGAGCATTCGCAGGCTTTCGTTCTGGACGCCGAGGAGCGTGGCGGCAGACTCAAGCGGCGCACCGGTGCCAACCTTCCAGGCGGCCACCGCAGCCCAGAAGCCGGTCACGGTCTCCCAGCAGATCGCGCTTCGGGGTCCAAGCAGCAGGCGTATCTCGTGGGGAGACCGGAACGTGTCGAGGCCGTGGGAGACGAGGTTCTGGAGGTTTTCCAGGAGCGTGACAACGAACTCGTACTCAGCCTCCTCCTTCAGCAGTTCCTCGACGACCACCAGAACCTCAGCGGTCGCGCCGCAGTCCCGCTGGGCTACCCGGAAGGCGACCTGCCGGCAGGCGTCCAGGTCGTCGCTGTCATCCACCGATCCTGGCTTCACACCCGCAAGTTCGAGGAGCCGTTGTGATCGCCCGGCCTGCCGTCGGCGCCATGGGATTCGCATCGTGTCTCTATTCCGCTTGCTGCAATTGCGATCATGGTCGCCCATGGTCAGCCAGCATGGCACGGCGTTCCGGGAGGTCGTCAAGGAGATCGATGGCTGCGGGAGTTGCGGACGACCTAGCATCACAAGATCTGCGACAGAGCCGAATTACGTGACCGTTCACACTGTCGCCGGCCCGCTCGACGGCCTTCTCCTGGACGTCACCGGCTGGGACGCCGAGCAACTTGCCGACGGTGCCGCGCTGCTCACGGAGATCGGCTCGTACGGGCCCGGAGGGCGCGCCCACTACGAACCGGGTGGGACGGACCCGCGGCGCTGGGACTGGGCGGGTGACGGTCCCTGACGGGCCCGGCTCGAATGGTCGGCCCCGGTGCCATCCCAGGCTGGGGGCGTTGCTGCGGGTCGCACCGGGCGGTCGCCGCCTGGCGCAGCCGGGGGTGCGGGTGAGCGGGGCCGACCGCACGCTGGAAGCGGTCGGCCTTGCGGCCCGAACCCCCGAGCGGGCGGCGGGGCCGCCGCGTGTTCCCGGCCGCCTCGGGCCGGGACCGGGGTGGAGGGCAGGGAGCGCAGGAGGCAGTGTGGTCAGCGGGCGAGTTCGACGGTGATGGTTTCGTCGGGTCAGGTGGCGGCGAGGCGGGTCAGGGCGGTCTTCTCGCGGGGGTCGGCGGTGAGAGACCAGCGGGTCTTCTCGGCGGTCCAGTCGGTGAGGTAGGTGCAGGCGTAGTGGCCGGCGGGGGGCGGGTGAGAGAAGTCCTTCCCTGTCGGCGTGTCGGCCCAGATCCGCCGCCCGGTGGTCCAGTCGGCGCATACAGGCCCCGGCGCGGCGAGCCGCGCGCCCGGACCGTTGAGCCGGGGGCAGCGGGTGTGCCGCGTCGCGGCAGCACAGCCGACACGTCTCACGTTCGATGTCCCTCTGGACGACCACGCGACCATTCTCGGACGGTACGTGTACCCCTGCGTGACCTGGCCGTGGTGGACGACGACCAGCTCCTCGGGGGCGAGCCGTTTCTTCGACGACCGTTTCTTAGCAGACGGCGTAAGCCTGTCTCCGACAAATGCCCGAGGATCACTCGTGCAGGCGATGAATGGGGGGCGGATGTTTCTCTGCTGGCGCCCTGGGCACGTCTGTGCCGCGGCAGTGCAGCCAAACAAGTGGAGAGCGGTCATGAACGAAACGGATATCCGGCGTCACGTCTTTCTCAGTGCTACCTTCCTTTCGAAGCAGTACAAGAGCGTTCCTTCCGAGATTCTGGAGGGCGCCATCTTCTTCTTCGGCGGGAAGAGGAGCTGGCTGTTTCCGGCCAACAGGGAGGAGATGCTCGAAGCGCGGTCCCAGCCGGCCAAGTACCTCGAGTTCGACGAGGACTACAAGTCACTCATCCGACACAAGGAGTCGCAGAAGCAGGTCTTCTGGCTGCTCCCCGAGAAGAACTACCGAGCAGGATCGGACGTGATCGAGGCGCTCACCGACCCGGTCCGCAAGGAGAACTACCTGCCACTCATCCTGGACGAGGAGTGGTGGCGCACTGAGTTCGTGCCGGAGGACGCCAAGTACGCCAAGGATGCGACTCAGATCATCAACAACTTCAAGCAGGGGGAATTCGACTACGACGCAGTGATGGAGCTGCTCTATCAGAGCAACCCGACGCTCGTTCCCACCCTGTACTGGGCGGAAGGCTGACGCCTGAGAATTTGCCGGGGCCGTTCGGCGCGAGGCCGCCCGAGCGGATTTGTGCGGTGGTGGTGTCGAGCCATCGGCGGCTCGGCACCACCCCAGCGCCGTGCGGTCTGCCGACTTCCGAACTGCATCGAGCTGGTCCCACTCCAGTGGCGGATGTGGACCTGGGGTTTCCCTCGCCACCCGCTGTCGGCGGTGACCAGCGCAGCGACTCGGTGGGCCGGTGGCCAGGGGGAGTAGCGGTGACCGCTACCCGCAGGTGTCGAGCATCTGGTTCAGCGCGGCCTTCTCCGGCTCGGTGACGGACAGGCCGTGGACGTGCTTGGTGTCGGTCCAGGCACGGTTGTAGGTGCACCAGTAGGCGGTGGCCGGCGGGCGCCAGGCGTCCAGGGTCTTGTCGCCCTTGGACCGGTTGGATGCGGCGGACACGGCAATCAACTGGCTGTGCTCCAGGTCGTTGGCGAAGGCCCGGCGCTTGGCGGTGGTCCAGCCATCGGCCCCGGAGCGCCACGCGGCGGCGAGCGGCACCATGTGGTCGATGTCGATGTCGATGTCGATGTCGAGGGCCTTGGCGTCGGCGAAGACCTTGTCGTCGTAGAGGCTGGTCCACGTGCCGGCGCCCGCCCGGCACAGCCCGTCCTGGACGACGCCCTGGCCAGTACAACAGCAACGGTGCACGCGCCAAATCCGGGAGGCACCGGCACGTTCCCGTCGAAAGGCGGCTGGTGAACGCCTACCGGGACCACCTCGTCGAGCTCGACGGAGTCCAGCAGGCAGCGGGATGCGACTTCGTGTTCGTGAATCTGGCCTCACGCCATGCCGGTCTGCCCATGTCGTATTCGAATGCCAAGCAGATCATCGAGCGGATCGGCAATCGTTGCGGCTTCCGGGCCCGGCCACACATGATGCGGCACACGGCGGCAACCGCCTGGATCCGCGCGGGCATCGACCCTGACGTGGTCCAGACTCTGCTCGGTCACGTCTCCGCAGCCAGCACGGCTGCCTACCTCCACGCCAGCGACGACGATCTGCGTGCAGCGGTCGACCTGGTGGCCGCCGGAGGAAACCGATGACCGTCGCGCACGACTACGCCGAGCTGCCCACGCGCCAGGTCGCACGGACCGACTGGGCAGACTGGCTCGCCGACCGGCTTGACCCGCA
The DNA here is from genome assembly GCF_040630735.1 of Kitasatospora sp. NPDC005748. Lineage (NCBI taxonomy): Bacteria > Bacillati > Actinomycetota > Actinomycetes > Kitasatosporales > Streptomycetaceae > Kitasatospora > Kitasatospora sp. NPDC005748. The sequence goes on from NZ_JBEXYD010000081.1 coordinate 6,964, forward strand.
GTGGCGGACAGGTCAGTGGGATCCCGGCAGCCTGCTGTTCACAGCGGATCTGGACAACCCTCGGACCCGGGCCTTCGCCTGCCGCGTGGCGGCCTGCGACGCGCTGGTCGAATCGCCGGCGTCCTACTGCGAAGCATGTCGGGCCGTCAGCGCACCCCTCGGCCACCTGGCCGACTTCGATGCGACCCACACGCCCTCCCTGCCCGCCGCACGGCAGCCCAACGTGGGCGACAGCCTGCAACCGGGCCGCTCAGCTGCTGGACCTCGGCAAGCCGTTGTCGATCACGCACCTCCCCGAGAGCACACACAGCCTGGTCAACGACATGCTGGTCAGATTCCGCCGGGCCCGTGTGCAGTACGACGGCGTCGATCCGACGCTCGGAGACGTCTGGGACTGCGCGCTGGTGGGGCTGCTGTCCGCACCAAACCGCCGCTATCCCGCAGCCAGCGGACAGCTGGACTTCCGGCCGATCCGGCAACGGTGGCTGCGCGAGATCGTCAAGGAATACGGGCGAGCCGTGCGGCCCACCGTGGCTGAGCTGAGGCGCACAGCCAACGTCACGGCCCTCACCTCGAACGCGTTGGCGTCCAGGCCCGCCGGCGAGAAACCGCAGACACTCGCCCTGGCCGACATGACCGTTATCGTCGAGGCCATCGAGAGCGCCCGCAATCCGAAGGACGGCAGTGCCTACTCCCATGCCCAGCGCAAGGCGATGCTGGGCTGGTGGCGCCTGCTCCTCCAGTACGCACGCCTGGCAGGCCTGATGGACGAAATCCCGGGGGTCTTCGCGCTCAGCGCCGAACTGCACGGCATCGAGGCCGTCGACACGACCGAGGACGAGAGCGGCCGCGCGATCCCGGAGCACGTCATCGCCCAGCTCGACCGGTACCTGCCCCTGATGAGCGCGGACTCCACCTACAAGCACGCCGGCTGGCAGGCCGGCGACTTCGCGGCCATGTACCAGGAGATCTACCGGATCATCCGCGACACCGGGCGCCGTCCCGAGGAGGCCACCTCGCTCAAGCGCGACTGCCTGCGGTGGATCGACGGCAAGCCGTCCCTGATCTACGACAACCGAAAGCGCAGACGCTACGGCCGGCGCCTTCCGATCAGCCCGGAGACCGCCCGGCACATCCAGCAGTGGCAGAAGCACCGAGACAGCCCGGAGATGCCGGGCTGCGAAGAGTGGCTCTTCCCCACACCCGGAGCCACCCGCAGATCCCGCGTCAGGTACCTGACCGCTCACTACTTTCTCCGCCAAGGTCTTCCGCGTTTGGGTCGACGCGGTCCCCGAACTCCTCGACAACCGCCTCGACGACAACGGCGACCAGGTCCCCTACTGCCGCTCCGAGATCGTCGCCTACGGTCTTCGACACGCCTACGCACAGCGGCATGCCGATGCCGGAACCGCCATTGACGTGCTGTGCAAGCTCATGGACCATCGCTCACTCGACGTCACCATGGGGTACTACACCGTCTCCCAGGAGCGGCGTCGCAAGGCCGTCGAAACGGTGGCGGTCCTCGCGGCCGATCGTCACGGGAATCCGAGAGGCTCCAACGACCCGCTCGCGTACGAGCTGCGATCCGTGGCGGTGCCGAACGGAGGATGCACCGAGCCCAGCAACGTCAAGGCCGGCGGCGGGCAGTGCCACATCCGCTTCCAGTGCGCCGGCTGCGACTTCTACGAGCCCGACCCCTCCTACCGTCCGGCACTGGAGCAGACCATCGCCGATCTGCGAGCAGACCTGGAAGCAGTGACGGCCATGGGCGCCGCGAACTGGGTACTGGCGAACTTCGAGCACCAACTGGAGGCATACGCAAAGGTCTTGGTCGAGATGGACGAGCGCCTGGCTGGTCTGTCACCGCAGGAACGGGATGCGGTGGAGGCCGCGTCAAAGGAACATCGACGACGTCCAGCGAACCGAACTTCTCCGCCGCATCCGGGACCTGGAGAGCCACAACGCACTCCTGCTCTCCGAACTTGCCGAGCAGACCGCGCGAGCCGGCAGGCTCGAACGCCGCACAGTCGAGCTGGAAGACGAGGTCACCGCGGTTCGTAGAGCCCTCACACGATCCATTCGAGCGGTTCCAAGCTCCACTCGATAGCAGCCGAAGCCCGCTTTATCGCCGGTGCTTCTGGCCAGATAGCTGGCCAGAAGCACCACTCGGCTACGAGTCCGCGGTCATGCTGCCGGCGGACGCACCCAAGGGGTAAGACGTTCCCTAGTCTCCAGATTTTCGCGCCAGTACCGGAAGACGGTTCCTTGGACGATGTCGAGCTGCCCGGCCGCGATCAAGCCGGAGGCAGGTTCAGCGCCTTCCGCATCGGCCTCGAAGGCGACCAACACCTCAGGCGTTGCACCGACCTGACGAGACACGGTGCGGGCCTCTGTGGCTGTCGGCTCGCGGAACGTCGGATCGTGGAACGAAGCGGGACACATGACGAAGACCGGGTCGCTGAAGACCAGCTCCAGGCCATGGTGGTACGTCAGGTCGTGGCCGGCGCCCAGCCGCAGCCGACCGGCGTTCCAGCTGACAACGTCCCAGTCCCACCAGGAGGAGGCGCTGGCCGTTGCCTTGCGCCGGGCCGGCGGTGTGGTGTCCTGGGTACTGCCGGGCGACGGTAAGCCGACCTCTGCCCGCCAGGAGTTCTATGGGCCCGAGGTCGCGGAAGTGTTCCGTACCTCCGGCGGAAGCGGCCCGCTCGTCGGACGTCGGTGGCCGCAGTTCACCGTCGACGGGGGCGGCGACCTGCTTGTGGAGAAGGAGGCGGCCAGCGCCTTCTTCCCCGGCCTGTGCCCGCTGCCCGGACTGCTGGCCGCGCGCGGGATCGACAGCGTGGTGGTGTGCGGGGTCGTCACCGACGTGTGCGTGGCCGGGCCGGCGCGAGACGCCTTCACCCTGGGCCTGCGGGTGATCGTTGCTGCCGACGGCACGGCCGCCGGCAGCAACGAGATCCACAACGCCGCCCCGCGGACCCTCTACCGGTCCTCCGGCGACGTGCGGCCCACCGCGGAGATCCTCAACCTGGTCCGGGCCGGCCGGTGACCGCGTCCGCGGTCTGCGGCCCGCATCGCCACGGCCGGCCGGATCGATCGGGCGCGCTGAGGCGGCAGCCGGACTTCCGCAACTACGCTCTGGGGCAGAAGATCTCGGTCGCGGGCAGCGAAGTGACGCCCGAGATCGGCACGTCCTTCGGCCCGGTACCGCCGTACATGGAGCACGACCCGCGCCTGATCGGAGGCTGACCGGTGGAACTCAGCGAGATCGCCCGCCGGGCGATGAGCATCCACGACCTGTACGACCGGCTGAACGCGGCGCAGCGCGGCCGCACGTGGACCCGACAGGACTTCGTCCTCGGCTTCACGGGAGATGTCGGAGACCTGGCGAAGCTTGCCCAGGCCGCCGACGGGATCCGCCCGGTGCCCGCAGGGCGCGACCTCGGGCACGAGCTCGCGGACTGCCTGTGGTCCGTCGTCGTGATCGCCGAGCTGTACGGCGTCGACCTCGAGGCCGCTTTCGTCACCACCATGGCGCAGCTGGAGGAGTCCATTAATGGTCAGTAGTTCGACCGGTTGCCGTTGTAGTAGTTGCCGACCTGCTGGTGGTAGTCGGCGTCGCCGGGGTGCTTGTCCTTGTCGAACTCGGGGGAGTTCTTGATCTCTTCCTTGGTGCGGCTGACGTGGATGGTCTCGTTGGCGGTGTCGATCGAGGTGACGGTGCCGGCGGGGAGCAGCACGTGCTTGCCGAAGATCCACGGGCCGGTGTCCACCACGATGTAGCGGGCGTCCACGTCCTCGGAGTGCTTGTCGACCTTGCCGATGTGGCCGTCGGTGGCCTCGACCTTGTAGCCGGTCAGGTCCGTGCCGGTCTGGTAGCCGGAGTTCTCCTGGTATTCCCACATGATGTTCTCCACGGAATCACCTTTCGTAGCAGCGGACTTGGTCTTCGTCTGACCCGGTTCGGCGGGTTCATGCACGGGGAGCGCAGGTGTTTTGCACCGGTTTGGAATTTCAGCGACCGTTGCGCGGTGGTGCCCGGGTGCTCCGGGTCGCGCTTCTGTCGGGTCGGCTCCGGGGACACCGTGCCGGGGCGTCAGCTCTCCTTGCTCTGCAGGGTCTCCTTGAGCTTGGCGATGGCGAAGCCCCAGCTCTGTTGCGCGGTGGGCTTGCCGGGAACGGCCAGCTCCTGCGGGTTGGTGAGGACGTCGAGCAGGACCGGGCCCGGGGTGCTGAGGGCGCGCCGGACGCTGTCGTGGAGGGTGGCGGGGTCGGTGACGCGGATGCCGGTCAGGCCCAGGGCGTTGGCCACGGCGGCGAAGTCGGGGTTGTCGAGCTCGGTGCCGAACTCGACCAGGCCGGCCTGTTCCTGTTCGAGCTTGACCATGCCGAGGCGCCGGTTGTCGAAGACGACCAGCTTGACCGGCAGCCGGTGCGTCTTGATCGTCATCAGGTCGCCGAGCAGCATGCTCAGGCCGCCGTCGCCGCAGAACGCGATGACCTGCCGCTCGGGCGCCCAGAGCTGGGCACCGAGGGCCTGCGGCATGGCGTTGGCCATCGAGCCGAGATTGTAGGAGCCCAGCAGGCGCCGCTCGCCGTGCATGGTGACGAAGCGGGAGAGCCAGACCGTCGCCATGCCGGTGTCGGAGGTGAAGACGGCGTCCTGGTCCGCCAGTTCGTTCACCGCGGCGGCCAGGGCCTCGGGGCGGATGTCGTGGCCCGGGTTGTCGAGGGCCCGGCGCAGCCGGCCCGTGAGGCGCTTGTCGTGGGACGGGTCGGCCAGCTTGGCCTGGCCGGCCTGCCAGTGGGTGAACTCCTTGCGCGCGGACTCCAGGTGCTCGCGGTCCCGTTCCGCTCCCTCGTTCAGGTGGGGCAGGAGCGCGCGCAGGGTCGCCCCGACGTCGCCGGCCAGACCGGCGTCGAGTGGGATGCGGCGCCCGAGGTTGCGCTCCTGGACGTCGATCTGGACGACCTTGCAGTCGGTCGGGTACCAGTCCCGGTAGGGGAAGTCGGTGCCGAGCATCACCAGCAGGTCGCAGCCGTCCAGCGCCCGGGCGGCGGCGGGGTTGCCGATCAGGCCGGTCTGGCCGACCTGGTAGTCGTTGTCCGCTTCGAAGCCCTCCTTCGCCTTCAGGGTGAGGACCATGGGCGCGGCGGTCCGCTCGGCGAGGGTCAGCACCTCCTCACGGGCTTGTCGGGCACCCCTGCCGACCAGCAGGGTGACCTTGTCGGCGGCGTTGATCAGCTCGGCGGCCTCCAGAATGCCCGGTTCGTCCGGGCGGGTGACCGGGCGGGTGCGCGGGAAGCGGGCCGGACGGTCGTCGCTGATCTCCTGGTCGCCGAGGTCGCCGGGCACGGTCAGCACGGCCACGCCGCTGTCGCTGATCGCGGCGCGCACCGCGGACTCCAGCAGCCGGGGCATCTGGTCGGGCGAGGTGACCGTGGCCCGGAAGACCGCGACGTCGCGGAAGAGCAGGTCGTTGTCGACCTCCTGGAAGTAGTCGTTGCCGACCTCGGTGAGGGGCACCTGACCGGCGATGGCCAGCACCGGGGTGCGGCTCTTCGCCGCGTCGTACAGGCCGTTCAGCAGGTGGACGGCGCCGGGCCCGACGGTGCCCATGCAGACGCCCAGCGTGCCGGACAGCTGCGACTGGGCACCGGCGGCGAACGCGGCGGCCTCCTCGTGGCGGCAGCCGACCCACTCCACGCCCTCGGTGCTGCGGATGGCGTCGGTCAGCGGGTTCAGCGCGTCGCCGACGACGCCGAACACGTGTCGCACACCGAGGTCCTGCAGGGCGTCGATGATCACACGGGCGACGGTGCGTGCCATGGGGGTGGTCCTCCGGAGGGTGGGAGCGCCCTGATGGGCGCAGGGTGGGAGCGGGCGGTCAGACGGTGAAGCGGTCGGGATCGGCGGCGTGCCAGTCCGCGGCCCAGGCCGCGGGCGGGTCCTGGAGCAGTTCGCTGGGGGCCAGCCAGGAGTGGATGTCGGCGTAGGAGCTCATGGTGTGGGTGTCCACCCGCAGCTGCAGCATGTGCGGGCCCAGCTCGGCCGGGTCCGTCACGCCCATCGAGGCCATGATCTGAAGGGCGCTCTTGACGGTCGCCTCCTGGAACCGCATCACGCGCTGCGACTTGTCGCCGACATCCAGTGCCCGGGCACGCCGCGGGTCCTGGGTGGCCACGCCCACCGGGCAGGTGTTGGTGTGGCAGCGCTGGGCCTGGATGCAGCCGACGGCGAACATCATCGCCCGGGCGGCGTTGGTGAAGTCGGCGCCGAGCGCGAGCCGCCTCACCAGGTCGCTGCCGGTGGCGACCTTGCCGCTGGCGCCGATCCTGATCCGCTCGCGCAGGCCGGTGCCCACCAGGGCGTTCTGGACGATCATCAGGCCGTCGGTGAGCGGGAGGCCGATGTTGTCGGCGAACTCCAGTGGTGCGGCGCCGGTGCCGCCCTCCGCGCCGTCCACGATGATGAAGTCCGGGGTGGTGCCTTCCTCCAGCATCGCCTTGCAGACGGCGAGGAACTGGCGGCGCGAGCCGACGCAGAGCTTGAAGCCGGTGGGCTTGCCACCGGACAGCTCGCGCATCCGCACAACGAAGCGCACCAGCTCGCGTGGAGTGCTGAAGACCCGGTGGTAGGGCGGCGAGTTGACGGTCCGGCCCTGTGGAACGCCGCGGACCTCGGCGATCTCCGCATTGACCTTGGCGCCGGGCAGCACACCGCCGATACCGGGCTTGGCCCCCTGGCTGAGCTTCAGCGACACGCACTTGACGTGCGGGTGCGCCGCCTTCTCGGCGAACTGGTCCGGGTCGAAGTCCCCGTCCTCGGTGCGGCAGCCGAAGTAGCCCGTGCCGATCTCCCACACCAGGTCGCCGCCGGGGCGGAGGTGGTACTCGGAGAGGCCGCCCTCACCGGTGTCGTGCGCGAATCCGCCGAGGGCGGCACCGGCGTTGAGAGCGAGCACGGCGTTGGCCGACAGCGAACCGAAGGACATCGCGGAGACGTTGAGCAGCGCCATGTCGTAGGGCTGGGTGCAGTCCGGGCCGCCGATCCGCACCCGCGGCGCGTCCTTGGGGACGGGACACGGGGCCATCGACGGGACCAGGAACTCCCGGCCCGCCGCGTAGAGGTCGAGCTCGGTGCCGAACGGCTCCTCGGCGTCGGTGCCCTTGGCCCGCTCGTACACGATGGAGCGGGTGTCCCGGTCGAAGGGCCGCCCGTCGAAGTTGCGCTCCACGAAGTACTGCTGGAGTTCGGGACGGATGCTTTCCATGAGGAACCGCAGGTGGCCCAGGACCGGGTAGTTGCGCAGCACCGAATGGCGGCGTTGGACCAGGTCCCAGACGCCCAGCAGCGCGACGGCCAGCAAGGGGCCGGCCGCCGCCCACCACCAGGGCGACCAGAGGCCGGCGGCGAGGACGGCGAGGATGGCGACGCACATCATCAGGACCACGGACAGAATTCTCAGCACCACCGCCGTCTGCCCGGGATCACGGAGATCAAGCCCCCGCCCTTGCCGGGGCAAGGCGCCGATGCCGCAGGTCACGGCAGGCCCCGGCGGTCGGCGCGTGCACCGCCGGTGGCCTTCCAGATGACGATGCCGACCGTGGCCACGAGGAGGCTGCTGAAGGCGGCGAGAGCGGCCGCCACGGAGTCGGCGAAGCCCTCGGTCCAGGAGCAGCCGGGGGAGCTCGCCCGGTCGGGAGAGTGGGGGATCGCATGCGTTGACTGAAAAGAACTGCCTGCTGTAGAGGCGGCGTTGGAAGAAATGGCCGGCCTCGTGGCGCACGGTGTGCGCCGACCCGGTCCGCCGCCCACCGGCAGGCCCCACAGTGGGCCCGACCGGCCCCGCTCACGCAGAACTGCCGGTCCGGGGCGTCTCCGGCTCGGGCACGGCCGTCCCGCCACCGGACGACGCGCTACCGGCTGGCCGTGTGACGGTAGCGGTCGAGGACGGCCTGGCGCAGCAGGCCGGCGAAGCCGGCGCCCTCGATGCGCAGGCCGAGCTGGGGCTCGGTGAGGCCGAGGGCGGCGGCGCTCGGGAGGTACCCGAGCCCGGTCACCACGGCGTCGACCAGGACCGGATGCCGACCCGGGACCCTCGGACGAACCGGTGGCGCCGCGCCGGGCCGGCCCTGGCGGGTTGCTCACTGGCAGCCGAGCGTGGTGCCGCGCTCGTGGGCCAGCGCCTCAAGGTTGTACGGCGCCACGTGTTCGGCGTTGCCCAGGTCGATCGTCCGGGTGCCCTCGGCGGCCAGCCGCGCGTTGACCTCGTCCAGGTGCTGCTGGACGAGCCGCTTCGCGGCGTCGGTGGTGTGGCCCTTGTGCGGCCTGCCGGCGTGCGCCAGGCTGGCGTGGTTGACCCGCTCCTTGGGGGCCGCCGGCACCGTGGCCTGGCTCGGGACGGTCCGGGCCACCCGCTTGGCGCCGCGCAGCACGTCGGCCATCGGAGCGGCCGAGGCAAGCCGGTTGAACGCTTCGGCCTCCAGGACGACCGTCTCCGGCTCATCGGCGTCCGGGAAGTGCAGCTCGATCGTCACCAGGTCGAGCGCCAGCTCCTCCACCGTGGCCAGCTCTTCCGCCAGCGCCTGGATCTCGACCGGCCCGCCCTCCAGGTCGGGGTGCTGACGCACCACGACGCGCACCAGGTCGCCGTCGTTCTCGACGTGCTTGCCGGTCAGGTCCGAGAACCGAATGAGGGTGGAGGCAGTGGACGAACCGAGCGGGACGTGCACCAGCGTCCGCGGAAGAGTCTCCCCAAGGGCGGTGGCGCATGAAATCGGCGTGTGGAGGCAGGTGGGTGGGATGGAATGTGTGATGTACGAGGAACGCTCGGGCCGGTCGGAGGGCGTGGAGTGCGGCCTGGAGGACCAAGCCTGCCAGCTCATGCTGAAGCGGCTACGCGGCCTGGGTGAAGGCGAGTTCGCCTGGGTACGTCTGGTGGATCCGACCGAGGCCGAGCTGATGCAGCTGGCTGAGGAGCTGGGCCTGCACCCCTTGGCGGTCGAGGATGCGGTCCAGGCGCGGCAGCGCCCCAAGACGGAGCGTTTCGGGGGCGTGCTGGCCGTCGCGCTCAAGACGCTCTGGTACGTCGATGCGGAGGCGGCGGTGGAGACCGGGGAGCTGATGGTCTTTGTCGGCCCCCGGTACGTACTCACCGTGCGGCACGGTGCGGCCGACCCGACCGTTGGAGCCGCCCGCAGGCTGGAAGCCGACCCGGGCATGCTGCGCATAGGGCCGTTGTCCGTGCTGCACGCCGTCCTCGACGTGGTCGTGGACGCCTACAGCGACGCCGCGGACAAGGTGCGGGCCGCGCTCACCAAGCTGGAGGACTGCGTGTTCTCCACCTCCCGCGTCGACCACACCGAGCAGATCTACTCCCTCAAGCGGGAGGTGCGGGAGTTCCGTGACGCGGTGCAGCCCCTCGTCCCCGTCCTGGAGGGGCTTTTGAGCGGGCCGGGCCAGGCGGAGAAGGGCTTTCCGCCCAAGGTGCTCCCCTACTTCCGTGACGTGGCGGACCACCTCAATCGCACCGACACCGAGGTCCAGTCGTTGGACGAGCTGCTGAACTCGGTCCTGAACGCGCAGCAGGCGCGGGTGGGTACCTGGCAGAACGACGACATGCGCCGGATCTCGGCCTGGGCGGCGATCTTCGCGATCCCTACCATGGTCGCCGGTGTCTACGGGATGAACTTCGAGCACATGCCCGAACTTCGCTGGAGTTACGGCTATCCACTCGCCCTCGCCCTCATGGCGCTGGCCTCCGGTCTCCTCTACCGCGCCTTCCGCCGCAACGGATGGCTCTGACCCGTGCGGGTCTCCCTCGGCCACGACACGGCATCAGGGCCACTGACCGCGTCGTCAAGGCCGACGCCAACGAGCTCGGCAGGAGCGCGACCCCGACCGGCGACGCCTGCTCCACCAGCAGCGGACCACCGAGCCGGCGCCTGCCGCTGCGGCATGCGCCTGCTGACCCCCAGCGACACCGATGGCGTCACCCCTCCTGGCGGGCGAGCACTGGCCAAGACCTGTGGACGGGATGACGTGCGAGCGCGGGTCGTTGCGGCGAGGCGGCCCGCGAAGTCTCACATCCGGGATCTCAGCACGTCGACTTCACAGCCCGGGGCGAACGGGTCGAAACCGTGCTCGACGAGCCAGCGAACCGCCAGCAGGCTTCGCAACGACGACCAGGCCCGGATCACCTCCAGGTCGACGTCGGTGCCGTAGCCGGCGATGACGTCGTCGAGGTGCTCCTCGTGTCCGAGCGTGAAGGTGGCGAGGTCGTACAGGGCATCACCCCGGCCTGCCTCGGACCAGTCGATGATGCCCGTGACCCGGTCGCCGTCGACGAAGACGTGGGCGATCTGCAGGTCGCCGTGCGTGAACGCCGGAGCCCACGGCCGGAGTGCGGCCTCTGCGACGTGGCGGTTACGGGTGACCAGGTCGGCGGGCAGGAGACCGTTGGTCACCAGCAACTCGCACTCGTGGTCGAGTTCCGCCGTCAGCGCGACGATGCTCCGCCCGGCCCGGCCCGGCCGTGGTGGCAGCGGCGCGTCGTGCAGCTTCCGGATCGCGGCGCCCGCTGCGGCCCACGCCGCCGGCGACCCGGTCGACGGCCCGCCGAGGCGCCCGAGAGTCGTCCCCGGGAGCGCGGTGATCGCGAGCACGGGCGGCTTGCACCACAGGACCTCCGGAGTCGGAACCGGCGCCAGGGCCATCGCCTCGACCTCGGCGTCGATGCGCGCCTGGTCGGCGTCCACCTTCAGGAACACATCGCCGACACGCAGAGTCACTCGCTCGGAATGCGCGACCACGACCTCGACCTCATCCATGGCGGCCAGTATCCCGGGACGGCCGGCGACGTTCACCGGGTTTTCGCGTCCCAGCCACAGCCCGGCTGGTGGCTCCTACCGTCGCTCAAGCGTCCTGCCTCTCGCGCTCGGCCAGGCGGCGGTTCTCGAACCGGATGGTCCACAAGTCCTGAGCACTGCTCCGCGGGGGAGGGGTCGACAGGTCGGTTCCCGCGCCGCAGCCCGGGCCCGATCACGTCGCGGACACCTGAGCGACCCGTCACGCCAGCCCGCGCGCAAGCCGGTGGGCCTCAGCGTTCGCAGGCGGGGCCGACCACTCCGGCGGTCGTCGCGCGAAAGGTGGTCACCGCGCCCGGCACCGCGCGCGGAGTCCCCGGAACGCCCGCACCCGGCGGGGCCGGTGGGGTAACCCCCCGCAGCCCGGTGGGAGACGCCCCCGCCGAAGGCCGGGTGGTGACCGGATGTCAGCCCTGAGGGCCGGTTCCTAGTGTTCTCGGGAGAAGAGAACTGTGCGGTGCGTAGCCGCGCAGCTCCGGCGGCGGTACGCCGCCGGTCGCCGCGCCCGCGCGCCACGCTACCGGGAGGAACACACCATGGGACCGTCCGTCAGGCCGTGGCACGAGGCGCCGCGGTGGCCGCCACCTCGATCTGCCTGATCGCCCCCACCGTCGCCCGGGCCGGGGCCGAACCCGCCGGGCGTCCGGCCGCCGTCCGGGCCACGGACCTGGACCGGATGACGATCCCCGACCTGCAGCAGGCGATGGAGCGCCACCGGCTGACCGCCGAACAGCTGACCGGGCTCTACCTCGACCGGATCCGCGACCTGAACCCGCGCCTAGGGGCCGTGGTCACGGTTCAACCCGACGCGGCTGCCATCGCGCGTGCGAGCGACCGCGCACGGCAGGTCCACGGGTCGCGCGGACCGCTGGAAGGCATCCCGGTGCTGCTCAAGGAGAACATGGACACCGCCGACCGGCAGCCGACCACGGCCGGGTCGACGGCGCTGTCCGCGGCGAAGCCCGCCAAGGACGCGGAGCTGGTCCGGCGGCTGCGCGAGGCCGGGGCCGTCGTCCTGGGCAAGGCGAACATGACGGAGTGGGCCAACTTCCGCTCCCCGATGGCCATCGCGGGCTGGAGCGCGGTAGGCGGACAGACCCGTAATCCGTACATGCTCGACCGCAGTGCGAGCGGCTCGTCCAGCGGGCCGGGGGCGGCCGCCGCGACGAGTCTGGCGGCGGTGACGATCGGCACCGACACGGGCGGCTCGATCGTGGACGCGGCGGCCCCCACGTCGACGGTGGGCGTGCGTCCCACGCTGGTGCTGGTGAGCCGCAGCGGCATCGTGCCGATCACCAGCCGGCAGGACACCGCCGGGCCCATCGCCCGCAACGTCACCGACGCCGCGCTGACCCTGTGGGCGATCCAGGGGGAGGATCCCGCGGACCCGGACACCGCACCCGCCGAGGGCACGCTCCCGGCCGACTACCGCACGGTGCTGGACCGGGAGGCGCTGCGGGGCAAGCGGATCGGCGTCCGGCGCGAGGGGCACGCCGGCGAACGTCACGCCCACCACACTCCCGGCCACGCCGGTCGACTTCCAGCCCGACGCCCCGAGCCCGTTCACCAGCTCGACCGACGACTCGGTGGTGGCCGGCTACCCCCAGATCAGTGTGCCGGCCGGCTACACCGACCAGGGGCTGCCGCTCGGGGTCTCCTTCCTCGGAACGCGCTTCAGCGACGCCCGGCTGCTCGGCTACGCGTACGCCTTCGAGCAGGAGGCGCGGGTCCGCACGGCCCCCCGGTACCTGCCCACGCTGCCGCGGGAGTAGCCGCCCGCCTGTACGTGCCCAGGGTCCTCGGCATGAGCCGGTTTCCCCCCGACCGCGACGGCTCCGACGACCCCTTCGCAGTGATCGGCGGTCCCTTCCTGGCCGTCGCGTACAAGCGACGAGGCCTGCCTGCCGCAGCTGGCGCGCACGAGTACGACGAGGTCACAACGGTTGGGGGGCCACGGCACCGATCGCTCACCGGCCGCGACCTGGCCGAACCCCGCAGCCGGCGCCCCGCGTGGACCAGCGCGAGACCGCCCGACAGGCGGTCGCCCGCCTGGGGTCGCCGGCGGACGGCCAGCCACCGCCCCAGCAGGCCGCACAGGTGACGACCGGTCGCCGCTCAAGTCGCCAAGTGAACCGCTCGGTCACATCCCGTGTCGCCGGAGAATGACCGTCCCGGCCGCCCGCGAGCAGCCGAGACTCGCCGCTGACGCGCGCCTAGATGACTTCACCGACGGAATTCGGGAAACCAGCAGTTGTGCCCGGCGGGCGCACCGGCCGGGACGTACGGGGACGGTCGTGTCCAGCAAGCACCAGCTACATCTTGACGTCCAGGTGCAGGTTGAACGTCACGCCGCCGATGGTGACGAAAAGGTTGCCCTGCCACTTCCGGGTCGCCAGCGTGGCCCCCACGTTGGCCTTGCCCGCCGCGGCCTTGTCCTGCGGCGGCAGGGCGTGGAAGCCCCCGATGAACGGGGCCCCGGCCCCCAGGGTGGCCAGGTGGTTCCACCGGCCTTGCTGGACGGCGTACTGGCTGGCCGTGAGCCCCGTCGGATAGCCGAGGTCGACACCGCCCCCGCCCACATACTGCGCCGTGCAGGCCGCGAGCAACTTCCCCTCGGTGTCGAGGCTGACGGTGTTGTCGGCCTGGATCGCGGCTCGAAGCGCGCCCAGGTGTGGCGTGAGCGCTGTCTGGCGCTGCGTGCGCGCCGCGGCGTCCTGCACGTCCCGCTTGTCCGAGTCGATGGTGCTCTTGGCGCTTTCGATCCCCTCGGCGGGATTCATCGCGATCCGGATGCTGGTCGCCCACTTCTCGGCGGCGATCCACTGCTTGCTGAAGTCGATCTCCAGACAGTACGCGGTGAGCAGCTCGTTCGCTTCCTGCTCGCTCTTGGCGGTCTTGGGCATGAAGGGCCCCCCTTCGTCGACGCCGACGCCCCCGCGTCGGCGAATGATTCCCCCGTGCGTGGGACCTTAGCAATCCGGGGACGACACCGTTACCGCAACGCCGTGTTGACTGTCCGTCAGTGCAAGAGGCCGGCCCAGTCGATCAGGCCGGAACCGGACCCGGTTGGCCATCGGGGTCCCGGGTGCCAACACCTTGTCGCCCGCGATGGTGTCCACCGGTGCCCGGTCCTTGATCGTAGAGACCCGAGGAGCGGCAAAGATGTCCCAACGCCGTTGCGTGGCAATGGCTTTCGAACGACACCGTGTGCCGATACGCTGGTCGAGCGCCCACCCGCCGGGCTTGAGTCGCGCATGAGCACAGAGGTGAGGCGCCGGGAGCGATCTGGGAAGGCTGGTGCCCATGGTCCTGGGCAGGCGGAAGCGGCGGGAAGCGGATGGCGCACGCGCGAAGTTCATCGCCAACCGGGAGAGGGTCCGCGCCTGGACCGGGCGTTGGGACTGCCCCGAGGTGGCCTGGCCGGCCTTCGAAGAGGTCCCGGGCCCGTGGATGGTTCTGCCGCGCGAACGCGACCGATGGCTGGATCTCCACGCGCCCTCCATGGAGCGATACGACTGGCTCCTCAAGGCCACGCCCCGGGCGAACGGCGTCGACGGGCTGTGGGCGCTCTGGGCGTTCCGCGCGGAACACGAGTTCGCGCGTCTGACGATCCACTTCGAGAGCGTCTATGACCCCGAGTACCTGGCCGAGAGGCTGGCTCTGGGCATCGAGGCGGCGGCATTCGAAGGGTGGCAAGACGGCGACGCGCAGGGCATCTACGACTGGTTGCTCGATGGGGTCGGCGGCATCGCCGGCACCGGCCACATGGTGCACGGAAAGCACCGCGGGGGCTTCCTGCTGCTGGAGATGATCTGCGCGGTGGCCAGCACCACCGACGTCACCACCGAGCTCCGCGTCTCGCTCACGACCACGTCCCTGGAGGGCAAGCCGTTGAAGTCGGACGGCCGGGACTAGGGAACGTATCGGGGTCGTGATCGGCGACTGGTCTTGATGAGGTCCTTGGTCCAGGTCATCGAGGCGCGTCAGCGCGGCGGGCCGAGGCGCTCGGTGGAGGCGGCGGCGCCGGGGCGGGTCGGGAGATGGACGGAGCCGTTCAGCCGCACCGGCGCGTAGCGCTCGGTGAGGGCCTTGAGGTCGGCCGCCAGGGTCACGCCCAGCTCGGCCTCCAGGCGCTGCCAGTCCTCGGCCGCCGCTCCCGGCCCTGAGGCCGGGCCGAGGAGCGCGAACAGCCGGGTGAGGTGCTCGTCCATCTCTCGACGCCCTGTCGCCCTACGTCTTGGGGCAGTTGCTCGTACCCGTGGTGCTGCCCCCGGTCGGGGTCTGGGTGATCACGCAGTGCTTGAAGACCTTGTCCTCCAGGATGAAGTAATTATACTCAAGCGACTCCACCACACCGGTGTTGGCGTTGGGGTAGGTGGCTCCACCGACACGGAGACGTGCTTGCCCTTCTTGATGGCCTGGACGATGTCCCGTTCGACGCCGGTGCTCAGGTACGGCGTGTTCGTCTTCTCGTAGATCGCCACCAGGTTTCGCAGGCTGATGCCCGAGCCCTTGGCCGCCGCCGGGTTCAGGTGCCCGTGGGCAGCCTTCGGGTTCCCCGGCTCGGCCTCGATCTCGGTCATTCCGGGCGGGCGGGTGGAACCGTTGGTGTGCACACCGGGGCAGTTGCGGCCCTTGCAGTAGTCCGACCCGTCCAGCATCGCGAACACCCGGGTGGCCCGGCACTCGGAGCGCTGGAGGTGGTTGTCGTAGTAGCGCTGGCGCGGCATGAACACGGCGTGCCCGGTCTCACTGGTGCCCGGTCCGTCGTCGCACTTGCCGTCCTCGCGGGTGCGGCCATTGTTCTTGCCGCCGGGCACCGAGTCGGGGACGGGCCACAGGGCGGTCCGGTCCTGCTCGTTGGGCGCGATGTGCGTCGGGTTGAGACCGAGCAGGCGGGTGAGTTCGTCGGCCAGGTAGACCGCCGTGAGGTTCATCAACAGCTGGGCGAAGTCCGGGGCCTTCCAGCCCGGCAGCGGGGCGGGCCGTCAAGAATCCGCCTTGCCCCCTCGCGGTGCGCCGACCGCAGCGAGACCTCGCGCACGTGGCGCCACGAGGGCGTCCTGTCCGCGGCCGCCGTGGCCGAGCGGGTGCGCTGGCAGCTGCAGGCCTGGCAGCACCGGCAGCGCTTCGACGAACAGGCCGGCGGAGTCGTGGGCGCTGCGCCTGGTGCCGGACGCGCTGTTCGCAGATCCCGGCCGTCAGCTGTCGCTGCTGGACGGCAACCGGGAGGCGCTGGAACGGATGAAGCGCGCCGCAGCCCGCGTGCAGGCCATCCGCGGGCGCACCGCCGTGGTGAGGGCGCAGCTGGTCGGCGGGCGCGGGCCGGGGGACCAGGTGGTCCGTACTCCGTGGGGGGACGAGCATCGGGAGCGGCGAGCTGAGGGCCCGCGGCCCCGGGCTGTTGCCGGCCCCGTCGCCGGTGCGGGTGCCGACCACCGTGCAGCAGGTGCGCCTGCGGGACGCCGAGGGTCGCGAGGTGGCCGTCCCCGGGCGCGCCGAGCTGCTGTCCGACCCGGCGTGCCTAGTCGCGGACGAGTGGGAGCTGACGGTGAGCGGCTGGGCAGGGCCGTGGCCGGCCACCGAACGGTGGTGGGCCGACGACGGCTCCCGCGTGGCCCGGATGCAGGTCACCGTCGCCGACGGCGGCGCTGTACTGCTCGCCGTCGAGGGCGGCCGCTGGCGCTTCGAAGGCGCCCACGACAGCTGACCGCCCGCGCACCCTTTCGGTCGCCGACTCCCGGGGCGACCCGGGGCAATGGTTGAGAACCACCAGGAGCACCCGTGCTCTTCGACAGCAACCGCGAGGCCCCGTGGCGCGAGCTGCACCGCCGGCTTGCGGGCGGCACGCCGCCGAACACCGACCGGACCGTCGTGCCGCTCCCTACCCGGTCCGGCACTCAGCCGCGCCCGGAGCCGGTCGGGACCGGCTGGGCCGAGCTGCACGTCCACTCCTCCTACAGCTTCCTCGACGGCCCCAGCGACCCGGCTCCAGCGCCCCGGCAGCCACCCGTCCTGAGAGGCGCCAGCCGCATCACGGCTGGGGTTGCCTGATCGGCCAGCAGGCAAGCCTTCTTGCTCGGCTCTCTGACATGCCTCCCGAGGATGCGCAGCGGTGGGGACGTCCGGCTGCAGGGCAGACGGAGAACCACTTGTCCGGGAGGTGCTGGAAGACGGCAGCCCGCCCGCCACCTGGGTGACCGCTACCGCGTCCTGCTCTCCGTACAACTACCGTCCCCAGTTCATACGGAGGCTGGGAGATCGGGGCAGTAGGGCCTCTGGTCTGCGATCATCTCGGTGGCGGTGGTGCGTGGGCAGCGCTAGGGTCAGGCCCGCCCGGGGATCCGGCCTCGGCGTTCAACGTGAGGGCCGTCGACTGATGTCCTGTCTGGTGTGTGGGGTGCGTCCGAGTCTGGGAGCGGACGGGCGGTGCTTCGCGTGCGCTGGTTCGTACCGGTCACCGGCGCCGCTCGGGACGGCTACCTTGGTTCTGCTGGCGGTCAACGGCCTTGTCGCGCTCACCGTGGCAGTGCTGGACCTGTTCGGTTACTCGTCGGTCGGGGCGCTGGCGGAACACACGACTGGCACGGCCGAAGAGTCCCTCGACCGCATACTCGCGCTCTCGAACGTCCTGAGCGTGGTCTCGATAGCCGTCCTGATGGCGACGGCGGCCCTGTTCATCGTTTGGCTCCACCGAGTGCGCGAGAACGCCGAACTCTTCGCCCCGGGTACCCATCAGCACGGCAAGGGCTGGGTGATCGGCGCGTGGATCACGCCCATCGCGTGCCTCTGGTTCCCTTGGCGGATCGTGGTGGACTGCTGGCAGGCCAGCGCGCCTGTCACCGGCCCCTACGGTGAGCGGCGGATCCTCTCCCAGAGGCTGGTGTCGTCCTGGTGGACGGCCTGGATCGGTGCGCTGATCCTCAATCGGATCACGGCGGCGGCCGTGGGCGCCGCCACCGTGGCGAGCGGAGACATCGACGCAGACATCGCGGCTGTTCAGACCTCGCTGGCACTGGAGATCGCCGAGAGCGTCTTCACCGTTGCCGCCGCTGCCCTGGCGGCCCAGGTCGTGCGCCGGCTGAGCGCGATGCAGGACGCCCCTGCAGGGCTGACCGCTCCTGTAACCGCCGGGATGACGACATCCTGAGGATGACATCCCCAGGAGCAGTCGGCAGGATCAAGTGCTCCTCGCCCCGGATCATCAGTAGGTGCGCCAGCTTCCTGGCCATGGTAGTCCGAACTGTCATCGGGGGTGCCCCGGGGCCGAGCCAGGTGCGGACATCGAACGGTCGTCCCATCGGGCGCCGCCCCCAAGCGCAGCCGGACGGCTGATGGATCGACCAGCGGCCCGGGCGGCGATTCCGGCACGGATCCTGGCCGCTGCCGCCACACGCTGGTCGAGCAGGAAGCTGGCCGTCCGGTCGGCCGCCGCCGACCGCCGGGCAGCGGCTGACGACTCGAACCGGTGCATGGAACGCATCACCGCGGCTTGGGCGTTGCGGGACTCGGCAGCCACGGCAGCCACGGCAGCCACGGCAGCCACGGCAGGTGAGAGCCTGAAACGACGGAGCGCGTCCCGCTTGTACCGGTCGCGTGTGCAGGCCACTGCGAGTAGCTCGCTGGCACCCGCGATCTCCTGGCTTTGCGTTTCGTGCCGGGCCCGCACCCTGGCGCTGCGGATCTCCGAGCGGACGTCCTCCCAGACGGCGAACACCGTCCGGCAGCGCGGTCAGTAGCCCGGCCGCGACCCTGACTCTGCTTGGCAACGGGCCCGGGGGCTCGCTTGTGAAGCCGGTGTCTGGCCCCTTCCTTGGATTGGCCAGCCGTGTTGGACTCGCGATCCGGGATCCGTCCGGGCCTGTCGGGGGAGGACGCTGGTACCGGACCCCGCCCACACGAGAGCTTCCGGAGGAACGGTGAACGCAGCATCCCTGCACGGTCACCACGACGACCGTCAGCCCATCGCCTGTGCCCAGGACGCCGTTGCTGAGGCTCTCCCGTCGGCGCAGCGGATGGAGTTCCACCGGGAGATGGGTGGGGCCGGTGTGGAGACAATCGGTGGTGTCCTGAAGCGTTGGTGGCTGCGGGCGGAGCTCCACCGGAATCCGGAGGGGGACCGCAGTCACGCGGTCGCCCGGGCCAGCACTGCTCCCGGGCACCTCGGCGTCTGCGGTCCTGCGTCGCTTCGGTGTCCTGTGAGCGACTTCATCGACGTTCCGGACGAGAACGCGACCCGCTCGCTGTCCCCGGCTGTCGAGGAGTTCCTCGAGGACCCGGGCACGCCGGTCGGTGTCTTCTCCGCGGTGGTGGCGTTCCTTCAGTCGCCAACGGCTGGCACCGGTTGCGCCAGCATGATGGGCATCAGCCTCCCCGGGCCGATGCCTCCGGAGCGGCGTGGGGGCAGGCCAGGCCAACCGTGCTGGCTTCGCTCGGCCTGCCGGCCGATGCGGCTGAGCACCTGGCGGCGCGGGCCGCGGATCGAGGTCCGCGAGCCCGACGAGGGGTTCGACCCCACGACGCTGCTCGTCATGCGTCAGGGGCCCGGCAAGGAGGCGGACGCTTGGCGGTGTGCCGTGCCTCTGCTGACGTGCGGGCGTATCGGATGGTGACCGCCTGGCCGTCTGTCACACGGGTCGACAGTCTCAGCGGCCCAGGTCCTGGAGGACCTCGCGTGCCGCCCTCGTCCCGGAGGCCATCGCCCCTTGCAGCGAGCCGGTCGCCCGGTGGTCCCCGCAGACGTAGCGCCCCGCGCCGAACCGGCTCGGGCGGATCAGTGGCCATGGCGCCGGCATCGCCGGCAGCGCCTCCCGTACGGTGTAGGAGGCCAGGTGCTCCCAGCCTGAGGTGTCCGTCCCGTAGAGCCCGGCCAGCGTGGACCGCACCTCGGCCTCCCGGTGGTCCGCCGCTCCCAGTACCGAGGTGGAGACCAGCGCCCGGCCGTCCGTCGCGTACCCCGGCGCGACCTCGCTGAGCACCACCGTGTTCAGCACCCGCCGCGCCGAGTCCACCAGCAGGGTCGGCTCGGCCAGCGGGGGTACCGGCGCCGCGTGGTACAGCGTGGTCACCGTACGGGTGGCCGGCACCGCCAGCCCCGGCAGCAGCGCCGCGGCCGCGCCCGGGCCGGTGGCCACCACCACGGCCCGGGCCGGGAGTTCGGTCCCGTCGGCGAGCGCCGCCCCGGCCGCCGTCAGCTCCCGCACCGGCGTGCCGAGCCGCAGTACCCCGGCCGGCAGGCCCGCCGCGAGCTGCGCGGGCACCGCACCGATGCCGGCGTCCGGCAGGCAGAGGGTGCCGCGCAGCATGCTGCGCCAGACCAGGTGGAAGTAGCGCGCGGAGGTCTCCAGCTCCTCCTCCAGGAAGACGCCGGACAGGAACGGCCGGAGGAAGTCCTCCACCAGCGCGGGCGAGATCCCCGCCGCGGCGAGCGCCGACCGGGTGGAGGTGTCCCGGCCTCGGCGGAGCAGGGCGGGCGGCAGCAGGGCGTCCCGGGCGCCGAGCAGGCCGAGCGCGGCGATGTCCCGGGCGGACCCGAGCCGGCCGGGCAGCAGGTCCGCGGCGTCCCGGGGGCGCCGGGTGGGATCGGTGAACCTGAGCCGGCCGCGCGGGGTCTGCACCAGCACGCCCGGGGTGAACGGGCGCAGCCGCAGGTCCGCCAGTCGCAGCCGCCGCTTCACCTGCGGGTAGGAGGTGTTGAACACCTGGAAGCCGCGGTCCAGCAGGAAGCCGGCGCGCCGGTCGGTGCGCACCCGCCCCCCGACCGCCTCGGCCTGCTCCACCAGGAGCACGTCGAGGCCGGCCCCGCGCAGGTCGAGGGCGCAGGCGAGGCCGGATACCCCCGCGCCGATCACCAGGACGTCGTGTTCTCGGGTGGGCTCTGCCGGCATCTCGCGCCGCCTCTCGGGTGACCTGCTGTCAGGGGTCCGGCACCGAGCCTAGATCCTCACGGTCGCCGGGCCGGGATCAGCGCGCTAGGGCACGTATTCGGTCGTGATCAATCTTGGCGATTCACCTTCGCGGCGGGACCTGATCCGGTAGACCGTGGTGTGTGACGCGAGCGCAACT
>NZ_JBEXYD010000082.1:0-27762 GCF_040630735.1 Kitasatospora sp. NPDC005748
CCCCACTTTCATGCCCTGCCGACCAGAAGATCACCCGACCGAGTCGGCAGACTCGAACTCACGATCACCAAGATCGATAGAGCAACGGCTAGTTACTTCACCTCATATGACGGAACGACGTTGTTCTACTCGGTTACCGGGAGGGGTCCCGCATTGGTCTGTCTGGCCGGCGGGCCCGGCGCGGACTCGCGTGACCTTGGTGATCTCGGCGGACTGGACGGCTTCCGCACCCTGGTCATGCTGGATGCTCGTGCCGCTGGGCGGTCTGAGGTCCCCATGGACCGTGCCAGTTGCGCCTTCACAGAGCAGGCCCGAGACCTGGAGGAACTGCGGCGGCAACTGGAGATCGAACGCCTGGATGTGCTTGCCCACTCGGCAGGCACCCTGACAGCTCAGGCACTCGCGGCCGACCATCCGGAGAAGTTGGGCAGACTCGTACTGATCACCCCTGTCGGCCTAGTCTCCAGGGAGGTGGATGAAGCCGAGGTGACGGTGATCCGGACGCGGCGCGCCGGTGAGCCGGGCAGCGCCGAGGCGTTGGCGGCCGGGGCGCCGCCCTGGAGTTACGGCGCATGGTCGGAGGCGACCCGCAGGCACTACGAGGCCGAGGCCACCTATCCGCAGCCGCCGTCGTGGCTGCGCGAGGCCTTCTATGTGCCCCCGGTCTCCGAAGCGGCCGCTGCAACTGCAGTCGCCCGCCGTGCTGCCGTACTCAGCCCGGTGCTGGTGGTCGCCGGTTCCGAGGACGGCGTGGCGGGTACCGGGACGGCCCGGCGCGTCGCGTCCTGCTACCCAGCCGGCCGCTTGGAGACACTCTCCGGGTGCGGGCACTGGCCCTGGATTGACAAGCCGACGGCGTTTCGCGACCTGGTCACCGGATTCCTGGACGACTAACGGGGGGCCGGGATCTGACGAATACGGCCTCGGCTGCGGTCCGCGAGTTGGAGCACATAAGCTTGACGAACTCGTCGGCGGCCCGTTCGCCGTCGACATAGGCGAAGGCGCTGCAGATGTGCAGGTCCGTCAGCTGCGGCCGAGCGCTTCGGACATGGGCTGCCAGGTGCTGGGCGAGTGAATCCTTGGTGGACTGCGGCGGTGTGGTGGGCGTGGCGGCCACGCCTGCCCGAACCGGCGTGGGAGCGGATGCGGCAGGCTGCCGCTCGTCGTGATCCACTTCTGCTGATCGGCTTGCCTGCTATGCCCGTTGCTGTCGCGCGCCCGATATCCCTGACCGCCGCCGAACGGCACCGGTCGAAGAAGGCGGCCTATGGTCACAAGACCGCGCACCAGGACCGGGTACGGGCGCGGATCGTGCTGCACGCCGCCCGGGGGCAGGGTAATGCGCGCATCGCCCGCGAAACGGGAGTGCATCTGGACACCGTGCGTGCCTGGCGCGTCCGCTTCGCCGACGGGGGCCTGCCCGCCCTGGCGGGCCGTAAGCGCTCGGGCCGCCCACGCCGCTTCACCCCGATACAGGTCGCCGAGGTCAAGGCACTGGCCTGCCAACGGCCCGCCGAGAACTGCACCCCGCTGTCGCGCTGGTCGGTTCCGGAGCTGGCCCGCGAGGTCGTCGCCCGTCGCATCTCCGGCCCGGTCTCAGTCTCCACCGTCCGGCGCTGGCTGCGCGAAGACGCGATCGAGCCCTGGCAGCACCGCTCCTGGATCTTCATCACCGATCCGGACTTCCGCCGCAAGGCCGAGCATGTCCTGGACCTGTACGCCCGCACCTGGGAGGGCCGATCCCTGAGCGCGGACGAGTTCCTGATCAGCTCCGATGAGAAGACCTCCATCCAGGCCCGCTGCCGCTGCCATCCCACCCTGGCGCCCGGCCAGGCCCGGGCGATGCGGGTGAACCACACCTATGGCCGCGGCGGCGCGCTGGCCTACCTGGCCGCCTACGACGTCCACCGCGCGAAGGTGTTCGGCCGCACCGAGCCGCGCACTGGTATCGACCCGATCATGGCCCTGGTCACCCAGGTCATGAGCCAGGAGCCCTACGCCCGCGCGAAGCGGGTGTTCTGGGTCGTCGACAACGGCTCCTCCCACTGCGGCAAGAAGGCCGCGGACCGGCCGACGGCCGCCTTCTCCAATGCGGTCCTGGTCCACACCCCGGTGCACGCCTCCTGGTTGAACCAAGTGGAGATCTTCTTCTCCGTCGTGCAGCGCAAAGTCGTATCGCCTAACGACTTCACCGACCTCGCCCAGGTCGGGGATCGGCTCCGAGCCTCCGAAGACCGCTACAACGCCACGGCACAGCCGTTCCAGTGGAGGTTCACCACCTCCGACCTGGACGATCTGCTGGCCAGGCTCGACCAGCACACCGCCGATCGCCAGGAAGAATCCTCCGCCGAGCCAGCAGCGTGATCAACCCCCGAAGCACTTACGGAGCCGACCACTAAGCCTAGCTTCGGCTGGCGGCCCCTGACCGGGTGGGTTTGCGGTCGCGGGCCCGGTCCTGCGGCTCGGCAGCCACCCGAGCGCAGCACTCCAACACCCCTGGGCGTACAGGAGGTCCTAAGAGTCGGCGTTCCGGAAGAGCGGTCGCCCCTGCAAGACGTGCGGGGGGATACTCGATGCAGCCTCCGGAGCAGCCGAGCGTGGGTCAGGCCGTCGGTCTGTGCGGATTCGAGTCGCTCCAGGCGCCGGCGGGCAGGGCCTTGGGGTCGCGGTCACGGTGGGCGGCCTCGAAGGGCTGCGATCGCGGCCAAGGCGGTGGGGTGGAGGGCGACCTGGCCGTGGCGGAGCTCGCGGACGAAGCGGTCCGGCTGACCGGGCCCACCGTGGAGGATCGCGGCCCATTGGGGGACGCCGTGGCTCCCGGCCTCGACCCAGCCGTCCGGGCGGCCGTGGTGGAGCAGGACGTGGACCGGGCGGGCGTGCGGGCCAAGATGAACCATGAGTCCATCGTTGGGGGGCGCCGGGCTCGGCTGCGGCCTCCTTTATACGGGCTCCGGCCGGGTGTGGGAACGTACGGTCGACGGCGGCTGGGCCCGCACGATGCGGCGCGACCCCCGACGCCCCCGGCGGCCGCAGGATGGTCCAGTGCGTCCAGGCGCTGGCCACGGGTGCGGGGGCGGTGACTGTGGTCCCCCCGCCCCGAAATGGACCATGAGTCCATCCGTCCGCGCGGGCTGGCCCCTCCTCTCCCCGCCGGCACGTGGCGGCACCTGCGCCGCCGGGCCGCCGGGTACGGGCGGCAACCGGGCCACCGTCGCGGCCCGCAGGTCCGGGCCTGGCGGGCGCGGCGTGCTCCGCACGATCGTGGAGTCGACCGCGACGACCCAGTCCAGGTCGCCTCCAGCGTCGGCGTGGGCCAGTAGAGCCGTGGAGACCCGCTCCCGCGTGCCGTCGATCGCCCAGTTCCGCAGCCTGGCGTAAATGCCCTTCCACGAGCCGTACTCGGCGGGCAGGTGCGCCCACTGCGAGCCGGTCTGGACCTTCCACGCGATCGCATCGACCACCTGTCGGTGATCCCGCCACCGCCCTCCTCACTTCGGCGTCCGGTTCGGCAACAACGGCTCTATTCGCGCCCACTGCGCGTCGGTCAACGGCACGGCCAGGCCAACGATCCGATGATTGGAAAGATCGGCCCAGGCCGTACGCCTGCTCCCGCCACGCGGATGGGGCCTTCGGCGCGTGGCGGGGGTGGCCGTTGGTTCGGGCACTGTTTCTGGCCATTCTCGTCAAAGTGTGCCGCTGTTGTGATCACGCTGTGTAGGTTCCCGATCCGGAGGGCGTCGTTCGCGCTGGCGCCAGGCGCAGTTGGTGCCCGGTGTGTCGTGCCGCCCCACCCTCATCTTCTCCGCAGACGGGATTCGTGATGACCACCCCGAGCACAGGAACACCCGCCACCACCCCGACGAGCACGACCACCCCGGGGAGTACGGCCACGCCAGCGACGACGGCCACCCCGGCGAGTACGTCGCCCGCGATCGAGGTGGACCGGGCGAGCCTGGACGGCGCGACGCCGAAGGACCTGCTGCCGACCACCGGCAACTACCCGACCGAGATCGTCCGGTACAGCTCAGTGGTGCTGACCGACATTCCCAACGCGAAGCCGGCCCGCAAGCTGACGGGTGCGATCGACCTCGGCGAGGAGAACCTGCCGTTCTACGACCGCCCGGCCGAGGGCATGATCGTCACGACCGAGCAGAGCTGGTCGGCCCAGGGCGTCACGCTCGGCCGCCTCCTGCACAGCCTGGCGCTCGCGCCCGGAGAGAGCACCAAGGTCGCGGTCGTCGACTGGCAGGGCACCACCAAGGCCACCGGCACCGAGAAGACCACCGAGGCCGACACCCTCTCCTCCACCACCGACCAGAACCGCTCGATCAGCGAGCTCGCGAACGCGATCGCCCGCGAGGAGCAGCACGGTGACTCGCAGGCGTTCCAGTTCAGCAAGTCCTCCAGTTCCGGCGGCAGTGCCGGCATCGCGTGGTTCGGCGCCGGCATCGGCGGGAACTGGAGCAATTCGTCGAACACGGGCTTCTCGAGTGCGGTGTCGCGCTCGACCGGGGTGAAGTCGGTGGCGGAGGAGGCGTCGCAGCGCATCAGCGCGCGGACCCAGCAGCTGGCAACGGCCGCGCGCAGCCGGAACATGACGGTGGTGCGTGAGACGTCGCAGGCGGAGAAGGACCAGGTGCTGACCCGGGTCGTCACCAACTACAACCACATGCACGCGATGTCGGTGCAGTACTACGAGGTCGTGCAGGTGTACAGCGTGACGACCAAGCCGACGAAGCTGGAACGCTGCCTGTTCATCCCGCTCCAGGAGCTGACCTTCACCTACTCCAGCCTGCAGCGGTACAAGGAGGTGCTCGCCTCGGTGGCCCCGGCCGAGTGGGCGGCGAAGATCCGGGCGGCGAACCCGTTCGAGACCGCCCAGCGCAAGCTCGACGCACTCACCGCGCCCGAGGCGCTCCCGCTCCAGGCTTTCGACGGGGTGGACCTGGCCGACATCGCCGGCGGGCCCATGGGCGTCTACGGGGTGCGCAAGGCCGACGGCAGCCCGGTGCGCTTCGACCCGGTGGCCCGGCAGTGGAACCCGATGCCCACCAGCGGCCTGCCGGGCGGCGGCCTGAACCGCATCGTGCCGGGCAAGGACACCGTCTGGGGGCTGCGGGCCGACAAGACGGTCGTCCACTTCGACGGAACGACCTGGAAGGCCGACTCCCAGAACTTCAAGGGACTGAGTCTGGCCTTCGGCGGTGACGGCACCTTCTACATCGTCGGCGGCGACAACAGCCTCTGGCAGTTCCCCCACAACGGCACCCGGGAGCAACTCACCGTCCAGGCCGACGAGGTCGCCGCCGCCGGCAGCAAGGTCTGGTACAGCCGGCAGGGGAAGATCTACGAGCGCACCAGCACCGGCTGGTCGGAACGGGCCACCGGGAGCCCGACCCGCCTGTTCGCCACCGCCGACGGTGCGCTCTGGGGCGTCTTCAGGAGCAACGACACCACGATGACCGTCGTGCTGGAGCCCGGCGCGGCGGCCTGGGGCCAGTCCGCCAACCCCGTGCTCAGGACGGCCACGGCAGGGACGGCAGCCGTGGTCTCGGCCGTCGGCGGGGACTACTGGATCCTCAAGAACGACGGAACGATGATGCGCTACCTCAGCACGGCACGGGAGACCCCGGCGCCGTTCGACTTCCAGCCGAAGGCCGACTCGCCCTACGCCTCCAGGATCGACGTCTGGTACGACGACGCCGGGATCCGCAGCATCCAGGTCGTCTTCCCCGGCCAGACCGCCCGCTGCGGCGACACCGGCGGCTCCGGTGTCCTGCGCCAGGCCTCCTACACCTTCGGCGGCGCCGACAAGCTGATCTCCGTCGACGCCTGGTCCGGCACCGCCGCCCGCGGCAGCCTCGCCGGGCTGCGCCTGACGATGACCTCCGGGGTGGCCAACTTCGGGATCGCGGAGAGCACCACCGCCACGCCCGACCTGACCGAGGACGCCGGCGGCGCCTCGGCCATCTGCGGGCTGTTCGGCGCGACGGTGAAGACCGGCAGCCGCACCTACGTCTCCTCGCTCGGCTTCTACGTGCGCGGCGGCAACGTCTCCCAGGTGGTCCTGGACCACCTGAACGACAACCGCCGACACTACAGCCAGGCCGTGTGGGCCAACGCCGACGAACTCACCCTCAGCCGCATCCTCGCCAACTACTCCTACGCGCCCGCGGGTTCGACCGCGCCCCCGGTTCTGCTCGGCACGGTGCTGGACCCGAAGCCGGTCGCCACGACCGGCAACTACCTCGGCTTCCGGTGGAACTTCACCAGCGAGCAGGAACGCGACACATGGACCAACGCCCGCAAGGCGACCGCCACCGCCTACGGGACGCCGGTGACCAACACGGTCGCCATAGCCACCAAGGGCGTCTTCGCCGAGGCCGTCCTCGGCCGGGCCAACTCGGCCGAGAAGATCGACCTCACCCGGTTCTGGAACTGGAAGGACTCGCCGATCCAGATCACCCCGGCCGACATCGCCCCGGTCTCCACCGCCTCCCGCGCGCAGAACCTCGACACCAAGGTGGCCGCCCTGAGCCCCACCGAGGCGAGGTACACGCCGATGATGGCGATGCCCGACCCGGTGGGCCTCCAGACGGCGCAGGCCATCGCCACCGCCAACCTGTTCCGCGACATGAGCGGCATCAACACCGTCACCCAGGTCCTCACCAAGGGCATCGAGGCCGCCGCGAGCAACGACAAGGCCGCCGGCGAACGCGCCCAGGAAGCCCTGAAGACCGCCACCGAACACATGCAGAAGATGTCGCAGATCGCGGCTGACGCGGCCGCCAAGGCGATACCGGCCGTGGCCACCGGCGGCGCCAGCAACCTCAGCGCCCTCGGCGGCATGATGAACCAGGGCGGCAAGGACGGCGCGGACAAGAAGTAGTCCCGCCGCGCCACCCGGCGGTCGGGGCCTCAGCGACCCTGGCCCTCCCGCCCCAGCACCCGAGCAGCCGCCCCCGCGGCCCGCCCCGACCGGTTCTCCGGTTCGGGACGGGCCGCGGGGCGGGGCGGGGCGGGCTACGGCGAGTGCCGCCGCGCCCCGCCCCCGCACCCTCGGACACCGTCACCATCACGGCCGTGGACCGGTACCCCTGCACCAAGGGCACCACCAGGCTCACCGCGCCCGCTGCTGATCTCCCTCACCCCCCGGCCGGCTGAGCATCAACCTCAACCTGTCCGCCACCCCTCACAGACCCCATCACCGGCAGGCCCGTGCCCGGCGCCACCATCACCTTCAAGGTCGGCACCGCCCCCAACACGGCGGGCAGCGCATTGTTTCAGAAGCGCCTAAAAGGTCCTCACAGAAGCCTCGTGACGTGTGACTGTCCGTTGATCGGCTCGTTAGTCCATCCGTGGGAAAGAGAGAGTCTCGTCCCACATTCGGGCAGCTCGGCGGGGCTCAAAAGCGGACCGAGCCCGGTCGACCGCGCACGTCCGGGCAGCAAGCACCACGTCCTCGTCGACGGTCAGGGCATCCCGCTCGCGGTGTCGCTGACCGGCGGCAACCGCAACGACGTCAGTCGGGCCTCGGCGTCTACCGCTGGGTCGTCGAGCGCACGATCGCCTGGCTCCACGGCTTCCGCCGCCTTCGCATCCGTCGGGAACGACGCGACGACATCCACGAAGGCTCCCTCGGCCTCGCCACCTGTCTGATCACTCACAGACACGTCCAACGTCTCTTGAGGACCTCTTAGCGCTCCACGTCGGCAACGATGAAGGCCGGACGGCCGTCGATGGTGGCGGCGACCGGATCGAGCGCGGGCCACACCCGCATCCTGGTGCCCACACGGTTCATGACCTTCTTCACGATCCGCACAACCGTTCCGTGCCTGCGGTCGTCCAACACCTCGATCCCGCTGGGGAGTCCTGGTACCGACTCCAGTTCTCCCGGCCAACCGCACCACCTGCCGCACCTCAGGAGGACAGCCGTGACCGATCCCGCCCCTACCCGCGGACGCCGCACCCGCGCCGCCCTGTTCGCCCTCGCGGCCGGCCTCGCCACCGCCCTTCCGGTGGCCGCCCCCGGCATCGCCCACGCCGAGCAGATCCCCCGCCAGAGCCCCGCTTTCGAACTGCGCAACCAGGCGACCGGCAAGTGCTTGGAGGTCGCCGACTGGCGCACCGACCAGGGCGCCCCCGTCCGCCAGTGGACCTGCACCGGAGGCGCCAACCAGCAGTGGGTCGCGAACAGCAACGGCCTCCTGGCCAACGTCCACGCCCGGGAGTGCCTGGATGTCCCCGCCTCCAGCACGGTATGGGGCACCCAGGTGATCGTATGGGGCTGCGCCGGGTGGACCAGGCCCGAGAACCAGCGCTGGCGGGTGCCCGGCGTCAATGCGCCCTCGACCGACGACCTGCGCAGCGCCGTCGGGCTCGTGCTCGACGTGCCGGGCTCCGACCCCTCCGACGGCGCCCCGGTGGTGACCTGGGGTGCCAACGGTGGCGCCAATCAGACCTGGACCGGGCTCCAGCCCCGGATCAATTTCTGAACCGCTTCCCACCCGACGGCGCGCCATGGCCGAGGGGCATCGCGCACGGACCCGTGACGTTTGTCCGGCGCCGCGGTCACCACCCAGGCCACGGCGCGCCGCCGGCCCACCCCAGCTGATTGCCCTCGTCCGGGCCCGTGCCCGGGTCCCCCCACGGATTGCTCGTTGGAAGGGCAGGATCAGGTCGCATGACGGGTATCGAGGACAACGACTACTGCGCGATCTTTCTGCGGCGCCGGCCGACAGACCGTTACCGATCTCTTGGCGGCGGTTCTGGCTGCTCCGGCCGACGAGTACGCGGTCCAGCTCGGCGGCCTGGAGTTCGACATCGGGCCCAACCCCGACGCGAAACTGTCCGACGACTTCATCGGCTGGCCGCTCAAGATCGACGTGGAGGGGCAGCGGGCCGGTCTCGTGAACGCCGTCGCCCAGGTCCTCACAGGTGCGTGGGCGGCCGGATACCGGGCCGTTGCCGCCTGTCCCTCCATGAGGACGCCGGACGCCCCCTGCGCCGCTGGCACGACGCCTCCGCGCCCGGCACCGACGCCGATCGGGCCGCGGTGCGCTCCGACCTGGAGGACCAGGCCCAGGAAGCCGCCGACTGCCTGGAGCACCTCGCCTCGCACCTGGCCGACGACCGCCTCGCCCTGGTCGAGGCCGCGTCGACCGAACTGGCCGGCCTGGCCGAGCAGCTGCCGCTGGTCTACCGGCACGGCGACTTCGAGACCCGGAACTGGCTGTACGACCAGGACACCGGCCGACACCGTCCCGGCCCGGCCTCCTTCATCACCGACGCCCGTACCTGCGGCCCGAACGGCCCATGATCGGCCGGGAGCTCCCGGGGAGCAGCGACGACGGGCACAGCGTCGTCCTACTCACGCCACCCGTCGCCGTTGTCGTCACGGACCTCCCCGCACCACCGCCCGCGCCAGCACTCCACCGACAGCTCCGCCACCGCCTCCTGCCGGTCGGCCAGAGCCACCGGTCCGGCGTCGGTGACGACCAGAGCCACCGGCAGGTACCCGGCACGGGTATGACCGGCCAGGTACGGCGCCACCAGTGCACCGTCCCGTCGGCGCTCTCCCGGTCGGCGAGCGCCGGGTCGTTGTCACCAACCCTGGCGCGGGACAGCTCGCGGTACCCGGGGGGAACCTCGCGGCGACATTGGCCGGCGCCATGGTCGAACGGTCGACTTCCACCATCAACACCGACACCCCGATCCCCCGCGCCTGCCACACACTGTCCGGACGCACCTTGCGCTTGCCGCCGGGCAGCAGGAACTCGGTCTCGGTCGACCAGGGCCGCGCCGCCCGGGAGGGCGCAGCAGGCGCTGGAGCTGGTCGGCGGTGGCGACCTTGAAGACGCCGAGCGCGCCGATGACGTCGGAGTGCATGGCGTTGGTCGAGCCGTTCGGGTTGGCGGCGCCGGTACGCGGTGCAACCGCCACTCGCGCCATCTCCACAGCTTCCAGTAACCAACTGCGCACAATGGTGCATATGGACGCTGGAGTCGCTGCTCTGTGGGGCGCAGGTATCGGGGGCGTGTTGGGCGCAGGAGGAGTCCTGGGATCCACATGGCTGGCCGGGCGAGCTCAAGGACGCACCCAACACCAGCATTGGCGTCGGCAGGGACGGCGAGAGGCATACAGCACATTCATTGCTGCTGTTACGGCCCATAGAGACGCGGCTGATGACCTCATGGCACTCATGGAGGAAACGCACAGCCCTGACGACGCTTCACAGGCTCTGGAACGCGTCAGTGAGAAGTTCCCGGCGGTACGCGCCGCATCCTCAGTGGTGGCCGTGGAAGGGCCCGCTGATGTAGCGGCTTCGGCTCGGGACGTCATGGAGAGCATCGGGCGCGCCACCGAGGACATCGATTTCTACGTCACAGCTGCCAGACGCTTCGGCCGCCCGGGAGAGTTCGAAGCCGGACGCGCCCAGAAAGCACTGGATGAGCTCGGCAGTCTTCTACGCACGTTCACCGAGAACGCCCGAGACGCCCTTGACGTTTAAGCGCCGTAGGCCCAATGACGTATTGAGGAAGTCCACTGACACCACCAGCGTGATCAGTGCCACAATTCCAGGATGGTTGCTCTTCGCTCACGGCGCCTGGAGCGCCTGTTCGCCTCCCGTCTCGACGAGGTCTCCCATGCCCAGGTCGCAGCCCTTGTCGACGCTCAGGCCACCGAACACTATTAAAGGTCCTAACAGAAGCCTCGTGACGTGTGACTGTCCGTTGATCGGCTCGTTAGTCCATCCGTGGGAAAGAGAGAGTCTCGTCCGTGGATCGTGTCGGACGAACTGTGGTGGCTGATCGAGCCGTTGTTGCCCGAACCGGGTCCGAAGCTGAAGCCGGGGCGGCCACGCGTGCCGGACCGGCAGGCACTGTGCGGGATCCTGTTCGTGCTGCACACCGGCATCCAGTGGGAGTACCTGCCCCAAGAGCTTGGCTTCGGCTCAGGCATGACCTGCTGCGGCGCCTGGAGCAGCCCGACGGCGGGCCCGCCATGGGCGACGGCAGCCAGGACCGGAAGGCACCCGCCACCCCGGTCAGCACGGCCAGAGGCGGCAGGCCAGGAGCCGCGGCGGGCGCGGGGGCGAGGCGACCAGGGCGGGCCGGGACAGCACCGGCACAACCGCGCGGCAACGCGAAACGCCCCGCCTCGGGCGAGGGCGCCACGCGACGTTCAGCTGACGAGGTGGTCCTTGAACTCCCCGTCGGTGCAGAACAGCTGACGCGTGGCGATGTTCGCGGCAACCCAGCCACCACCCTCCTCACACTGCTCGACGGTGACAACCGGAGTGAGATACCGGGCCTGCCCGACAGCGGACGCCGAGCCGGCGCCCGACGACAGCGCGACGGCGGCAAGGACAACAGAAGCAGCAAAACACCTGGAACTGGTCATACCGTGGCAACGACCGCCCCCACACCCGGTCACCCTCCCCTGCGCCGTTCGCGGACGTCCCACCGAAGCCCGGAACGCCTCGCGCACCACCACGACCGGCCGGCCGGAGGCCGGGAGCAGCGGCCAGGGCCGCCCGGGGCCGGCGATCGGCGGGCCACTCCCGGCGGCAGGGAACAGCCCGACCACCGCCACCGCCCCGGCCAGGCGCAGCGGGCGCCGGACACGGCCGCGGTACCGGGTGGCGGCTGATCAGCCGAGCGGGAGCAGGCGTTCCAGGTAGTACTCGGACTCGGGGTCGGGCTGGATGAGCAGCGACTGGAGCAGATAGCGCCCGGCGGGGACCGTGACCCGGAGGAGCTCCGGCGGATCGGCGTGGTCGAGTCCGCGGATGCGCTCGCCGTCGTAGCCGGCGTCGGTCAGCACGTATCGGCCGCCGAGCTCGACCGTGACCACGTCCTCCCAGGCGCCGCGGGCCAGCGCCGTCTCTACGCCGGGGAGCAGCGAGCGGTCGTCGTCGGCGGACGACCAGCGGGCGAAGACCAGGGCGTACGCGCTCCAGGTCACCGGCAGCGGCTCACCGCCGAGGATCACCACGTCGTGGCCCTCAAAGTGCAGGGCCGTCGCGTACTCGCCGCACGCGTCGTAGGCCTCCTCCCCGGTCCACCGGGACACCAGGTGCTCGGGAAGGAGGGCGTAACGCGCGAAGTCGGTGCGGTCGAGCCAGGTCAGCGCAGCGGTCATCCGGTCATGATGCCAACACGGCGCCCACCCGGACCGCACCTGGGCGAGGACCGCCCTCACTGCGACCACGACAGCCCGGTGCCAGCCGGCGGCGACGGCTCCTGGCAGCAGGGAACAGCCCCGCCAGGGCGGCGGCCGGCAGCGACGACCAGACGCAGCAGGCCGGAGCCACAGCCTGGCTGCACGGCGGGCCGGCATGGCCGCCCCCGGGAAAGCAACACGACGGCACCGGCCGCGGTGATCCGCGGCCGGTGCCGAGCGGTGCCGGGTACCGTGGGTGGTGTGAAGGACCAGCACGAATGGCGCGTCGCGGTCGACCGGGGACTCGTCGTCCAACCGGTCTGCCGGCACCTGGACGCGATCCGGGAAGTACCCGCCCACCCGGCCGCCGGTTGTGAGGACTGCCTGCGGGAGGGCAGCACCTGGGTGTCCCTGCGGGCGTGCCTGAGCTGCGGACACGTCGGCTGCTGCGACAGCTCCCCCCGACAGCACGCCCACCGTCACGCCCACACCGCCGACGGCCACCCCGTCGCCCGATCGCTCGAACCCGGCGAGCGCTGGGCCTGGTGCTACACCGACGAACTCTTCCTGCTCCCCGCCTGACCCCACGGGCGCAGCGCGGCGTTGGCCGTGCGGGCGGCCTCCCGCTGTTCGTCGGCCTCCCGTCCCAGGCGCTCCTCGCGGTCCTGGTCGCAGGGTTAGCAGCGGCCACCCGGGCGGCGGGTCCACTCGACCTGTCCCTGGCGGCCGTACTCCCAGGTGCTCTCCTCCTCGGAAACCTCGCCGCAGTCGAGCAGACCAGGGAGTCCATCAGCCTGCGGTGGGCCTTGTGCTCCTCGTCCTCGCGGGCGGCCTGGCGCAGGTCGTAGGCGGCCGGTTGTTCGGGTTCGCCAGCGCCTCGATGAGGCAGTGCCGGCCCGAGCGGCCGTAGCGCCAGCACACTGGCCCGAGCGGCCCGTGGGCGGCCAGCAGCTCCAGGGTGGTCGCGACGATGGGCACGGCGTCGTCGTACGCGCGCCAGCCGTCTTCGTTGTAGCCGCGGACCTCCCCGCACCACCGGCCGCGCCAGCAGTCGGCCGACAGGTCCGCGACGACCTGCTGGCGGTTGGCAGGCGATCGGTCCGGCGTCGGTGACGACCAGCGCTACCGTCGGGTACCCGGGCCGGGTGTGGCAGGCCAGGTACGACGCCACCAGTGCACCGTGCGGTCGCCGGCTTCTTCCCGGCGAGGACCGGGTCGTTGTCGCGGGCCTTCGTGTGGAACAGCTCGCGGTACCGGGGGAACTTCGCGGCGACGTCGGCCGGCGTCATGGCGGAGCGGTCGACCTCGACCATCAGCACCGGCACCCCGATCTCCGGGGCCTGCCCCACATCCAGCTCCAGACCGCCCTCATCGAAGGATGCCTGGCCGGCACCGGTCTGCCACTCGATCCACCGACTCCACCCTGAAAGCCTCAGTACCCGAACCTGCGCTGCGCGCCGTCGCGCGGCGGCCAGGCTCTGTCATCGGCGGCCAGCCACGGCTCGTGCACGGCGGCGGCGGGAGTTGTCCCGGTGAACGCGCGCACGTCGTGGTGGAGGTGGGACTGGTCGGCATAGCCGCCATCCGCGGCCACCTGCGCGGGGGTGTCTCCGCGGACCAGGCGGTGGATGGCGTGATCGAAGCGGACCAGCATGGCGGCGCGTTTGGGTGTCAGGCCGATCTGCGAGCCGAAGCGTGACCACGTGCGCTGCCGGCTCCAGCCGATACGGCCTGCGAGCTCGCTCACGCGGGCCTGTCCGTGGCTGGCGACGATCCGGCGCCAGGCCCAAACCACTTCGGGATCGACCTCCCTGCCCGCATGGAACCGGGTCATCAGTTCCCTATCGATCAGCGCGAAGCGCTCCGGCCAGGTCCGCGCATCGTGGAGCCGCTCCCGCAGGCGTGGCGCGGCACGGTCCCACAGGTCGTCGAGCGCGATGACGCTCCCGCGCAACTCCGCGAGTGGGAGTCCGAGTACACGGTGCGCGACCAGCGGAGACAGGCGTATCTGCACACACTCGACGTCCTCGGCGCACACCTGGAAGGCGCTGAAGCCGAGCCCGGCGGCCAGACTCTCCGCCCGCATCCGGCCGACCGCGCCGTCGATGTCGATGTCGAACGGGCGGTCACCGAATCCGACAGCCACGGTGACGGCCGGGTGAGGAATGGCTCGTAGATCGATCGGGCTGCCACCCCGAATGCGGAACCCGGCCATGTCGACACCGGGCAGCGCGGTCACCCGCGACGGTCGCGCGATCTCCCAGGCAGCGATGGAGTCTGCCATCCGGACAACAGGTTGCACACCCCGACGGTACGAGCGGCTCGGCACCGGAATCAACCACCGTGCGAGGCACGACATTTCTCCAAGACGCCCCGCGCCCGCCACCGCGAGAGTGATGGCACCTTGCACCGACCGACGGAGGAGCCATGGACGAGACGACCACCCCGCAGAACAAACCCACCCGCAGCCGCCCGGACGCGGCACCGAACGTCCCGCGCAGACGGCGGGCGCGGACCCGCCGGTGGCGGATCACCGCGACGGCCGCCGGCGTGCTGGCCCTCCTCCTCGCGGGAAACGCGGTGTCCGTGCTCACGGAAACGGCCGGGGCCTCCGGCGACCAGATCGTGCGCATTCCCGGCGGGGACCTCCACGTCCTCCAAGACGGGCCGCCCGACGCGCCCACGGTGGTACTCCTGCACGGCCTCGGCGGCTCGACGGCGTGGTGGAACCCGGTCCTGCCGGCGCTGCGGGACCTGCACGTGGTGCGGGTGGACCTGCTCGGGCACGGCAGATCGGCCAAACCGGCCAGCGGCTACGGCATGGCGGAGCAGGCGCGCCGGGTCGCTGCCGCGCTCGACCGGCTCGGGGAGCACCGCGCGACCGTCGTCGGGCACTCCACCGGCGGTGCCGTCGCCACCGCGCTGGCCGAGCAGCGCCGCGACCTGGTGGGGGCGATCGCACTGGTCGACACCGGCCCGCGGCCAGACGCGTACATCGGCGACAGCTTCGCCGCCCACCTGATGTCCACGCCGGTGGTGGCGGAACTCATCTGGCGCCTGCGCACCGACGGCACCATCCGCGCCGCGCTGAGCTCCGCGTTCACCCGCGACGTGAAGATCTCTGACCGGATCGTCGCCGACGTCCAGGGCATGACCTACCGCAGCCTCACCGCGACCTACGCGGCGTCCAGCGCGTACCTGAAGGAACGGCCCATCCCCGACCGGCTCGCCGGCCTCGGCCTGCCGACCCTGGTGGTCTTCGGTTCCCAGGACCACCGCTGGCGCCCCTCCTCCGCCCAGGACTACCGCCAAGTCCCCCACGCCCGCATCGAGATCCTCGACGGAGTCGGCCACACCCCCATGCTCGAGGACCCCGACACCACCGGAACCCTCCTCCACGGCTTCGCCATCGAAACCGCGCCACACTGATCACTCACGGGCCAGGGTCCACCGCTGGCCCTCGACACCGTGGGCGGCCGGCTCCCCGGCGGCCAGGCCCCCACCCCGCGCATGCCGCATACCACCGGCGCACCACAGGCAGGACCCCCGCTTGTCGCCACCCGACAACGGCCTGCTACCGCGGCGCGCAAGCTCGTGTCCGTCACGCTGGCCAGCGTCTACCTCGGCCTGTCAGGCACCGTCACCGGGGCCGCCGCCGCGCCGCCCGCTTCGGCCACCACGGCCCCGTCCTCGCGACGATACTGCGAACCGCCTCTCAGCCATGGCAGCGTCACCCTGGTACGCCCACACCGATCCGGCTGCCGCGGACGGGATCAGGTCGCCCTGCGAAGTGAGGGAGCGAACCGTGCCCTCATCGATACCCATCATCCGGACGGTGACCTCGATGCTGCACTTGTCAAGCTAACGCAAGGCGATGACATCGAACCTGGCGCCGGTCAGCTCCAAGACCGCGGCCGGGACCGAGTACTCGTTCTGACGGACCGGGACCCGGGAGGTCTTGTCGACCCGCGGCGTCAGCGTCAGCCCGACGTCGAACTCCTCCTCCGGGACCGGCGCCAGCAGCGGGGCCTCGTAGGCGAAGTCGAAGCCGATCTTCCGTGATTCAGAGATCCTGAAGTGTCGGCCGGGCGAACTCACCGAAGCCAAGGTGCTATTGGGGAGCGGCGAGGCCGAGTTCGGTTCGGAAGAAGGCAGGATTGCTGGGGCGGTGTCCGCGTACTCGTTGCAGTGCCCAGCCGACTACAGATGAACGTGCTCAGCGAGATGGCCGCCAGGGCCTGTGTGACGTTGCGAGCAGTCTTCGGGTTCTGTCCTCATCCGGCGGGCGGAACCCGGTACGACTGAAGGACGCACAATGGCACAACATGGGCGAGGACGCCCCGACCCTAGGGGAGCCGTAGCGTGAATGACGATCGGTCCGCCGCAATCGCCGCCATGGCAAGTATCGGAGAAGTGCTGTCGTGCATCGGGCCCACCTGTGGGGACGCTGTCGACTGGAGTGCGGCGGAGAGGGTCCATGGAACGCCATTCCCAGCCGACTACCGGGCCTTCGTCGCAGCCTTCGGCAGCGGTTCGATCGAGGAGATGGTCGGCGTTCACATCCCCGCCGTCACTTCGAACGAGCTGCAGGTCACCTCGGTCTCAAGGCTCTCGGAGGCAGCACTCGCGGACTACGCGGTGAACCAGTGGGCCCCCGCCGACAGGGGCTGGCACCGGCTGGAGGACCTGCTCATCTGGGGGGAGACAGCCGCGGCCGACACCCTGTGCTGGATCACGACGGATCCGGACCCGGACCGATGGCCGGTCGCGGTGTACTCGCGCGGGAACCTCGAATGGTCGGTGTACCCGTGCGGTATGACCGAGTTTCTGCTCAAGCTGCTGCGCGATGAGTGGCAGCCGTGGCCGATCAGCGACAGCTCGCTCCAGGGCATGGCGGACCCGCGGTTCCTGCACGATGAGGACGAGGCGGCGGGATGGGAGTCGGGCAACAACCCCTGGGAGTAGCTGATCCGTTCGGTGACATCCCCCTCGGGGTGGGATGTCGAACAAAGCCGGGCCTGTGGGGGGTGGCCCCGGTCCGTATCTGCCGATCGCCAGATACGGACCAATGAACCGTGCTGCCAGCGGGGCGTCGAAGTAGCTGCTCAGAGCTTCTTTCCGGTCTGTCCTGCGGCGGACGCGAAGGCTGCATCGGCGTAACGGAGGCTGGCCCTGGCGCTGAGTGCGAAGACGTGGGCGGGGTGGCCCGGCATCGGGCCTTGACCCCGGATGTTGGACACGGGCTGTGCGGCTTTGGTCAGGGTAGTTGATGTCGTGTTGAGCGTGGTCTCGCAGGTGTTGGGGCTGCGGTGTCCGAGGCGCGCCTACGGCAGTCAGTGCCCCGGGTTGGAGCGGAGTGGAGGACTTGGGTGAAACTTCTCCTGTGCTCGCCGTCCCCGCGGCCCGCTCGCCTGCAGACGCCCCCGACTACTCTCACCTGGAGCCCAGATGACCGAGACCCCTACGATCGTCATCCGTGACCTCGCCGCGGCCGACGAGAAGGACTGGCGCCGGCTGTGGGCCGGGTACCTCGACTTCTACCAGTCCACCAGGCCCGCAGCGGTCACCGACTCCACCTGGCGACGGCTGCTCGATCCGCACCAGCCACTACTGGGCCGCGTCGCCGAGCACGACGGCAGGGTCATCGGCATCACCAACAGCGTGCTCCACCACAGCACATGGCTCACCGGCCAGGTCTGCTACCTGGAGGACCTCTTCGTGGACCCCGCCCACCGCAGGCTCGGGGCGGGCCGCCTACTCCTCCAGGACCTCTTCGACCTCGCCGCCGCCCGCGGCTGGGCACGCGTGCACTGGCTCACCGCCCACGACAACCCCGCCCGCCGCCTCTACGACACCTTCGTACCGGCCGACCACTTCGTCCACTACGAGCGGGACCTGCCCTCCCACGACGGCACCGGACCGGCCCCGGCCGACCGGCCATAGCCCCGGGCCACCGACCCGACCGCCGCCTCCCGCCGGTCACTCCGGATCGGTGCGAGGGGCCGGTGCGATGCGGTCGTCGTGGAGCACCGGCAGGCCTGACGAGCCCCGCCGAGGCGGGTGCCGGAGTACGCTCTGAGACATCCAGGGCATCCCGCATCCCGGTACCTGTTCCGGCTTCGTTCTGGGTGAAGGACCGGGGCCCGCCGGGGTCCCGGAGACGGGAACGGTGAAGGCCGTGGCCCGACACTCCCGCCGATCGGCGGACCCTCGCCCCACGGTCGCCGACGCCATGGATCCCTGCGACTACCAGATCGCCGACGACAGCACCGTCGACCAGGCCGACGACGTCCTGTGCAGCGCCCACATCGACTACTGACATCAGCTCTTTGGGGTGATGGATCTGCCGTTTCGCTGAGGGACGGTCACCTGCCGCTGTAGAACGTCTGGCATGCGATATGCGGATGGGGGCGGGCTGACCGCGAAGGCACGTCAGCGCCGTGAGGCCGTGCGCCTGGAGGCTGCCGCGCTGTTCGGCGAAGGGGTCAAGCCTCCGGAGGTCGCTCGGCAGCTGCGGGTGAGCTGCAAGTCGGCCTATCAGTGACATCAGGCCTGGAAGCAGGGCGGTGCGGCGGCGTTGGGCTCGCGCGGCGGTCCGCGGAGCGTGACGAGCAGGCCGTTGCCGCCTGGACGGAGGTGACCTGGGCGGAGGTAAAAGCGCCCGGGCGGCCTGCGACGGGTGGGTCTGCTTCGAGGACGAGGCCGGCTTCACACGCAGGCCGCCCCGCGGACGCACCTGGGGGCGGCGGGGCATCACCCCGGTCGTGAAGGTCTCCGGCAGCCGCTCCGGACGGGTGTCGGTCGCGGGGCTGATCGCCGTGCGGCCAGGCTCCCGAACCAGGCTGTCCCACCGCATCCGGCGGCACACCGGCCGCAAGGGTGAGCGGCGGAGCCTGTCCGAGCGCGACTACATCGGCCTGATCGACGGCATCCACCACCTGGTGAAGGCGCCGATCGTGCTGGTCTGGGACCGCCTGAACACCCATGTCTCGTATGCCCTGCGGGACTTGATCGGCGCTCGGGACTGGCTGACGGTGTTCATCCTGCCCGCCTACGCGCCGGACCTGAACCCCGTGGAGTGGCTCTGGGCGCACGTCAAGCGCAGCCTGGCCAACCTGTCCTCGGTCGCCGTCGACCCACTCGAAGCCCTCGTCCGCAACCGACTCAAACGGCTTCAGTACCGCCCCGACATCCTCGACGGCTTCCTCACCGGGACCGGACTCTCCCTCGACCTCCCGCCACCATCACCCTGAAGCGCCGAAGTCAGTAGTCGTTCGTGACCCCAGCTGACCGCAGGGGCCTCGGTCTGTTCAGGAGCTCGAAGGCATCCCGGAGAAGTGAGAGGTGCACCCTGCGGAGGGCTCGGACCACGAACATTCGATCACCCGCTCGATGGCGGCCGTGGCGGTGCCGGGCGCCGGCCCCCTCACAGTCGCGTTCCTCGGCGGTGGTCGGCTGACGCCCGGGACCAACTCTCTCTGAAGGGCTCAAGGCCCGGGTAAGTCGTATGACTCACCGGACGTCAGCTGATCACCGCCGAGGTGAAGCCGGTGGCCGCGCTCTTTTTCGAGGTCTCACGGGACCGGGTAACGGGTAGCGATCCGCCGGCTTCGGTCCCCATTAGGTAACGGGGGGCTCGGTGAGCACGCCGCGGTCGGCGGTCGTCACCAGGACGGTGCCGGTGACCGGAGTGGCCGCCACTGGGTAGACCAGCGCGGCGGCGGCCGGGGCCGGGCGGAGGGGCATGAGTGAGCGGTGCCCTGTGACGGCCTTGGGCGTCTCACGCCCGGCTTTCCCGTACGTATGTGACCGGTCGTCCGATACGCGGCTGATACACGACTGCGTGC
This sequence comes from Kitasatospora sp. NPDC005748, assembly GCF_040630735.1. NCBI lineage: Bacteria > Bacillati > Actinomycetota > Actinomycetes > Kitasatosporales > Streptomycetaceae > Kitasatospora > Kitasatospora sp. NPDC005748. The sequence goes on from NZ_JBEXYD010000082.1 coordinate 20,013, forward strand.
TGGCGGAAGCCGTGCGGAAGCCGGCTCGAAGCGCCGGTCGCGGACCCTGTAGGCGCACCGCTGACCACACGTCGGCGGGGGATGTGTTCCCTGTGGCCCGGGGGCGGACGGCAGACCGTCCGCCCCCGGGCCCGGCCCTATTGAGGAGTCTCCTGCTTTGCGCCGTTGCACGACTTTCCCCATGTCCGCCAGAGTGCTGGCCCTGCTGATGTCGATCACCGGCCTCATCGGTGTCCTCACCGGCCCGCCGACACCGGCTTCTGCAGCCTCGCCGATCAGCTACAAGATGGCGACTTTCAATTCACAGGGCGCCAAGTGGGACCAAATCAGGGTTATCGTCAACGCTGGCAATGACATCGTTTTCGTCCAGGAAGCCGGGGCCGAACCCAGCGCCAATGGAATGGAACTCCTACAAATTCATGGCCATGGGAATCAGGCTGTCCGTGAGTACCGCTGGAACGACCGCTACGTCTACTGGATCAACCCGATGGGTGGCACCGGCGGCCGGGTCACCCTGGCTACTGTGACCCGTCAGCGGGCTGCTGAGGTCTTTGTTGCCCCCCCGGGCCGGGACGGTGGTCGATCCGCCATGGGCGTACGTTTTGACAACGACATCTACTACAATGTGCACGCGCAGGCCACGGGTACGCGCAACGAAGCACGCGAGCTCGTCGCGAACATCCGGGACCAGGCAGCCACCAGCCACCGCGAGTGGACGGCCGTGGGCGACTTCAACCGTGACCCGAACGAGGGTATGCACGATCTCGCCAACAGCATGAGCGCCTTCGTCTACCACACCGGGGAAGCGACCCAATCGAGCGGCGGTGAACTCGACTACATGATCTCGTCCCACGCCATTGCAGGGTACCAGGCGTCGCGGCAGGGCGGCCGGGGTTCCGACCACTTCCCGGTGTACTTCGAGCACCATCTGGCGGCCAATGGGGCTGTCGTCAACCTGATCAGCGACAACGACCACGAAAAGTTCATCGGGTTCGAAGGCCGGAGCAGTGCGAACAATACTCGGGTGGTCAGCGAATCCTACGACGCCAACGGCTCCAAGTGGACACTGGAGCACGCCGCGGGCTTCGGTTCCCAGTCCTTCTTCATCCGCAACAATTTGACCAACAAGTGCATGGACACCATCAGTGGGAACCTCGTCGAATGGGACTGCGTGGGGCAGAAGTCCGCAATCTTCCTGCTCAATACATGGGACGAAGAGCCCGGCACCTATAAGCTCTTCAACATCAACTACGGGCTGTGCGTGGACACCATGGGAAGCAATCCGAAGCACCTCGGCCTGTACAAGTGCACCCCGAAGTCGCCCAACCAGCGTTTCATTCCCCACTTCTACTAAGCCGCACCTGGCTCTTCGGGAAAGGTCGGGAGCGCAGAACGAAGGATCGGTACCGGGACGATCGTCGTCGACGCGGCCCGCCCGCCCGACCTGTCCCGCCCGGCCCGCCCGGCCCGCCCGGCCGCTGATCACCCGCAACCCGGCGGACTGAGGCGAACCAGCGGCCGGGCGGGACCGACAGGCAGTCGGCCGCCGGACCGAGCACGGCCGTTCGGTCCGGCGATCACGGTCCACGACGCGCCGTGCTCCCGGGGTCCGGCCGGGCCTGGGACCACTGACCGTGTGAGGCCGCCCGCCCCACGGAGGCGACCGTGATCGCTGTCCACTCGCCAGGCGCTTGCCAGTCCCCCGCAGCGCCCGGCTCCGGCGAGTCCGGCAACGCCGGCGCCGCTGCTGGCTGCGCCCCGATCCGCCGATGATCTAACGGACGGTGGAGCGGTCACGACTTGCCGCTCCACCGCTCCGCACCCAGACCACTCACCGTTCGGGCCGACCGGGCGTGAGACACCACGGCTCCCCGACCAGGACGCCCTGCAGTGCCGCGCAGGCCCAGCCCGCGGCAGAGACGATGCCGTCACTGCGGCCAGCTCGCCGTTCTCCTGCCCGGCGGGCGGGGGGCACGCCCGCAGCCCTGAGGGCCACCGCCGGCGGACACTTCCGAGACTCTCCCGGCCCGCCCACAGCTGAAGGAGACGGGCCGCAGGCTCAGCGCCAAGTGCTACATGGCGAGTTCGTACTCCATGGTCGTGGTCGGGCACCGCTGGGCGATGCCGGCGAGTGCGTCAGCCTCGGCCGGGTCGGCCGCCAGGCTCCAGCGGCGCTTCGTGGAGACCCACTCGGCAGCGTACCGGCAGTGGACGGCGGCCAGCGGCGGCATTCAGTCGGTCGGGTCCTTGTCGCACTTCGCCCTGTTCGACTTCGCGGTCACCGCGGCCAGCGTCAGCGGGCTGCCCTGGTCGTTGGCGTACGCTTCACGACGCCCAGCATTCCATGCATATCCACCGACTGGCAGGGAGCGTCATTCCGACCGTGCCATATTCCTCCAAGATGACGCGCTACCGCTTCCGCCGGGCAGACCCTCACCGGGTGTTTCGTCCCCGGTTTCGGGGTTCAGGTTCCGCGCCAGCTCGGGGTTGATTCGCCGGTGAGTCGGCGGGTCATGAGGGCGATCATCGCGACATGAACCATGGCTTCGGAACGCTCGGGGAGAGCTTCGTAGTCGCGGGCGAGGCGGCGGTGTTGCATGAGCCAGCCGAAGGTCTGCTCGACGACCCAGCGGCGGGGCTGGACGGCGAATCCCCTGGTGGCGGGGTCGCGGCGGACGATCTCAACGTCGATGCCCAGGGTGGCGCCGTGGTCGACGACGGCGTTCTTGTAGCCCATGTCGGCCCAGGCCTTGCGGAGTGTGGGGTGCTCGGCGGCGACCGTGGTCAGCAACTGTCGGCCGGCGGTGCCGTCCGGGACGCTCGCGGCGGTGACCAGCACCACGAGCAGGAGGCCGATCGTGTCGGTGACGATGCTCCGCTTCCTGCCCACGATCCTCTTCCCGACATCGGGGCCCTGGGTCGGGGCGGGGACGTTCGTGGAGGTCAATGACGATCGGACTCGCGTTCTGATTGACGGGTCAGCATCGCCAGGAGGTCGGTGGTCGAGTAGGAGGCGGACAGCCACTTGAGGGCATCTTCGGGAGCACGGGAGGCGGGGTTTGTTGTACGACACGGTGTGCACGGCACTGGAGCAGCTGGAGGACGCACGTGTCCTCGAGCGGGTGGCGTGCCGAGTTCTGGAGCGGTGGTTCCCGGGGCTGCGGCCCACGACGCCCCGTGGCGACCTCGGGCGGGACGGCTATGTCCGGCCGCCGTTCGGCACGGACGAGGAAGTCGTGCTGTGGGTCAGCCTGCAGGAGGCCTGGACGTCCAAGCTCGCCGCGGAGCTGCGCACGAACCGTGAGCACGGCCGGCACGCCAGGGCGGTGTTCGTGACCGCCCGGACGACCAACGAGGCGGCCAAGGAGAAGTCGCGGGACCGCGCACGGGACGAGTTCGGGGTGGAGCTCGAGATCGTCGACCTCGAGGAACTCGTGCATGAGCCGGAGCGCTACGAGCTGCGGTGGGTGGGCGAGGAGGAACTCGGGGTCCGCCCGCGCGCTCCTCGCGCGCTCGCCCCGAGCGCCTCCCACCTCGAGCGCCTGGCCACCCGCGTCCCCGGTATGACAGCACCCCTCGTCGGCGCCGCGGCGTTCACTGCCCGGCTGCGGACCGCCCTGGCGGGAGGCGAGCGGATCGTCACCGTGGAGGGGCACGGCGGTGCCGGCAAGACCCGGCTGATCCTCGAGACGGCCGTGGCGAGCGCTGCCACCTTCGTGCTGGCGCCCGCGGCCCTGCTGCGGGATCTACGCGGCGAAAAACCTGTCGGACGAGAGCTACCGGCGCAAGATCGCCCGACAGCTCAACAACGGCGAGTCCCTCCACTCCCTTCGCCGCCAGCTCCACTACGCCCGCGAGGGCAAGATCACCAGGCGCCAGCCCGACCATCAGAACGAGCAGGCATGGTGCCTGACCGTCGTAACGAACTCCGCGATCAGCTGGCACACCGAGTACATGGGCCTGGCCGTGGGCGAACTGCGCGCCGCTGGCCGCGAGGTGGACGCCGAGCTACTGGCGCACATCTCCCCGGCCCACAGCTCAGCGGTGAACTACTACGGCTCGATCACTGTCGACTACGACCGCGAACTCGTCCAGCTCGACGAGAAGGGCCACCGCCCACTGCGGGCGGTGGCCACCGACGAAACCGCAGTAGGGCTGTAGCAGCGACCGGCCCCGGGACGCGTACCGTGGGCTCGCCCGCTCAGCGGTGGCCAGTCCTCGGGGTACCGTCAACGAGTGCCGCCGGGCGCCCGAACGAGCGCGCGAGGGTCTCCCGCAACTCCTCCGCGGCCGTGTCGAAAGGTGTTGACGGGGCGCCGATCCATGCTGCGTGCCCGTCCGGACGGACGAGGATCGCGTGGGCGCGCTCCAGGGCGTGCGGGTGGGTGTGGGCGGTGGTGACCCGGTCCGCCCATGGACGGGCGGCGGAGGAGAGGGCCTGCGAGCCTGCCGTGCCGTTGAGCAGCAGCGCGCCGCCGGCCGACCGGGTCAGCAGCGCTGTGAGGCTGTCCTCTCCGTCCTGGCCTAGCGGGATGTCCGGCACCATCCTTCCCGCCCACGGGTGTCCGGGGTCTCCGGAGGCGGGGTAGCGGGTGCCGACAGCGGTGATCGCCTCGGCCAACGGCCCGGCCGTGTCCGCAGACTCGGCCAGCTCGGCGAGCAGATCGCGGAGGGGTGCCAGGCGGTCGTCGTCCCCGTTCGCCGGGGCGAGCACCGCCTGCGCGCGGGTGTTGCGGAGTAGGCGCGTGCCGGCCGCGTGGCGCTCGTCGTGGTAGGTGTCGAGCAGCGTGTCCGGCGCCTGCCCTCGCGCCACCAGGGCGAGTTTCCAGCCCAGATTGACGGCGTCGTCGATCGCCGCGTTGACGCCGATGGCGCCGGCCGGGGGGTGGATGTGCGCGGCGTCCCCGGCGAGCAGTACCCGGCCCGCCCGGAACTGCTCGGCGAGCCGTGCCGCGTCCCCGTACCGGGTCAGCCACCGCGCTTTGGCGATCTCCGCCCGGTGTCCCAACGCGGCATCGATCGCGCGCTGGAAGGAGCCGAGCGGCACGGGCTCGTGCGGGTCTGTGGGCGGTGCCGGGTCGGCGGTGAGGAGACGGACGTAGCCGGGGCGCGGGATCGCGAACACCGAGCGGCCGTCGGGCCCCGTGTTGGGGCCGAACGAGACGGCCGACGGGTCGGCGAGCACCACGTCCCCGAGCAGGGTGAACTTGCGTGCGGGTGTCCCGGGAAAGCCGATCCGGGCCGCCTTGCGCACCGCGCTGCGGCCCCCGTCGCAACCGACCAGCCATCGGCAGCGCACGGTTGACGGGCCGTCCGCGCCGTCCACCTCGACTGTCACGCCGTCACCGTCCTGCCGCAGCCCGGTGAGGCGCCGGCCGCGGGCGATTCGCGCGCCTAATCCCACGGCCCACTCGGCGAGCAGCTCCTCCACGCGGGTCTGGGGGATGCCGAGGGCGTAGGGGTGTTTCGTGCGCATGGCGGCGAGGTCGAGGCGGGAGGGGCCAACGAACATCGTCGTCGGGACGGTCGGTCCCTCGGCGAGGAAGCCGGCGGCAAGGCCCCGGCGGTCGAGCAGCTCCAGGCTCCGGGCGTTGAGGTTGAACCCGCGGCAGAAGCCTGGCGGTTCGGGCTCCCGCTCCAGGACCAGTGCCCGCACCCCCGCGCGCCCCAACTCCCCGCCGAGTGTCAGCCCGGCGGGCCCGGCTCCGGCTATCAGGACGTCGACGACCTCGTCCTTCGATGCGGTGACACTCATCGCCCGTCCCCTTCCGGCCACGTCAGCGTTCCATGCTCGATCTCGTCGGCGGTGTGCTCCACCCAGGCCAGCTCGGCCTGTGCCATGGCGGCGGCGTACTCGGCCTCGATGAGGAACAGGCGCGGCGCGTTGTGCTCCTCGCGGGCCGCGCGGTGGCCCTCGGCGTCCTGCGCGATCCGCTCCCGCAGCGCGGCGGCCCGCTCGCGCAGCGCCTCGGCGGCGCGGACGCGGCCCAGCGCGCCGAGGTACCCGACGGCGGAGAGGAACCGTGGGTACTCGGGTGAGGGCTCTCGGATCAGCTCGTCGAGCCAGTCGGTGAAGCCGTCCTGCCCGGCGGGGGTGTGGCGGTAGACGGTGCGGGCCGGACGGTTGCCGACCTGCTCGGTGCCGTCCGCCTCGATCCACCCGTCCCGGGTGAGCGCGCGGACGGTGTCGTAGAGCGATCCGGTTGTCAGCTTGAACGCGCTGTCCATGCCGCGCTCGCGGAGCGCGCCGGCCATGGCATGGGGGTGCATCGGCTGCTCCAGCAGCAGCCCGAGTACGGCGAGGGCGAGGGCGTTGGCGGGGCGCTTCGGGGGCTTCTGGACGGCGGGGGGTTCACGGGTGGGCATGGAGCTCCAGTGCGTTGACGTGGCAGATACTTGGTATCGATTACTTGGATCCGATCATACGCGCGCGGGGATACCGAGTTCAAGGGCGTGAGTCTTGGGAGCAGGGGCCGCGACGGCGACTGGAACATGGCTCGACGCGGAATGCGCCGAGTTGACCACGTTCTCCGCGGCGGATGTGCGACCCGCTCGCCCGCCTGCAGGCCGCGTAACGGCGCCCGGCAGGCCATGACGCCCTCGGTCCCGCGTCCGCGCAGGGCGCACGCGGGTGTTTCATGAGCGGTCACCTGTGAAACACCCGCCCGGCGGCCCGTCCACCTGCGGCGATCACGTTTCATGAGTTGTTTCAAAGGACTGGACGCCTGAAACACCCTCATGAAACAGTCCGGGGTCGTGAGCGACGACTTCAAGCGCGTGGAATCACACGACTGCCCGATGTCAACCTGCGCCGCCCCCGCGGGCTCCCCATGCCGGACCGGCAAGAACAAGGTAGCCATCCAGTACCACACCGCCCGCTTCCGCCTCGTGCCCCAACTCGCCAAGGCCCTCAGCGTGCCGATCCCCGCCGTACGCAAGCCGGGCTCGGCGTGGATGGAGCTGCCACGGCCCCTGCGCGCCGGCACTGAACCGGTCGGACATGTCCGCCTCGGCTACACCCGTGCCTCGACCGCCCGGCAGTCCCTATACGCACAACTCGAGTCCCTCGCCGAAGCCGGGGTCACCCGGGTCTTCTCGGAGAAGATCTCCACCCGCGCCACCCGGCGCCCCGAGCTGGAGGCCGCCGTGAAGCTCGCCGGGGGGATCCGCTCCTCCGGCGTGGCCGTCACCCTCGTCGTCCACGAGCACAAGCGGCTCGGCCGCGGAATCAAACTCGCCATGCTCGCCGAGGAACTGAAAGCGAGCGACGTCGGCCTGGAGTTCCTCCCCGGAGAGCTCAAGGGCTCGCACGACCCTTCCGGCATCATGTTCACCGGGCTCGCGGCCATGTCCGGCATGGAGCGTGAGTACATCCGCGACCGCACCCTCGAGGGCCACGAGAGCGCACGAAAGCGCGGCAAGATCATCGGCGGCGCCTGGGTCACCGACGACGACATGCTGTCGATGGCCCTCCATCTGCGCGGCCAGGAGATGAGCCTGCGCGACATCGCCAAGCGCCTCGTCATCACCACCGGCGCGAAGAAGGGGCAGCACCCCTCACCCGCCACCGTCATGCGGATGCTGCGCGAACACGATGAACAGGCCGGCATCACGGCGAGCACGTGATCATCCCCTACTTTGCGGCTGCTGTCTGAGCTAGGGCCTGTGTGATGTTGTGATCAATCTTCGGGTTCTGCCCCTGCTCCAGGGCAGAACCCGGTAGGAATGTTGGCTGTGACGCGCAGACAAC
>NZ_JBEXYD010000083.1:0-27630 GCF_040630735.1 Kitasatospora sp. NPDC005748
ACCAAGTAACACCCCCAGCACCACCCGCCACACCCGCCCACCCGGGCACGACAACGCCGCTGCACCCGACCACCCGGTCCGGTCCAGCGGCGTCGTGGCACACCCGGACGGCGCCGAACCGCTCACGCGGAGGGGCACCGGCCGGCTCGACCCGGGGCGCTCCCGCACCGGGCCCGGCGCGCCGCGCGATCACCGCATCATGTAGACGCTGTCCATGAATTCGATGATCTGCTGGTCCGTCAGCCGGTGGCCGTCGCGGTGGCCCATGGCCAGGTCGGCCTCGCTGATCATGCCCACCAGCCGGTCGCCGTCGATCACCGGGATGCGTCGGATCTGGTGCTGCTCCATCTTCTTCAGCACCGCCTCCATCGAGTCGTCGGCGCGGACGCAGTGCAGGTGCCCGGCCAGCTCCATGGCGGTCATGTCCGCCGGCTCCTTGCCCTCGGCGATACATCGGACCACGATGTCGCGGTCGGTGATGATGCCCTTCAGCTTCTGGTCGTCGCCGCAGATCGGGAGAGCGCCGACGTTCATGTCCCGCATCATCATGGCGGCTTCGGCGAGCGTCTGGTCGGCGCGGATGCACTGGGCACCGGTGTGCATGATCTCTCGGGCAGTGGTCACTGGGACTCCTTCGCAGGTCTTCCCCCCCGAGCACCGGGTGTTCCGGTGCGCTCACCATAAGCAACACCCCGGGCGCCCGCGAGCCAGCACGGCGGCGCCCCCGGCCCGCCGGGACCGGCACCGGGACCGATACTGGGGGCGTGACGCAGGACCTCCCCGACCCGGTCGACGAGTCCGTACGGGCCCGGCCCGCCGGCGCGCTGCGGCCGTACGTGGCCTGGTACTCCGGCTACCGCCAGCGCGGCCTGGCACCCGCCGTGCACCGGGGCCTGCCGTCCCCGTACCTGACCTTCATCCTCACCCTGGACGAGCCGCTGACCGTCGCCGGGCACCCGGATCCGGCCCAGCCCGGCGGCGACTACGCCACGCTGCTCGGCGGGCTGCACACCTCGCCCGCCCTGATCACCCACGACGGGCGGCAGTCCGGCGTCCAGATCGCCGTCCACCCGCTGGCCGCCCGGGCCCTGCTCGGCCTGCCGGCCGGGGAGTTGGCGGGCGTGGACGTGCCGGCGGACGCCGTGCTGGGGCGGGCGAGCGGGCGGCTCCAGGAGGAGCTCCAACTGGCCGCCGGCTGGCCGGAGCGGTTCGCCGTCCTGGACGGCGCGCTGCTGCGGGCCGCCCGTCCCTCCGGGCGGGTGCCGCCCGAGGTCGTCCGCGCCTGGTCCGAGCTGCGGCGCAGCGGCGGGTCGCTCCCGGTGTCGGCGCTGGCGCGGGAGACCGGATGGAGCAGCCGGCACCTGCGGAGCCGGTTCCGCCACGAGACCGGGCTGACCCCGAAGGCCGCCGCCCGGGTGATCCGGTTCGACCGCGCCCGGCACGTGCTGGCCGCTCCGGGCCCGGCGCCCCGGCTGGCGGAGCTGGCGGCCCGCTGCGGCTACTTCGACCAGGCCCACCTGGCCCGTGAGTTCCGCGCGCTGGCCGGGTGCGCGCCCAGCCTCTGGCTGGCCGAGGAGGGCCCGGACGCGGCGAAGTTCCGAAACGTCCAAGGCGGCCCGGGGGCGGCGGCGCCAGAGTGGGGGTCGTGAGAGGGACCCGAACCGCCCCGAGGAGGCAGATCCCCATGAACGACAAGACTCCCGCCCCGCAGGTGTGGCCCAGCCTGCGCGCCCGCGACGCCCGCGCCCTGATCCGCTTCCTGGTGGAGGCCTTCGGCTTCGAGGAGGTCGTCGCGTACGGCGAGGGCGAGTTCGTCGCGCACGCCGAGCTGGCCTGGCCGGAGGGCGGTGGTGTGATGCTGGGCTCCGACCGGCCCGAGGCCGGGGGCGGCGAGCCCTGCCCCGGGCAGCCGGGCGCCTTCAGCGCGTACGTGGTCACCGCGGAGCCGGACGCCCTGCACGCGCGGGCCGTGGCCGCCGGGGCCCGGATCACCAAGGAGCTGCACGAGACCGAGTACGGCTCGCGGGACTTCGCGGCCGCCGACCCGGAGGGCAACCAGTGGTACTTCGGCACCTACCCGGGCTCGCCCCGCCCGTCGGCCGGCTGAGGCGGTGGCCGCGGTGACGGCCGCGGGGCCGGCGGGGCCCCCTACGGGGGTGGCGGGCCCCGTCGACCGGCTGCGGGCGCTCTGCCTGGCGCTGCCGGAGGTGTCCGAGCGGGTCAGCCACGGGGAGCCGACCTGGTTCGCCGGGGCCGGGCGGCGGGCCCGGGTGTTCGTGATGCTCGCCGACCACCACCACGACGACCGCCTCGCCTTCTGGTGCCCGGCTCCGGCGGGCGCCCAGGAGTTCCTGGTCGCCGAGGCGCCGGAGCGGTACTTCCGGCCTCCGTACGTGGGCCACCGCGGCTGGGTCGGGGTGCGTCTCGACGGGCCGCCGGTCGACTGGGCCCGGATCGAGGACCACGTCGGGGACGCGTACGCGCTGGTGACGGGGCTCCGTTGACGGGCTCACAGAACTTTTAGGTCGACTGACCTATTCTTTCCCCATGAACCTCTCCCCGGACGTCCACGACCACCTGACCCACGATCCCGAGGGTCCCGTCCTGCTGGTCGGCGGCTACGGCACCGTCGGCGCCGAGCTGGCCCGGCTGGCGGCGCCCGACTGGCCCCTGCTGCTCACCGGCCGCTCCGAGCAGCGCGGGGCCGCGCTCGCCCAGGAGCTCGGACAACCGGACGGCGCCCCCGCCGTCACCGTCCGCCGCTGGGACCTCGCCGACCCGGCGCCCTTCGACGCCGCCGTCCGCGCCGTGGTGGGAGTGGTCAACGACCCGGACGACCGCGTGCTGCGGGCCGCCGTCCGGGCCGGTGTGCCGTTCGTGGACGTGACCCGCTGGACGGCCCGGCTGCAGCGGGCCGCCACGGTGGCGGCGCTGCTGCGCCCGAGCAGCCCCGTGCTGCTCTCCTCCGCATGGATGGGCGGGGTCACCAGCCTGGTCGCGGCCGCCCTGGCGGAGCGGCTCGGCGGCGCCGAGCGGGTCGAGACCGCGATCCGCTGGGACCTCGCGGACCGGGCCGGCGCCGACTCGGTGGAGTTCATGGACCGGCTCGGCCTGGACTACGAGGTGGTCCGGGACGGCCGCCGCCGGTCGGTGGCCCCGCTCAGCGGGCCGCGCACCGTACGGATCGGTGACGACACCACCAAGGTCGCCGGGATCGACACACCGGAGCAGTTCACCCTCCCGCTCACGCTCGGTACGACCACCGCCACCACCCGGATCGGCTTCAGCTCCCCGCTCAGCACCGCGGCGCTGCTGGCCGCCAAGCACACCGGACTCTTCCGCTGGGGCCGGGGCGACCGCTGGGAGCCGGCCCGGCGGGCCCTGCTGTACTCGCCCGGCGAGGGCGGCGTGGCCCGGCTGCGGATCGACGTCGGGCACGGCGGGGCCGGGCTGGGCGCGGTGGTCGAGGACCGCTCCGGGCAGGCGCACCTGACGGCGGTCGGCGCCCTGCTGGGCCTGCGACGGGTGCTCGGGACGGACGGCGCGCCGGCTCCGGCCGGGGTGGCGTTCCCGGAGCAGACGCCCCGCCCGGGGCGGGTCCTGGCCGACGTCGCGGCCCTGGGCGTCACGGTCGACGTCCGGAGCGAGCGGGCGGCGGTGGCGGCGTGAGCGGCAAGGGCGAGCAGCGGCGCGCGGAACTCCTGGACGCGGCCGAGGACCTGCTGGTGACCGCGGGCGGCACCGAGCTGTCGATGCGGGCGGTCGCGGCGGCGGCCGGGGTCCGGCTGGGGCATCTTCAGTACTACTTCCCGACGCATGCCGCGCTGGTGGCGGCCGTCCTGGGGCGGGTGCTCACCCGGTCCGCCGAGCGGCTGGCGCCCCTGCTCGCCCCGGCGGCGACGGCGGCGACGGCAGATCCGGCGGGCGCCGGGGCGGCCGAGGCCGCCGACCGGACGGCACAGGCGCTGATCAGCGCCCTGCTGGCCGAGCAGGAGGACGCCCGGCTGGTGCGGCTGTTCGCCGAGGTCTGGGCCTTCGCCGCCCGGGACGAGGCGGTGGCGGACGCCGTCCGCGCCTTCTACGCGGACTACCGGGCCCGGATCGCGGCCTACCTCGCCGACCGCCGGCCCGACCTGCCGGAGACCGTCGTCCAGGGCCGCGCCCAGGTGTTCCTGATGCTGGTCGAGGGCGCCTCGCTGTTCCGCTCCGGCCTCGCCGGGGTGCGCGAGCCGGCCGCCGACGAGGAGCTGCTTCGGACGGCCCGTAGCCTGCTCGCGCCGTAGCGGGCGGGCGGGCAGACTGGCTGCGCGGGCCCGGCGAACGGGCGCGCGGTCCCGGCGCAGCTCGGAGGCGGCCATGCCGCAGATGGTGGTGGACGGGCGCACGATCGCCCTCTCGCACCTGGACAAGGTGTACTACCCGCGCACCGGCACGCTGAAGGGGGACGTGCTGCGCTACTACGCGGCCGTGCACACCGTGCTGCTGCCCCATCTGCGGGACCGTCCGGTCTCCTTCCTGCGCTGTCCGGAGGGGGTCGAGGGCGAGGCGTTCATCGCCAAGAACCCGCCCGCCGGGACACCCCGCTGGGTCCGCACCGTGGAGGTGCCGAGCAGCTCCGGGGACCTCCGGCAGGTGGTGCTGGACGACGGTGCGGCGCTGCTCTGGGCGGCCAACCTGGGCTGTCTGGAGCTGCACGTGCCGCAGTGGCACGCCGCCGCGCCCGGACTGGCGGACCGGCTGGTGCTGGACCTCGACCCGGGCGAGGGCGCGTCGGTGCTGACCTGCCGGACGGTGGCCGGGCTGCTGCGCGAGCGACTGGCGGCGGACGGCCTCGACTGCTGGGTGAAGACGTCCGGTTCCAAGGGGCTGCACCTGCTGGTGCCGCTGGAGCCGACGCCCAGCAGCAAGGTCTCCGCCTACGCCAAGGCCCTCGCGGCCGCGCTGGAGGCGGCCCATCCGGACCTGGTGGTGCACACCATGGCCAAGGCGCGCCGGGCCGGGCGGGTCCTGGTGGACTGGTCGCAGAACAACGGCAAGAAGACCACCGCCGCGCCCTACACCCTGCGGGCCCGGCCCCGGCCCACGGTGTCCACGCCGCTCTCCTGGGCGGAGCTGGAGGCGGCGGGCTCGACGGCGGACCTGACCTTCGACCTCGCTGAACTCCCGGACCGGCTGGCGGAGTTCGGGGACCTGCTCGCGCCGCTCCTGGACGGCGGACGGGCCCGCCCGCTCCCCCCGCCGGCGTCGGCGTCGGCGTCGGCGGACGAGCCACCGGCCGGCCCCAGCGACCCGCCGCGCAGCAGCACCCGCACGCGCACCCACACCGCCACCGGTAGCGGTGGCGGTGGCGACACCGGTGGTGGCACCGGCTCCCCGGTGGTGCTGGAGCCGCCCGTCGAGGTGATGCGCCCGGCCGCCGTGACCGCCGTCCCGCCGTCCGACGGTCTCGGCGGCTCCGGCGTGCAGTACGAGCTGAAACTGGACGGCTTCCGCTGTGTGGCCTTCGCCCGCGGGGAGCGCCCGGCGTTCCTGCAGTCCCGGTCCGGCCGGGACCTCGGCGCGGAGTTCCCCCCGATCGCCGCGGCCGTGGCCCGGCTGCCCGCCGGGCTGGTGCTGGACGCGGAGCTGGTCGCCTGGCGGGACGGCAGGTTCGCCTTCGAGGAACTGCTGCGCACCCGGGAGGGCCGGGCGTCGGACGGGGTGGCGCTCGGGCTGGTCGCCTTCGACCTGCTCGCGCTGCCCGGGCGCGACGTCCGCCGGCTGCCGCTCACCGACCGGCGCCGGCTGCTGCTGGCCGCGCTCGACGGCGTCCCGCCGCCGGTCCAGCCGGTGCTGGCCACCACCGACCGGACGGAGGCGCTGAGCTGGATGGAGCAGCTGGCCGGCACCGGCGTCGAAGGGCTGGTCTGCAAGGCCGCCGGCTCGGCCTACCGGGCGCGCGGCGCCGGCCGGCTCTGGGTCAAGTACCGGCGCAGCGACACCGTCGACGCGACCGTCCGCGCGGTCGTCGGAACGGCCGCCCGGCCGCAGGCGCTGGTCCTGGAGCTGGACGACGGCCCGGTGCTGCTCTCCACGCCCCGGCTCACCGCGGTGCAGGCGCGGCAGGTGGCGGAGGCGGTGGACGGACTGCTGGGCGCACCGGTGCGCGACCCGGACCACGGCAGCCTGCGGCCGCTGACCGGCCCGCTGCGGGCGGAGGTGACCGTCACCGGCCGGCCGCCGGCGGCCACCTTCGTCCGGCTGCGGGGCGACTGATCCGCGCGCCCGGGGCCGGGATCACCCCCGGGGCGGCCGGCCGCCCCCGCGCGCCTCGACGACGGCGGGCGGGGGGAGGGCGCGGACGTGCGCCCGGGGGCAGTCCAGGTGGACCACCAGCTCCAGATGGTCGATCCGGGCCACCAGGGCGACCGGCACCGGGACCCGGAAGCCCGGCACCCACGCCCCGGCATCGACCAGCAGCCGGTCGCCGGTGTCCCGCTCGACCCGCCCGAGCGGACCGTCGGTGCCCTCGACCTCGTAGCCGACCAGGGTCTGGTCGGCGGCATGGTGGGAGCCCGGGCGGTACTCCCGCAGTTCGGTGGTCATGGTGCTCACGCCTCCGGCCGGTCCCACGGCCGGCGCTCGCGGCCCTCGGGCCGGTCCCGGCCGTCCGGGCGTTCCCGCCCCTCGGGGCGGTCGCCGCCCAGCAGGCCCTCCGGGGGGATCCCGGCCGCCCGGCGGCGCCGCCGCAGCAGCAGCGCCACCACGGCCGCGACGGCCACGCTGACCGTCCAGACCAGCACCACGGCGGTCAGTACGGGCACGGTCGGGGTGCGCACGCCGATGCTCAGGCAGATCGCGGACATCACCAGCGCCGTCATCACCACCCCGGCGGGCAGCCGGTGCCACAGGCGACTCAGCCCGCCCCGGACCCGCCCCGGCTGTTTGACCCCCATCGTGCTCAACCGCCGGTTCAGGCGGGCGTCCTGGCGCAGATCGCTCTCGATCTCCTCCAGGAGACGCCGCTCCCGTCCGCTCAACGCGGGTCCGTCCATCTCGGTCACCTCCGACGCTTCCGGTGACGCCGTCCTCGTCTCCGGGCGGATGCCCGGTCGGGGTGTACGTCAACCGCTCCGGCCGGCCGGTGCGGCCGGAGCCGTCGGGCGGCAGTCGCCGAAGGCCCGGGGCCGGGCCAACAGGCTGTCGTCCAACACGCGCAACAGGGCGGCGGCGTCGCGGTGCACCTCGACCGCGCCGGCCGCCCGCAGCTCGGACCGCGGTCCGGCGTCGCCCGCCACGGCGACGCACGGGACCCGCGCGCGACGCGCCATCAGCACCTCGCGCAGGCTCGCGGCGACCACCACCGCGTGCTCGGGCCTGCCGTCGACCAGGCCGAGGGCCGCCCGGACGGGCTCGTCACCCGGGGCCGCCAGGGCCAGGACCGGTACCTCGGCCGGCCCGGGCCCCATCACCAGGACCGTCCAGCCTCGCGCCGCGCACTCGTGCAGCAACGCTTCGGAGCCGGGTGACGCGGTGCGCCAGTCGGTACCGAAGAGTGCCGCCGAGATGACCGTCATGGCCCACCGTCCCCGTTCCGCACCGCGCACGGACGCGCCCTTCCAGACTAGGCCCGTACCCCCGCCGCGCGCCCGGGCACGGCTGCGCCGGGGCCGGACCGGGAGGACCGGTCAGCGCAGCGGCGGCTCGGGATCGGTGGCGAGGCGGGCGTGCAGGTGCTCGTCCTGGTAGCCGCCGTCGCCGTAGTGGTGGGAGGCACGCAGGGTGCCCTCGGCGGGGTAGCCGCAGCGCTCGGCCACCCGGCAGGAGGTGTCGTTGCCGACCGCGTGGGCGATCTCGATCCGGCGGGTGCCGGCCGTGGCGATGCCCCAGCCGGTGACGGCCCGGACGGCCCGGGTCGCGACGCCGCGCCCGCGGGCGGCCGGGAGGAGCCAGTAGCCGATCATCGCGAGCCCGTCGGCGCGGTCGACCCAGCGGAGCGCGCAGTTGCCGAGCAGCGTGCCGCCGGCGGCGCCGACCACCGCGAAGGCGGCCGTGGCGCCGTCGGCCCAGCCCGCGTCGCAGCGGTCCAGGTAGGCCTCGGCCCCGGCCCGGTCGGTGGCGCGGAGCGGGTTCCACCGGGCGATCTCCGGATCGGCGGCGGCGGCCAGCAGCCCGGGCACCACCCCGCCCCGGACGTCGGTCAGCCGGCCCCAGGGATGGAGCTGGATGTCGCCCAGGTCGAGGATCACGGCGGTGAAGCCGCGCCGGTCGGGGGTGGTCTCAGTGGTACTCATCGGGCCTTCCTATCCCGGACCGGGTGGGCGCGCCAACGAATTTCGCGCCCGGCCGGGCGGGTCCGGCGGCGTCAGATCCGGGCGAGGTACCCGTGGTCGACGAGCCAGAGCACGTTCAGCCGGGCCGGCCCGTCCGGCACGAGCCCGGCGTCGAGCTGGTACTGGAGGCCGAGACCGGGCTGGCCGAACCACGGCGCGATCGGGCCGGCGTGCACCTTGAACGGCTTGAGGACCTTGTAGTCGTGGTAGTTGCAGCTCGGCGCCGGGGTGCTGTCGAGGCTCTGCGGGGGGATCGAGCGGCTGGCGTAGGGCAGGCCCTCGGGGGCGAGGAAGGCGCCGTACTCGCTGCCGTAGCGGTCGATGTTCTGGTTCGGGTACAGGGTGACCTCGACCTCGACCGGGGTGCCGTCCGGGAGGGTGAGGTAGCCGTCGGCCGGCGGGTAGATCCAGCCCGGGCCGCCGTTGTTCGCGGTGGCGCCGTAGTAGGTGGCGAGGAACGTGTCCTCGGGGAGGCCGCCGGTGCGCCGGTAGCCGATCAGCTCGCGGCCGACCGGGCCGGTGCGCGGCAGGTCCTCGGGGCCGAGGCGGGGGTCGCCGTGGTGGTCGGCTGCCGAGCACGCGTCGGAGGGGGTGGCTTCGGCCGGGTCGGCGGCGGACGCCGGAACGGCGGGGGCGAGCAGGGCCACTACCGCGGTGAGCGGCGCGAGGAGCAGGCGAAGGCGAAGGTGCACGGTGTCTCCGTCGGATCGGCGTCGGTGCGGACCGGAGCATGGTCGGTCACCCTCCGTGCCCGTGTCGCCACCCAGACAAACGGATCACCTGACCCCCCGTCAACCGGAACGGCCCACGACACCACCCGTCCCACCGGATCCGGCCAACCGGCGCCCGCCCGGCCCTGGGGGCGCGCAGACTGGAGGATCACGCCCCCGGGGCGACCGGCCGTCGGTCAGCGGCTGCTGGGTGCCAGCTTGCCGAGGGCGTGCACCACCCGGTCGAGGGCGTCGCGGGAGTTCGGCTCGGTGAGGTTGACCATCAGCCGGAAGGCCACCTTCAGCAGGGCCGGGTGGCCGAGGCCGAGCGCACCGGCGGCGCCGAGCAGCCGGGGGCGGCCGAGCACGTCGGCGACGAGCCGGCCGAGTGCGAAGTAGCCGTCGTAGGCGGAGCGCAAGGCCTGCGGGTAGCCGCGCAGGGCGAGTTCGCGGCCGCGGTCGGTGCGCCGGGCCAGCGCCTGGACGACCGTCTCGGCGGCGTACCGGCCGGACTCCATTGCGTAGGCGATGCCCTCGCCGGTCGCCGGGCTGACCGTCCCACCCGCGTCACCGACCAGCAACAGGCCGTCGGCGTAGTGGGGTTGGCGGTTGAGGCCCATCGGGAGGGCGGAGCCCCGGACGGGCTCGGTGACGCCCTCGGGGGTGTAGCCGTACTCGGGCGGCAGCGCGGCGCACCAGCGCCGCAGCAGGTCGCGCCAGTCGAGTTCGCCGGCCACCGCGGCGGTGTCCAGCACGCCGAGGCCGACGTTGGCGGTGCCGTCGCCCATCCCGAACACCCAGGCGTAGCCCGGCAGCAGGCGTCGCGCCGGGTCCTTCGGGTCGCGCAGGTCGAGCCACGCCTCCAGGTAGCGGTCCTGGTGCCGCGGGGTGGTGAAGTACGTCCGGTAGGCGACGCCCATCGCGCGGTCGGTGCGGCGGTAGCGCTTCATGGCGAGGGAGAGCCTGGTGGAGTTCCCGTCGGCGGCGACCACCAGCGGCGCGCGGTAGTCGACGGGCCGCCGGTCCTCCCCCAGCCGGGCCGTCACACCGGTGATCCGGCCGGTCCTCTCGTCGACCAACGGGCCCGCCACATTGGCGTGTTCGACCAGCCGGGCGCCCGCCGAGGCGGCCCGGCGGGCGAGCAGCTCGTCGAAGTCCGCCCGCCGCCGGACGAGTCCGAAGGAGGGGAAGGCCGACAGCTGCGGCCAGTCCAGCTCCAGCGTGCGCCGGCCGGAGACCAGGCGCAGCCCCCGGTTGTGCAGCCAGCCGGCCTCCTCCGAGACGTCGATGCCGAGGTCGACCAGCTGCTTGGTGGCACGGGGTGTCAGGCCGTCGCCGCAGACCTTCTCCCGGGGGAAGGAGGACTTCTCCAGCAGCAGCACGTCGAGCCCGGTCCGCGCGAGGTGGTAGGCGGCGGTGGAGCCCGCCGGGCCGGCGCCGACCACGATCACGTCGGCGCCGTCCTCCGGGCGGCCGGTGGCACCGGCGGCGGACAACTGCTGCTCTGGGCCTGGCATCTCGCACTCCCACGTGGTCATCGGATCGGCTGCGGACTCAGCGGACTCAGCGGTCTCAGACGATAGGGACAGCGGCCACCGTGCCGCGCCCCGACACGCGGGCCCCGCCCCGATCGCCGGTCGTTGCGGCCATCGGGGCGGGGTCGGGCGCCACCGCGTCAGAGGCCGCCGTTGACCACCGCGCTGGAGACCGCGCCGAAGCGGACGTTCCACTTGTCGAGGATCTTGTCGTACTCGCCGCCGCGGATCACCTGGTCCAGTGCCTTGGCGACGGCGTCCCGCAGGGCGGTGTTGTCCTTGGCGACGGTGATGCCGTAGGGGCCGGACTGCAGGAAATGCGTGTTGGCCAGCTGGAACACTCCGGCCCGGCCCGGCTGGGTGGTGTTGTACTGCGCCACCGGGTAGTCGTTCAGATCGGCGACCGCGGCGCCGGAGGCCACCTCGGCGAGCGCCTGCTCGTCGGTGTCGAAGCGGTGGATCTGCAGGGGCTTGCCGATCCGCAGGCAGGCCGCGGTCTGCCGGCCGGCCAGTTCGTCCTGGACGGTGCCGCGCTGGACGGCGACGGTCCGGCCGCAGAGGCTGTCCAGCGTGGTGAGGTTCAGCTGGTTGCCGGCCTTGACCACCATCGAGGTGCCGGTGGCGAAGTAGTCGACGAAGTCCACGCCGGGGTCGGCCTGGTGCCCGTCGTCGGCGGCGCCGAGCTGGCGCTGCTTGGTGTCGATGACGGCCGACATCGCCAGGTCGAGCTGCTTGGCCTGGACGGCCGGGATGAGCTTGTCGAACGGCATGTCGGTGAATTCGACCCGGAGGCCGAGGTGGGAGCCGATCGCCCTGGCGAGCTCCGGGTCCAGCCCGGCGGGCTCGCCGGCCGGGTCCTTGAAGTCCACCGGCGGGTAGGTCAGGTACGAGCCGATCTTGAGCACACCGGCGTCCCTGACCGCCTTGGGGAGGCGGGCGCGGAGGTCCTGCTGGCTGCCGGGCTGGGCGACGGGGGCGCTGCCGCAGCCGGAGAGCAGCAGCCCGCCCGCGCCGAGCGCGGCGGCGCGCAGCGGTACCCGGGAGCGGGTGCGGGAGCGGGTGGTCGGGGAGGTGGGGTTCGGTCCGGACGGGGGTACGGCGAAACGGGTGCGGTGCATCGCGGTGCGTCTTCTTCGCAGGTGAGGGGGAGCAGGCAGGGAGACGCCGCGCCGGAATGGCTGCCGGGGTACGGAGCGCGGACCTCGTCGCCGTGTGCCCAGTCGGGCCACCCTGGGGTGAGGGGGTGGCCGGTCGGCGGAGGTCCGCCGTCGGGGGCGGTCCGGGCCATCCTCGCACGCCGCCCCGGCGGGCCCGGGCGGCGGGTGGGCGGACGGCGGCCCGGCGGACGGCGGCCCGGCGACGCCCTTCGTCGCCGGACCGCCGATTCCGCCCGCTTCGGCCCGCTCCCGCCCGGTCCCCGCCCGCTCAGGGATTGATCGCGAGCACCACGTACGCCGCCAGCACCGAGAGGTGGACGGCACCCTGCAGCGGCGTCGCGCGACGCGGGATGACGGTGAGCGTGCCGACCGCGATGGTCAGCACGAGCAGCACCAGGTGCGTCGGCCCGAGGCCCAGCTCCAGCGGCCCCGGGAGCCAGGCGGAGGCGATCGCGACGGCCGGGATGGTCAGGCCGATGCTCGCCAGCGCCGAGCCGAGCGCCAGGTTGAGGCTGGTCTGCACCCGGTTGCGCAGGGCCGAGCGCAGCGCCGCGATGGTCTCCGGCAGCAGCACCAGCAGGGCGATCACCACACCCACCACGGAGGACGGCAGCCCGGCCGAGTAGACGGCGGACTCGATGGTCGGCGAGACGCCCTTGGCCAGGCCCACCACGGAGATCAGCGCCACCGCCAGCAGGGCCAGGCTGACCCGGGTCGCGCGCATGGTCGGCGGATCGGCGTGGTCCTCCTCGTCGAGCACCTTCCCCTCGGGGGTGACCGGCAGGAAGTAGTCCCGGTGGCGGAAGGTCAGGGTGGCCACGAACAGCCCGTACAGCACCAGCGAGGCGGCCGCCGCGAAGGCCAGCTGGGCGGGCGCGAACTGCGGTCCCGGCGAGCTGGTGGTGAAGGTCGGCAGCACCAGGCTGAGCGTGGCGAGGGTGCCGATGGTGGCCAGCGCCGCGCCGGTGCCCTCGGCGTTGAACACCGCCACCCGGTACTTGATCGCGGCCACCAGGATGGAGAGGCCGAGGATGCCGTTGCAGGTGATCATCACGGCGGCGAACACGGTGTCCCGGGCGAGCGTCGCGGCCTTGTCCCCGCCGTCCGCCATCAGGGTCACGATCAGCGCCACCTCGATGACGGTGACCGCGACCGCCAGCACCAGCGAGCCGAACGGCTCCCCCACCCGGTGCGCCACCACCTCGGCGTGGTGCACCGCGGCGAGCACCGCGCCGGCCAGGAAGCAGGCCATCACGCCCACCACCCAGCCGGGCAGGTCGCGGTGCCAGGTGAGGACAAGGACGACGAACGACACCACCGGGACGACGACGGTCCACCGCGTGGTGGCCGCGCGGAGCTTCGTGATCATGCGGCCGAGCATCGCATTGCCGGGGCCCGGTAGCCGGGCAACCCCGCCGGTGGTGCGGCACGGATGTGGTCGGGGTCATACCGTGCCCGAACCGTTCCGGCCCGCTCAGCCCCCGTACTCCGCGAGGTAGCCCAGCACCCTCGCGACGTGCGGCTTCACCCGGTCGGGGACGCCGCCCGCGTCAGCGACGGTCTTGTCGCTGGTCCGGTAGCCGGCGGTGATCAGGGCCGGGAGGTCCCGGGTGTAGCCGCGGCGCTTGAGCTGCTGGTCGAGCCAGCAGACGTAGTTGCCCATCGAGACGATCGCGTCGGCCGGGTCCATGTAGTCCTTGGTGCCGTCGTGGTCGCCGTCCTGCGCCCAGGCGTTGAAGACGGTGGGCGTCCACATCGCGACGCCGTACTCGCCGGTCTCCGGGCGGGCGGCCTCCGGGTCGAAGCCGCTCTCGGCCTTGAGCATGGCCGCCAGCAGGGCGGGGGTGATCTCGGGCTCGGGGCAGCGCCGGGCGGCGTCCTGGATCGGGCCGCGCAGCGCCTCGGGGATGTCGGAGCCCGCCGGGATCCCCCCGGCCGGGGTCAGGGCGGCGGTCGCCGAGGGTGGCGCCTGCGGCGCTCCCCCGGAGGGCGGGCGACCGGACGCCGGCGCGGTCGGTGCACCCGGCGCCAATCCGGCCGACGCCCGGTCGGACGCCCGGTCGGACGGCTCCGGGCCGCCCGCGAGCAGCAGCACGGCGGCGACCAGCGCGGCCGGACCGGCCCCGGCGAGCAGCCGGCGAGCGCGCTCCGGGCGCGGCGCCCGCACCGGGCCGCGCGCCCCCGGCGCACCGGCGGGCCCGGCCGCCTCCGCCGCCGCGAGCAGCGCGACCCGCAGGGCAGCGAGGTCCACCCGCCCCCGCTCCGCCCGGTCCGCGGTCAGGCAGGCGGCGACGGCCGGGCGCCAGCGCGCGGGCAGCGCGTCGTCCAGCCGCAGCGGCGCCACCCCGCGCGCGTAGGCCTGCGCGGCGAGCGCGCGGGCCCGGGCGGTCGCCCCGAGGAACGGGTGCAGCCCGCCGGTGAGCAGCTGGTGGGCGAGCACGCCGAAGGCCCAGATGTCGGCGCTCGGCCGCACCGCGACACCGCGCGCACCGGTGCGCTCGGACCACCACTCGGGCGGCACGTGGTCGGGCGAGCCGAGCGGCGGGGCGTAGGCGTGGGTGCCCTCCAGTTCGGCGGTGAGGCCGAAGTCGGCGAGCCGGGCGGTGCCGTCCGGCATCAGCAGGATGTTGCCGGGCTTGAGGTCGCCGTGCACCCAGCCCGCGGCGTGCATGTGGGCGAGCCCGGCGCAGACCCCGGCCAGGATCCGCTCGGCGTCGGGGACGGGCGTGTGCGGCCGGGCGGCGGCGAGGACGTCCTGGAGGCTGCGCTCGGCACGTTCCATCACCAGCGCCAGTGCGCCGTCGAGCCCCGGGTGCGCGGGGTCGGCGACGGTGAGGACGGCGAGCGTGCGGATCAGGTTCGGGTGGTCCGCGCGTCGGCCGAACCGCATCTCGCTGCGCGCGAGCTGCGCCATGGTGCGGCGCTGGCCGGGGCTGAGCCGGGCCGGGCAGAGGAACTTGACCGCAAGGTCGGCCGGTCCGCCGCCCGGCCGATGGGCGGCGTAGACGCTGCCCCAGGCACCGGCGCCGAGCGGCTCGGCGACGCGGTACCCGGCCACCGTGTAGCCGGCCGGGACATCGAGGTGCGGCGGGCCGGGCCGGGCGGGCGCGGGCACGGCGGATCAGCCGCCCCGCCGGGGCGGGAGCAGGGCCAGATGCTCCTCCCGGACGAGGTCGAACCGCAGGGCCAGCGCGACGAGCTCCTCCCGCTTGCCACCGGCCCGGGCGGCGTCGTCCGGCGCCTCCTCCGGCGTGTCGCGCAGCCGTAGCTTGGTGGCCACCAGGTAGTCGATGTGGTAGTTGACGGCAGATCGGGTGAGCCCTCGACAGGAGGGCAGTGAACGCAACCGGGCCAGCACGTCGGTGACG
Source organism: Kitasatospora sp. NPDC005748 (assembly GCF_040630735.1). Taxonomy (NCBI): domain Bacteria; kingdom Bacillati; phylum Actinomycetota; class Actinomycetes; order Kitasatosporales; family Streptomycetaceae; genus Kitasatospora; species Kitasatospora sp. NPDC005748. The sequence continues at coordinate 15,083 of NZ_JBEXYD010000083.1, forward strand.
CCGGGGACGACGGCGGCGGAGGGCGAGCGCAGTCGCGGCTCACAGAGGGCGAGCAGGACGAGGAAGTACTTGGACGTCGGGTCGAGGGCGAACGGACTGACCGTCATCTCGCCCTCGGACGCTGCCGGTTCGCCCTCCAGGTAGGCGTGCTGGGGTGCGAACACCTTGAAGGCGACCGGCTCGCCGAGAGCCGGCAGGAGCACCCGGGAGAACTCGAAGGGCACCGGTGCGCCGAGCCGGCCGGGAGCCACCTTGACGTGCTCGCCCGCCCCTTCGAGGTTCTCCACCACGTACGTCGCGGAGGTGCTGAAGTTGGAGAGCCGCCAGTAGTCCTCGGCGGCCGTGACCTCGCCGGCGCGACGCGAGACGCCCTGGTCGGTGAGGGGGATGGCGGGCGGGCGGCCGGGCTCGCCGCGCCCGAACTCCGCGACCTCGCCCGGGCCCAGGTGCAGCAGCGCGGGCCTGCCGGGCGGCGCGGAGCGCCCACCGGGCGGGCCGGGCCGCGCGCCGATCGGTGCGGGCCGCCCGCCGTGCGGGGCTTTCGGGCGGGGTTCGGGCAGTTGCACGATGACCGTGTCCACGCAGGCCACCTCCGTAGGTCGCGTCGATCGTAGCCGTCCGAACGGCTTCGCGCCGGTCCGCCACCCGTACGAGTGAACGCCGGGGCGGCGGGGGGCGGCCGGGCCCGTCGGGGCGTCAACCGGACTGTCCCGAGGTCGACTTGGCGAGCCCGCGGACCGGCTCACGACGGGGCCGGCCGGGCCGGTCGCCGACGCGCCGCGCGGGGCGCCCTCCGGGCCGGTTCGCCCCGCCGCCCGGGGCCGCTCACGACCGGAGGCCGATCCGCCGGTTGCGGTGCGTAGTTGAACGGTCACCTTGAGTGTGACGCAGCACACATATGGCATGCCCATGAAATGTGCAAGACTCATCCCACGGAGTGAGATTCCCTTGATTTCCAAGGAGGTTCATATCATGCGCGCTCGGATCGCAGCCCTGATGGTCGCGGTGGCAGGGATCACGGCGTCGATGGCCACCCCGGCCTCGGCGGCGTCGACGACGAACAGGACCGGTGAGGTGGCGTGTATCGCCGCCGCCAACCGGCCCTGCGTATGGCTGGAGAAGGACGGCGGAGGAGTCGTCGGGGTGGCGCACGTCTCGCCGGCCTCCTCGACACAGCTGACGGTGGTTCAGGTCGAGGTCAGGACGCAGCGGGCCTGGGGCAGCCCATGGGTCACCGTCGCGTCCGCGACCACCGTCACCAAGGGGTACGCCAAGGCCGTGACGCCGCGCGTGGTCACCGGGGATCTCAAGATGATCTGCGCGGTCGGCGGCCCGGCCCTGGAGGCCGAGTACCAGGTGACCACCTGCACCGCCCCCTTCTGATCCACCGGAGAACCCCGCGGTGCCCCGCCACGCGTCGCCGGGACGCCGGTCGCCGGGGAGTACGGGGGGTACGGGGAGTACGGGGGATCCGTGAGCCGGGGCCGTCGGGCCCCTCTCCGGGGCCGGCCGCCGGGTCCGCAACCGGCGGCCGGCCCACCCCCGCGCGGCACACCCGCACCCCGGTGGACCGGCTTCGCCCGCTCCCCCGGCACCACCGGCGGCCACTCAGGAGACTCCCGGCCCGCACTCGGGCCAGGCGCGCGCCGACAATGCGCCAACCTGCCCCCGGAAACCCGCCCGCCGTGCGCAACCCTCCTCGGAGCATGGGATTTTGCACTATCTTGGCGATTCGGGGAGCGGGGCGGGCCGCCCACCCGGCAGAGGTGCGCCCGTGCGGGCGGACCCTGCCCGTGTGCCATGCCCGACTCCCGCGCCGCAGCGCCGATGGCAGTCGCTCACGGCAGTGCTCACGGGGAGAAGGGGGAGCGTGTCGATGCCCGAGGGGACCACGCGTGCGACCGGGGCCGGTGACGGTCCGAGCAGCAGAGGCGCCGGCCCGACGACCGGGGCCGCGCCGCCACCGGTCGGGGGGGCCGGCCCGACCGGCGGGGCCGGAGCCGCCGCTCCGCCGCCCGGCCGGCTCGCCGGGCGGCGGAGCAGCGTCGACGCCGCGCTGCGCAACTCCCCGCTGCAGCCGCTGTTCCGGCTCGCCGCCACCCGCCGTCTCGCCGTCCTCGCCTACCACGGCGTGGACGACCCGCGGACCTTCGCGCTCCAGATGGCCCGCCTGGTCCGGATCGCCCGCCCGATCTCGCTGCCCCGGGTCGAGCAGGCCGTCCGCTCCGGCCGTCCGCTGCCACCCCGCAGCGTGCTGGTCACCTTCGACGACGGCGACCGGACGGTGCTCACCGAGGCCCTGCCCGTGCTGACCCGGCTCCGGATCCCGGCCGCCGCCTTCGTGGTCACCGAACTCATCGACGGCGACCGGCCGTTCTGGTGGTCCGAGGCCGCGTTCCTGGCCTCCCGCGGCGGCACCGCGCGCAGCCTGGCCGGCTGCCCGCCCGGCGCGGTGGTGCGCCGGCTGAAGACCCTGCCCGACCGCGACCGCCGCACCGCCCTCGCCGAACTGCGCGAGAGCGCCCGAGCCCGCGCGCCCCGGCAGGAGCAGCTCACCCGGCACGACCTGCTGACGCTCCACCGCTCCGGGGTGGCGATCGGCAACCACACCGTCGGCCACCCCTGCCTCGACCAGTGCGAGGACGACACCCTCCGGGACGAGATCACCACCGCCCACCACGCGCTCACCGGCTGGCTCGACGGCGAGGAACCCACCGCCTTCGCGTACCCCAACGGCAACCTCGACCAGCGCGCCGAGCCCGTGCTGCGCCGGCTCGGTTACCGGGTCGGCTTCCTGTTCGACCACCGGCACGACCGGCTGCTGCCCGGACGCCCGCTGCGGATCAGCCGGCTCCGGGTGAACTCCACCACGAGCCGGGACAGATTCGACACCATTCTCTCGGGGCTGCACCCGGCCGTGCACCGGTTGCGCGGCGGCGCCTGAACACCACCTGGGGGGCGGGGCGTTGGAGATCACGGCGAACAGTGCGGTCGGTGCGGCGTCCGGACCGGTCCGGTACCGGACGGCCGCGCTGCCGGCGCGGGTGCTGGACGGCTGGCGGGAGCTGGCGGCCGCCGATCCGGGCGGCTCCTGGTTCACCACGCCGGAGTGGGCGCTCTCCTGGTGGGAGACGCTGGGCGCGCGGCAGGGCGGTGGCGAGGTCACCGTCTGGCGCGAGCCGGACGGCCGGGTGAGCGCCGTCGTACCGCTGCTGCGCACCCGGCGGCGGCTGCACCCGCGGGCGCCGCTGACCGTCCCCTGTCTGACGGTGCTGGGCTCCGGCCCCGGCGCGGCCGACCACTGCGGTGTCACCGTCGCACCCGAGCGACGGGCCGAGGTGGCCGCCTGGCTGGCCCGGCGCGCCCGGCGGGCGACCCTTCTGCTCACCGATCTCGACCCGGGCCAGAGCGGGTTGCTGCCCGCCGGTGCGGTCGAGGTCGGCCGCACCCCGTGCCCGCGGGTCGACCTCACCCCGGGTGCGGACGCGCTCGGCTCCCGGCAGTTCCGTGCCGACCTGCGCCGCTACGGCCGCAAGCTCGCCGCCGGGGGGATCACCTTCCGCTGGGTGGCGCCGGCCGTGGGGAGCGGCGAACTCGCCGAGCGGATCGCCCTGTTGCACACCCTGCTCCGACTGCACCGGCTGCGCCGGTGCGCTCTCGGCCTGCCGACCACCTTCGACGAGGCCCGCGCACCGCTGCACGTGCGCCTGATCGAGCGCTCGGCCGCCACCGGTCGCGGCGAGGGCCCGGCCTTCCTGGTCGCCGAGCGCGCCGGGGAGGTGGTCGGCGCCCTCTATGGGTTCCGCTGGCGAGACACCTTCGCCTACTACCAGATCGGTTGGGACCAGGCCTGGGCGCCGCTGCGGCTCGGCACGGCGGTGATCGCCGAGGCCGTCCGGGCGGCCGCCGGACAGGGCCTGACCACCTTCGACTTCCTGCGCGGCACCGAGCCCTACAAGTACCGCTTCGGAGCTCAGGACCGCGAGGACGTGTCCTGGCTGGTGCCGCACGGTCTCTCCGGCGCGCTGTTCGGTCTCAAGTACCGGGCCAAGGAGGCCCGGCAGGGCTGACCTCGGCAACGCGCCTCCCTAGCGCCGACCCTTCAGCCAGTCGGTGAGAGCCTCCAGGGCCGGGGCCGGGTCGCGGCGGCCGATGCCGATCCGGAACCGGTCGGTCGGCGTCGGGGTGAGCTCGGAACGGTAGATGCTCGCCGGCAGCAGCAGGACACCGGCCTGCTCGACCAGCGCGGTGCAGAACGCCTCGACGCCGTCCGGTCCGAGGTAGCGCGGGTACGCGACGCAGCCGCCGTCCGGGGCCCGCCAGTCGAGGTGGCCGCACGGGCGCGCCGGGCGCGGCGCGCCGAAACTCCGGGGGAACGGCCGCAGAATGGGCGCGCTCTCGAAAGGGCCCGGGGGTTCACCGTGCCCGGAACAATTCCGTCCGGACGGCGGCACCGATTCGGAAGGAAGCCGCGGGCGGGGAAATGACGAAGGCGAGGAGGTGAATCCACTCCTCGCCACTACCAAGATATAGCGCACCCCCGGCCTTGCGGCAAGACCCCGGGGCCGCCGCACAATGGTCGACCTGGGCCGGGACCTGCGGCCCTGACGGATCGGCGCCCGTCCACCGCTCCCGGCGCGGGGGCCGCACGACGGCCGGAACTCCCGGCGCAGCTCGCGGACACGGAAATCCGGCATGGGCCGGCGTGTACGCACCACCGGACGGGCAGCGGCCGACCGTCCGGAAATCCACTCTCGTTGAACGGGCGTTCTGATGATTGACGTGATCGTGGTCGGCGGCGGACCGACCGGCCTGATGCTGGCGACCGAATTGCGGCTGGCCGGAGTGGAGGTGGTGGTGCTGGAGCGGGCGACGGAGCCGGACGCCCGGTCGCGCGGGCGCGGCCTGCACACGCGCAGCGTCGAGATGATGGACCAGCGCGGTCTCCTGGACCGGTTCCTCGCCGCCGGCGAGAAGTTCCGGATCGGCGGCTTCTTCGGCGGCGTCCACAAGGCGTGGCCGGAGACGCTGGACACCGCCCACCCGTACGGACTCGCCGTCTCCCAGACGGCGACGGAACTGCTGCTCGCCGAGCGCGCCCACGAACTCGGGGCCGAGATCCGGCGCGGCCACGAGGTGGTCGGACTGAGCCAGGACGAGGACGGGGTGGGCGTCGAGCTGGCGGACGGAACGCGGCTGCGCTCGCGCTACCTCGTGGGCTGCGACGGCGGCCGCAGTACGGTACGCAAGCTGCTCGGCGTCGCCTTCCCCGGTGAGCCCACCACCGTCGATACGCTGCTGGGCGACATGGGGGCGGCCGAGGACCGGGCGACCATCGCGGCCGTCGTCGAGCAGGTCCGCGCGACCCAGCCGCGGTTCGGGGTGGCCGCCGACGTCGACGGGCAGCAGGGCGTGTTCCGCATCATCGTGCCCGCCGCCGGGGTGGCCGAGGACCGGTCGGTCCCGCCGACCCTGGACGAGTTCAAGCAGCAGCTGCGGGCCTTCGCGGGCACCGACTTCGGTGTGCACTCGCCGCGTTGGCTCTCCCGGGTCGGCGACGCCACCCGGCAGGCCGAGCGCTACCGGGTCGGCCGGGCGCTGCTGGCCGGCGACGCCGCGCACATCCATCCGCCGACCGGCGGCCAGGGCCTGAACACCGGTATCCAGGACGCGTTCAACCTCGGCTGGAAGCTGGCCGCCACGGTCAACGGCTGGGCACCGGAGGGGCTGCTGGACAGCTACCACGCCGAGCGCCACCCGGTGGGCGCCGCCGTGCTGGACAACACCCGGGCGCAGATCACGCTGCTGGGGACCTCCCCGGGCGCGACCGCGCTGCGGAACCTGCTGTCCAGGCTGATGGACATCGAGGAGGTGAACCGCCAGGTGACCGGGATGATCACGGCGGTCGAGGTCCGCTACGACCTCGGCGGGGGCCACGACCTGGTCGGCCGGCGGCTGCGGGACGTCCGGCTGGCGGAGGGCAGCCTCTACGGGCTGATGCACGAGGGCCGGGGCCTGCTGCTCGACCGGACCGGGCGGCTCTCGGTGGCGGGCTGGGCGGACCGGGTCGACCGGGTCGCCGACGCCGGCGCGCAGGTGGACGTGCCCGCGGCGCTGGTGCGGCCGGACGGCCATGTGGCCTGGGTCGGCGAGGACCAGGGCGAGTTGCTCGACCGGCTCGCCGAGTGGTTCGGCGCACCCGTCGGCTGAGCGCCGAAGCGGTGCGCGGCGGCGCCGCCGACGCCCTCCCCGAAGGGGAGCGTCGGCGGCGCCGGACTCACTTGCAGCTGATCAGCAGCGCGAGCGTGGCCGAGCAGGTGCGGGACGCGCGGTCGTTCGCCGCCACCGGGTCGGTGGGCGCGCTCGCGGTGCGAGCGGCGGTGACGGTGAAGGTCCGGCCGAGGTTGAGCAGGCCGACGTGGACCGTCACGTGCCGGGTGACGCCCGCCCCCTTCGCGAGCGGACCGGCGACCGCGCAGGTCAGCTTGCCCGCCGCGATCGTGCAGTCGGTCGAGGAGGCGGTGAAGCCGGCCGGCAGGTCGGCCGAGATCGTCGCCGAGGTCACCGTCTCCGGGCCCTGGTTGGTGACGGTGAGGGTGTAGTCGACCCGCCCGGAGAACAGGCCGCCCACCGGGGTGGCGGCGAGCGAGACCGCGAGGTCGGCGGTGGGCGCGGTGTAGGTGAAGCGCCCGGCCGGGACGACGGCACTGGTACCGCCGGCCGTGGTGACCCGGACGTCGACGACCCCGGCCGCCGCGGCGGCGGGAGCGGTGGCGGTGCAGCCGGTCTCCGTGCACGAGACGGCGGTGGCGTTCCCGGCCGCGCCGAAGCTCACGGCGGTGGCGCCGTTCAGGCCGGTCCCGGTGATGGTGACCTTCGTCCCGCCCGCCTGCGGTCCACTCGCCGGGCTGACCCCGGTGACGACCGGCACCGGCAGCGGGAAGCCGAGCACCGTCACGGCGTTCGCGGCGAAGTCGGCCAGGTAGCCGCGCCGCCCGTCCGGGGTGACGGCGAGCGCGTACGGGCTGGTGCCGACCGGCACCGTCGAGGTGACCTTGCGGTCCGCGGTGGCGATCACGCTCAGCGTGCCGTCACCGTAGTTTGAGGCGTACGCCGACTTGCCGTCGGGCGAGAGCGCGACCGAGAACGGGTTGGCCCCGACCGTCACCGTGCCCACGACGGCGCGGCCCGCCGTGTCCAGCACGCTGACGGTGTCGTCACCGCCGTTGCCCGTCCAGAGGCGGGAGCCGTCGGCGCTCAGCGCCAGGCCGAAGACTCCGTGGCCGACGGGGACGTCCGCGCTCACCGTGTTGCTCGCGGTGTCGATGACGTCCACCGCCTGCGCGCCCGAGGCGGCGACGTAGACGTGCGCCCCGTCGGGCGAGACGGCCACGCCGTGCGGCTCCGCGCCGACCGGGACGGTCGCGGTCACGGTGTTGCTCGCGGTGTCGATCACGCTCACGGTCGCCGCGCCGGCGCTGCTGACGTACACGCGGGCGCCGTCCGGGGAGACGGCCACCCCGAAGGGCTCGGCGCCGACCGCGACGGTGGCCGCCACGGTGTTGCTCGCGGTGTCGACGACGCTGACCGCGTCGTCGAGCTGGTGGGTCAGATAAGCGTGCTGCCCGTCGGGGGACCAGGCCACGGCGTACGAGCCGCTGCCGGCCGTGAAGGTGCCGGAGACCGCGCCGGTGGCGGCGTCGAGCACGGTGACGGTGCCGCTGCTCTGGCTGGTCACGTACGCCCGGCTGCCGTCCGGCGCGAGTGCGACGCCCGCCGGGTAGGGCGCCACGGCGACGGTGGTCGTCACGACGGGCGCGGGCGCCACGGCCCAGGCTGTGGCGGGCTGCACCAACAGCGCGGCCGTGGCCGCGCCGGTGGCGACCACGGCCGTCCAGGTGCGGCTCGGGGAACGGCTTATTCTCACGGGGGTCTGCTCCAGACTCGTCAGTACATCGGGGGAAGCGACCGGGTGCGGCGGCGGCTCCGCCCCCGCACCGAGGCCGGACGAAGCGTAGAAGGCTGATTGACGGACCGTCATGAGTTGGCCGGGATTGTCGCCAAGTGTTTGGAATTGGTTGCCCTCCGTCGCCGGCCCGGGAGGTCACCGCGGCGGCGGTGGCCGGGGGCCGCTCCGGCACCGGCGGCCGGGGCTCGCTCAGGTGCCGGCGGCCGGGCCCTCCGGCAACGGTGGCCGGGCCCTCCGGCAGCGGTGGCGGACCGGTGCCGGTCGGGCGCAGCCTGGAGGGAGGCGGTCAGGACGTCCCCGGGAGCGGTCATGGACGAGATCGACGTACTGGTGGTGGGCGCGGGCCCGGTCGGACTGACGGCCGCGGCCGAGCTTCGCCGCCACGGGGTCGACTGCCGGATCATCGACCGGCTGGCCGTCCCCCAGCACTACGCCAAGGCCGTCGGCGTCCAGCCGCGCACCATGGAGGTGTGGGACGCCATGGGCCTGGTCGGCGCGGCGCTGAACGAGGCCGTCCCGATGCACGGCCAGCTGCCCTTCGTCGACGGGCGGCCCGGTCCGCGGATCGAGCTCACGATGCCGCCCGACATCCCCTACGGCTTCGCCGCGCTCCCCCAGTACACGACGGAGCGGCTGCTCGCCGAGCACCTCGCCGGGTACGGCACGCGGGTCGAGCGCGGCACCGAGCTGCTCGCCCTCGATCAGGAGGCCGAGGCGGGCACCGGTGGTGCCGACGGGCCCGACGGCCGGGTCCTGGCCGTGCTCGCGACACCGTCCGGGCCGCGGGAGGTCCGGGCGCGCTACGTGATCGGCTGCGACGGCGCGCACAGCCTGGTCCGGAAGACGGCAGGCCTGCGTTTCGAGGGCGACGCCTTCCCCGAGCAGTACATGCTGGGCGACGTCGAAGTCGACTGGGACCTCCCCGCCGGGTACGGCGTCCGCGCCACCCGCCACGACACCGAAGGCCGGGTCGACGACCTGCTGGTCTGCATCCCGCTCCCCGGCCGCAAGCGCTACCGGGTGTCGATGCTGGTCCCGGACGAACTGGCCGGCGCCGGGGCCCAGGACGGCGTCGCGCACGGGCTGGAGAGCGGAGCGGCCCCCGAACTGCGGCACATCCAGGCCGTGCTCGACCGGCTCTCGCCGCAGCCGACGCACGCCTCGGCGCTGCGCTGGTCCTCCACCTTCCGGATCAGCCACCGGTTGGTGGACCGCTACCGGGCCGGGCGGCTCTTCCTGGCCGGCGACGCCGCACACATCCACCCGCCCACCGGCGCGCAGGGCATGAACACCGGCATCCAGGACGCCTACAACCTCGCGTGGAAGCTGGCGCTCGCCGTCCGGGGCGTCGGCGCCGCCGGCCTGCTCGACAGCTACCACGCCGAACGGCACCCGGTGGGCGTCGAGGTGGTCGGCCGGACGGTGCGCCACTCCCGGACCGGCGTCCAGGCCGACCCCGGCTCGCCCGACATCCTCGACGCGGTGCTGCGGCGGGAGGCCCAGCTGCTGGTCGGCTACCCGGACAGCCCGCTGGTCGAGCCGAAGGGCGGCGGCGGACCGGCCGGGCACGGGCCCGGCTCCGGCGAACGGGCCCCGGACAGCCGGGGACTGGCGCGCGACCTCGCGCACTACCCCGTCCGGCTGTTCGACCTGTTGCGCGGCCCGCGCCACACCCTGCTGTTCCACCTCGACGCGGCGACACCCGAGGAGCCGGTCACAACCTGCGCGGTCGCCGCCCTCTCCACGGCCCACGGACTGCTGGATGTCTACGCGGTGCTCGCACCGGACGCGCCCGCGCCCCTGTGGCGGCTACCGACCGCCCGGGACACCGGCGGCGAGTTCCGCAGCGCCTACGGGCCCCGCCCCGGCGAGGCCTTCCTGATCCGCCCCGACGGCTACCTCGCCGGACGCTTCCACCCGCCCACCCCGGACCGGCTGGCGACCTGCCTGCGCCGGACGTTCGGCACGGGGTGAGGGGGCATCAGGGCGTCGGTCAGCCGATGAGGCGCTGCCACAGGACGTCCGGCGCGATGGTCGCCCGGTAGTCGAAGAAGAGACTCAGCTCGCCGTTCTCACCGAGTTCACCGTCCTTGCCCGCGAGCGAGTCGAGCGACCGGTGCCGCAGCGCGTCGTCCAGGAACCGCGGCTGCTCCCACGGCGCCGAGAGCATCGCGATCGGCGCGGGCGCCGGCTTCCGCCGGCCGTCGAACACCACCCAGCAGGCCATCTGCGGGAAGTACCCCGAGAGGGCGACCTGGCGCACGAACTCGCCGAGCGTGGTGGCGCCGTCGGACTCCAGGTGGGCTTCGTGGGGCGCGTCCACATCGTCCCCCATGGCAACACTGGCACGCGTGAGAGTGATTCGCATAGGGCCAGAGTAGCGACTATTCGTCACTCTGACGACAACCGAAACTCCCCAGCTTGAACGCCTGCGACGAACGCCCACCAGGCATCGGACGTGAAGACGAGCACGGGACCCTCGGGATCCTTGGAGTCACGGACGGGCATGACGCCGCCGTAGCCGTCCGCCACCTCCACACAGCCACCCTGACCGTTACTGAACGTGCTCTTGCGCCACCGGGCATTTCTCAGGTCAACGAGCATCGCAGTCGAGGCCTTCCTCAAGCCTGGGATCACCACCCATCACCTTGAGACTACCCACGCAGAGCGCCCTCCGATCGGATGCGATCGGAGGGCGCAGGCGACGGTCGATCAGACGGCGCCGAACTCGTCCGCCCGTACGGCGGCGACGAACGACCGCCAGGCATCAGCTGCGAAGACGAGCGAAGGCCCCTCGGAGTCCTTGGAGTCACGAACAGGCATGACACCAGGGAACCCGGGCGCCACCTCGATGCAGTCGCCACCCTGCTGGCTGTAGCTGGACTTCACCCACGCGGCGCGAGTCAAGTTGATGTCGGACATGCGGTTCCTTCCCGAGCAGCGCGAAACCATTCGAGAGTCGCCGTCTCGGCCAGCGCTCCCACCTGCAGTCGATCGTAGTGTCTCTTCCAAACTGTCAGTACGTCAGCATCGCGCTCAAGATGGCTTCGTCCCTCAGATTCCGAATAGCCCAACAAGGAATGATCGGGGAGCGTGAGAAGTCGCATAGGCAGAGCGAACGGCCTGTGCTCGGCCATGGCGAACGGGGCGACCTGAAGAATTACGTGACTCACGTCGAACTGCTGCTCCAGGAAACTGAGTTGCTCGTCCATCACGCCCCACCCCCCGATCGGCCGTCGCAAGCAGCTCTCATCGAGGACGGCATGCACGAGCGGAGGGCTGCTCCGCCGCAACAACTGCTGACGAGTGAGCAGGAAGGTGACTCGCTCGTCCGCTTGCCTCTGAGTGATCGCTCCACGACGAACATCGGCCATGGCCAGGGCAGTTGCGTAGGCCTCGGTCTGGAACAGCCCAGGAACGACGCCTGATTCGAAGATCCGTATCTCGGCAGCCTTCGCTTCGTGGCTCGCATACTCGGGGAAGCCCTCCAGGAGAGCCGAGTGCTTGTTCTGCAGCCACATCAGCAGCAGCGTTCCTCCCGTCTCCAGCGCCTCGTCGGCCCTACGAGCGAACTTCTCACTCGGAGGCTCGCGCGTTGCAAGTTCAGCGTAGGAGACATAGGACGGGTCGAATCCGACCTTCTTCGCCAGCTGGGCCTGCGTAAGCCCCTTCACCTCTCGCGACCTGCGCAGTTGCACACCGAAGGGCGCCCACGGGCCTGATGTCGGGTCAAGTTGCCTGCGGTTAACCATGTCCCACCAACTTGTGGATCATCGGCATCAAATTCAGATCTCGGGCTGATCCTGCACCAACGAGGGTCATCATAAACACGAGCCGTAAGGGACTCGAGGCACAGAGCTACCAAGGAGCCCGCATGCCCAGCCGCCCCCGCACGCCCGCCTACCAGCCGAAAGTGGGCGAAGTCGTCCGCGACCGGACCCACCGCTCCCCCGACGGGCAGCCCGCCGAAGGCGTCTACATGGACACCCTCGGCGGCGCCGCCTACCTCCGACCCGAAGCCGGCGGCTGCGAGTGGACCACCCGGCCCCAGGACCTCCAGCGGCTCGACCATCCCCGCCACATCCCCGTCCAGCACCCGAGCCCGCCCCGCGCGAACAGCGCGGCGTGAGCCCGGCGTCCAGGCTCCTCGCGGCCACCCTCACCATCCCCGCGCTCAGCGCCGGAGCGGCCGCCCTCGCCTGCCGGCCGATCCGCGACGGGCCGCTCACACCCCGACTCCTCGTCTTCGGCCTCATCCTCACCACCGGCATCGTCGCCGGACTCCCCACCGCCCACACCTGGCGACTCCCACCCCCTCCACCCCAGGAGCAAGCCGTGCTCTACCCCCTGCCCGACATCCTCACCAACCCGCCCCGCCGACGCCTCGGCCACCAGACCCTCGCCCTCGACCCCGACGGCGCCGTCCTCCTCGTCGCCACCACCTACCAGAACGGCCTCACCCTCCCCGGCGGCAGCGCCGAACCCAACGAACTCCCCCACCTCGCCGCCCGCCGTCACACCGAGACCGAAACCGGCCTCGTCCTCCCCCTGCGCAGCATCCTCGCCACCGACTACACCG
>NZ_JBEXYD010000084.1:0-27059 GCF_040630735.1 Kitasatospora sp. NPDC005748
GGGGCCGCCCCCGCCCCCGCCCGGTTCCGGGCGCCTGCTCCGGAGCGGAAACCCGACGGACGAGCAGGCCCCCGCAGGAAAGGCGGCCCTCGCGCATGGACACCCGCGGACCGGCCCGGCGGCCCCGGCCGCCCGCAGTCAGGCGGCCCCGGGTCCGCACACCACCGGCCCGGCCGTCACCGAAGGGCGACGGCGTGCCGCCGGGCCTGCGGAAGGCCGCCGGCTACACCTGGCGGCTGCTGCTGATCGGCGTAGCCGCCTACCTGGTCGTCATGCTGCTGGCCCGCCTCGAACTGCCGGTCGTCGCGGTCTTCCTGGCGCTGGTCATCACCTCCGTGCTGCGGCCCGCCGTCGACCTGCTGACCCGGGCACTCCCCCGCCCGCTCGCCGTCCTGCTGGCCTTCCTGGTGGCGATCGCCCTGGTCACCGGCGTCCTGACACTGGTCGGCACGACCGTCGCCGGCGAGTGGAGCCGGCTGAACACCGAGCTGCACGGCGGTCTGGCCCGGCTCGACGACTGGCTCTCCGGCGCGCCCTTCCACCTGCGGCAGGGCGCCGTCACCGACTTCCGGGCGAAACTCGGCGACTTCGTGGACGCCCACCGCTCGACGCTGATCAGTGCCGCCATCAGCAGCGCCGGCCGGGTCGTCGAACTGGTCACCGCGGCCGCCCTCGCGGTGTTCTGCTCCGTGTTCTTCCTGCACTCCGGCGACCGGATGTGGGCCTGGGCGGAGCGTCAGCTGCCCGTCCGCGCCCGGCCCGTGTGGGGCCGGGCGGGCCGCACCGCGTGGCGCACCTTCGCCGGGTACACCCGGGGCGTCCTGATCGTCGCGGCGACCAACGCCGTCCTGGTCGGCATCGCCCTGACCGTGCTGCAGGTGCCGCTGGCACTGCCGCTGGTCGTCCTGGAGTTCGTCGCCGCCCTCGTCCCGCTGATCGGCTCCCCGATCGCGCTGGCCGTCGCCGCACTGGTCGCGCTGGCCGCGCGCGGCCCGGTGGTGGCCCTGCTGGTGCTCGGGCTGATCGTGGTGATCGGCCAGATCGAGGGCCATCTGCTGCATCCGCTGGTGCTGGGCTGGTCGGTGCGGATCCATCCGGTGGTGATCGCCCTGTCGGTGACGGGCGGCGCCGTGCTGGGCGGGGTGCTGGGCGCCGTGGTCGCGGTACCGGCGGTGTCGGTGGCCTGGGCGGTGATCAGCGAGCTCCGGACCCCAGGGCCGACGCCCCCGGAACCCGACCACCCGCCACCCCGCCACTGAGGCCCGGCGGCGGCCGCCTGACGGCCGTCGGCCGCGCCCCCGGACCGCGTCAGCCCGCCGGGCTGTCGGCCGGGGCGTCGGCCCAGGAGGCCAGGATGCGCAGCGCGTGGTGGCTCGGCGAGCCGGGTTCGGCGGACCAGACGACGAGCTGCCGGTCGGTGTCGGCGGTGCTGGCGAGGGTGTCCCCGTCGAGGGTGAGGTCGCCGACCACGGGGTGGTGCAGCACCTTCGTGCCGACGCCGCGGAGGGCGACGTGGTGGGCGGCCCACCAGGTGGCGGGGCCGGGCGCCCGGGTGCCCGGCCCCGCCACCTGTCGCCGGAGCAGCCCGGGTGGCGGGCGCTTAGCGGGCCGACGCCCGGAAGGCGTCCAGCGCCGCGTCGAGCGCCCGGTCGGCGGGTACGGCGATGTCGGGGACGACCCCGACACCCTCCCAGTTGGTGCCGGTCACCGGGCTGACGGTCCGGGCGGTCGGCACGGTCACCATGATGTGCTCGGTGACCGGGTACCGGTCCGTGGGGTGGGCGCCGCCCCGCGTGGTCTCGCCGATCAGGGTGGCCCGGCCGTGCGCCTGGAGGGTGTAGGCGACGTCCTCGCCCCCGGAGAAGGTGACGGCGCTGGTGAGCACGTACACCGGGCGGTCGAGGTAGCGGGGCGCGGGCAGGTGGGCGGACGTCCAGAACTGCCGCGTCGCCCCGGAGGCGCGGTCGTAGATGTCGTTGAGGTGGACCTGGTCGTCGGGGAAGAAGTAGCTGCACCACATGGCGGCCCCCTCGGGCGCGCCGCCGCGGCACGCGCGGAGGTCCAGGACGAGGGCGCGGCTGCCGGCGGCCAGTTGCAGCGCGGCGCCGACCACGGCTGCGCCGCCGTCGGCGTCCGGTATGAGGCGGACGTCGATGTACGCGACGCCGTCGTCCAACTGCTCGACCCGGCGCACGCCCTGGTTCGCGGCCCGGAGCATCGCGAGGAACGCGGCCCGCCCGGCGTCCTCGTCCGCCGGCTCCAGCGACTGGGGCTCGTCCACCCAGAGCAGCCGCAGGTGCTTGTCCGGGCAGACCTCCTGGAAGTCGGCGGTCACCGCCTCGCACAGCGCCGGCCCGTCCAGGCCGTCGTACGCACCGGCCTGGAGCCGACGCCGGATCGCGGCGTCGACGGACTCGGTCTTCTCGGCGAAGACGTACCCGGTGGCGATCCGCCCCAGGGCCTGCTCGATGATCTGTTCGTTGTTAGGCATCGCGGGCGATGCTAGAGCCTGGCCGGGACATGATCAACAGTTTTTCGCCGGTGCGGGACACCGGCCGGGTCCGCCCGACCGCCCAGCGGAGGGCCTCGCCCCGCGCCTACCGCGATTGACCTGCCGGGCCCGGCAGGTCAATCGCGGTAGGCCGCCGTGGCGAGCTGGACGAACGAGCGGATCAGCGGGTTCGCGTCGCCCTCCCGCCAGGCCGCCACCACCCGGCTCGGCGCCATGTCGGCCAACGGGACCACGGCCAGCTCCCCGGGCGGCCGGTGGCCGAGCGGCGCCATGCCGACGGTGCCGTTCCAGAGCACGGCCTGCAGGCACTCCTGGACGGCGCGCACCACGGGGCCCTCGCGCGGCTCGCCGCCGTTCCAGTACGAGCGCCAGAGGGGGTCGGTGCCGTCCGGGAACTGGAACCAGCGCCGGCCGGCCAGGTCGGCCAGCTCCAGGCGGTCGCGCCGCGCCAGGGGATCGTCGGCGCGCAGCACCGCGCCCACCCGGTCCGCGCGCAGCTCGTGCACCGTCAGGCCGGCGCCGTCGAAGGGGCCGCGGGTCAGCGCGACGTCGACCAGTCCGGCGCGCAGTCCGCAGGTCGGATCGGTCAGGTCGGTCTCGCGGATCCGGATCTCGACCTCCGGGTGCCGCCGGCCGTAGGTGGCGGCCAGCCGCCGCGCTCCCCGGTCGAAGCTGTCGGCGAGGATGCCGACGGTGATGGTCGCGGCGCCCGACGCCGCGGCCACCCGCAGCCGGATCTGCTCGGCCCGGTCGAGCAGCGTCCGCGCCTCGTCGAGGAGCACGGCGCCGGCCGGGGCGAGCGAGACGCCCGCGGCGGAGCGGTACAGCAGCACGGCGCCGAGGTCGGTCTCCAGCTGCTTGATCGCCCGGCTCAGCGGCGGCTGGCTCATGTGCAGTCGGGCGGCGGCCCGGCCGAAATGGAGTTCCTCGGCGACGGCGACGAAGTAGCGCAGCGTGCGTAGCTCCATGGTGCAACGATACCGGCGCGGTATCGGCGGCCCGGAACGGGTCTTGGACGGCCGCCGCGCCCCGGCGGTGGAATCGGGGCATGACGAACGAACCGAGGACCGGCGAACGGCCGGCGGAGCCCGTGGTGTCGGTGGTCGGCCCGGGCGAGGGCGAGACGATCCTCCTGGGCAGTACCCGACTGCGCATCCTGGAGGACGGCAGCACCACCGGGCACCGGCTCGGGATCGCCGAGTCCGTGCTCGCGCCGCACACCCCCGGACCGCCGCAGCACCGTCACTCCCAGCACGACGAGGGCTTCTACGTCGTCTCCGGCACGGTGCGGTTCACCGTCGGGGAGCGGGAGCACGACGCGACGCCGGGCACCCTGGTGATGGTCCCGCCCGGCGCCCCGCACACCTTCGCCAATCCGACCGACCAACCGGCCGTCATGCTCAGCACGTTCACGCCGGACCTCTACGTGCAGTACTTCCGCGACCTCCAGGACATGATCGCCGGCGGCGGGGCGCTGACCCCGCGGGCCCACCTCGGGGTGATGAGCCGCTACGCCACCGAGCCCGCGACCGACCTCGCCTGACCGCCGGGCGGGCGCCGGCCGTGACCCCGTGGGCGCCCGCCCCCACGACGCACACACTCCTGGAGGAGAACCGTGAACACCGCCCACTGGGCCGCCGCCGGCCTGCTCGCCCTCTTCTACCTCTACGGGGGCGGGCTGAAGCTGCTCCGGAGCCGGGAGCGGCTCCGCCCGATGATGGCGTGGGTGGACAGCACGCCGATGGCGGCCGTCCGGGCCATCGGGGCGGTCGAGGTGCTCGGCGCGGTCGGGCTGGTCCTGCCCCCGCTGACCGGGGTCGCGCCGTGGCTGGGCCTGGCCGCGGCCGTCGGGTTCGTGCTCCTGCAGACCGCCGCCACCGCCGTGCACCTGCGCCTCGGCGACCGCCGGGTCGCGCTCAACCTCACGCTCCTGGCCGTCGCGGCGGTGACCGCCTGCCTGGCGACGACCTGGCGGTGAGTGCCGGCACGCACCCGGGCCGTCCGACCCGGCGGACCCGCGGCCGCTACGGCGTGGCCGACGGGCTGCCGGGAGCGGCCGTCCGGCCCGGGCGCATGCCGGCCTTGAGGTCGCTCATCGCCGCCCGCGCCACCTGGTCCACGGGGTCCTTCTCGCCGAAGCCGTAGTCGACCGCGCCGTCCCGGTTGCCCGCCGCGGCGAACAGCCAGCGCGGCCCGTACTTCGTCGCGCCCAGCCAGACCTCGAAGTCCTCCCCCGCGTAGGAGAACCGGACGGCGTCGGTGCCGTTCACCACCACGATCGAGCCGTCCAGGCGGTCGGCGAGTTCGTGCAGCGGTGTACGCCCCGGCACCTGGGTGCTCTCCGACTGAACGGCGAGCACCGAGGACAGCGGCCCGGTGATGACGGGCCCGTCCTGGGTGGTGAACCGGAAGCCGGGCTGCCCCGCGATGTCGATGGACCCGCCCTCCATCGAGCTGCCGAAGGCGAACGGACCGACCGCGAAGGTGCCCGGCTTCACCCCGTGCCAGCCGTCCGACAGCAGCACTGCCACCACCTCGTTCGCATTGACGTGCAGGCCCATGACGGATGTCCCTTCTCGGTGGCGCGCCCGGTTCCGCCCGGCCGCGCCGACGGCCCGGCCAGGTCCTGCACCTGGCCGTCGTTCTCGAACCGCTCGGATCGATCACCCCGATCCTCGGCCACGTGATCCGGCTCTGTCTCGCACATCGGCCGGTGGGCGCCCTCGTGGCGCCCACCGGAGGCCGGGGCGGTCGGGAGGGCGTCGTACCGCCGCGTCCGGCGGGCGGGGCAGCGCGGAGACGTCGGGACGGCGCGCTACGGCCTCCGCGCCGCCCGTCCGGACCGGCACCGGGCGCAGTAGGATGGAAGGTTCCCGACCGCGCAGTCCGACGGGGGTGGCGATCGTGCAACACGCCGAACGAGACCTGATGACCCTGGGCGAGACCATCGAGCCGCTCGCCGAGATCGCCCCGGCCTCCGTCGCGACCCGGGCCCGTGCCCTGGTGGCCGCGCACGCCCTGGACGAGGCGGACTGCCGGCTGCTGCTGGAGGCCCTGGGGTTGGCGGCCGAGCCGGCCGGCCCCGGTACGCGGACCTGCGTGCGCTGCGGGCGCGCGTACGAGCACCCCGGCGTCCGGCGGCGGGACAGCTTCTGCTCCGGCCACTGCTACCGGGAGGCCGGCGGAGCCCCGGACGAAGCCGCGGCCCCTGACCCGCCGTCCGGGACGACCGGGGGCGCCGATGGTGGGGCGCCCCGTACGAACTCTGCCCCGACGACCTCACCGCCGAGCTGAACGGCGCGGCCGACCCGGAGCGGCTCACCGCTCTCCTCAATCGGTACAGGGCCCTGAAACGGTAGTGCCGTGACGGCGGGAGACGGAGAGACCGCCGGCCCCGGTCGGGTGGCGCGGCGGTGTCCTCGAGGAGCTGCGCGGTCAGGCGAGAGCCGCGCGGGCCAGCGCGCACAGCCCGTCCCGGTCGTCCATCACCTCCGCCGGGACGCTGTAGTACGCCCGCACCACCACCTCGCGGCCGGCCGCGTGGTAGGTGAACGGCATGGACCCCGCCTCCTCGTAGGAGGGGCGGGACGCGCCGTCGACACGGAGGTAGAGGGTGTCCATCACCATCGCGAACTGGCTGCCGCGGCTGCGCAGTGCCCAGCCGCCGAAGTAGCGGTGGAGGGTGACCTCGCCGAGCGGCGCCAGCTGGTCGGCGACGTGCTCGGCGAGGCTGCGGGAACCGCTCACGCGGGGAGGAAGAACCCGGTGATGTCGGCGAGCCGGCCATCGCGGTGGAGCGCGGTGCTCACGCCCGCCATGGCGGGCTCGCCCTGCTCGCCGAGCTGGGTCCACCGGGCGAGCGAGCGGTCGTGGTGTTCGAGCACCTCGTCGATGCGGAACCGGTGACCGGGGAAGGCCCCGGCGAACCCGGCCATGTAGCCGGCCAGCCCGGCCAGCCCGGCGACCTCGGTGCCCGGGTCCCGGTAGGCGACGTCCTCGACCGCCACCTCGCCGAGCGCGGCGAGCCGCTCGCCGGCGTCCGCCGACCAGCACGCGGCGTAGTCCATCCAGAGCTGCTGTGAGTCACTCATCGCTGTCCGTCTCTCTCGTAGCCGATCGACGCCATCGCGCCGTCGGTGATCGTGCGCAGTTTGGTGACGGGGGTCGCGGCCCGGACCAGTACCAGCAGGCCCTGGTAGAGCGCCAGCAGTTGGGCCGCCGACACCTCGACGTCGAGGTCCGCGGACAACAGGCCCAGCGCCCGGGCGCGTGTCAGGGCCTCGGCGAAGCCCGACTCGATCGTCTCCAGCCCCCGGTGGACCGCGTCGGCGGCCTGCGGGACGGTGAAGCACTCCACGGCGGTGTTGGTCAGCAGGCACCCCGGGTCGGGATCGGGGCCGGTCTCGAACGTCGAGGTGAAGAACGACCGGATACCCGCCACCGGGTCCGCCGGCTCCAGGAGGTGCTCCCGGACCCGGCCCCGCACCACCTGGTCGTTGTAGGCGTCCAGCGCCGCGCGGAACAGGCCGTCCTTGTTCTCGAACACCCGGTACAGGCTGCCCGGATGCAGCCCGGTCGCCTCCTCGATGTCCCGCACCGAGGCCCCCTGGTAGCCGCGGCGACGGAACAGCCCCATCGCACGGGCCAGCACCTCGCCCCGGTCCCAGAGCTGCTTGCGCCCCACCCGCGACCCCCTTAGTTGAACGATCGCTCACAAAAATAGCACGCCGTCGGCCGGGGCCGTGCCGCCGTCGAGCGCCGGGGCCGGGCCGCCCTCGCCCTCGCCCTCGCCGGACGGACTCGCCCGCGCTCGCCGAGGTCCAGGAGGTGCTCGCCGCCCGTCCCCCGGTCTAGGCGCCGGTCAGCCGGGACCGCGCGGTGTTGCGGATGCGCCTGGTCCGGCCGCCCTCGGCGAGGACGGCCAGGGCGATCACCGCCGAGGACTCCTCGGCGGTGCGCAGCTGGAGCCAGTCGGAGGCGGCGAGCAGGGCGTCCGCCTCCCACGGTTCGTCGAGCGTCACGGCCCGCAGCAGCGTCCACTCCCGCAGCCGCCGGGCGGCGGAGGCGTCCGCCGCCACCGGGCCGGTCATCTCCAGGCACCAGGCCGGGTAGCCCGGGTCCGTGAGCAGTTCGGCGGCCCGGCGGCCGAGGTACTCGCGGACGGCGTCGCTCGCCGTCGCCGGGTCCGGCCCGGTGAGCACCCGGGTGACAAGGGCGGCCGCGTCCTCCGGGGCGACCTCCGCGAAGGCCCTGCGACAGTCCGCCGACCCTGCGTACCCGGCCGTGTCCCGGTCCTGCCCGCCGCCCGGTGCCGCGTCGCCCATGCTGCTGCCCCTTTCGGCCGGCGCCGGACGCACCGGCCCGGCGCCCACGGCGAGCGGGCCCGCCGCACCCACGACCGTCGCGGACGCCCGCCCCCGTAAGCCTCGACTCGTACGTACCCCCGCCGACCGGGTCGAACCCGCAGGGCGCCCCGCCCTCCGGGCCCGTCAACGGGGGGTGGGCCGGGCGCATGGCGGTGGAGGCCGCCGCTGCCCCGGAGCGATCCGGGTGACGGCGGGTAGTCGCCAGGCATGCTGACCCTGGGTGTGGAAGAGGAAGACCTGCTGCTCGACCCGGAGACCGGTCTGCCCCTGGCCCGCGCGACCCAGGTGCGCCGGGCCGCCGGGCTCCACCCGGCGCTCGCCGACGGCGAGGTCCAGCACGAACTGCTCCAGGCCCAGCTGAGCGAGACCACCGCGGCCTGAGCGCCGATCAGTGCCACCGGCCCGGCGTGTCACCCGCGCCGGGCCGGGTAGCCGAGCCGGTGGGAGGAACCGCCCGTCCGGCGCCGGGTACCTCCCCAGCGCACGGCGCCGCCGAGCGGAGGTGACTCCGATGGACGCGAAGCGGACGGCCCGCCGAGTGCTCCACGACTACGGCGAGACCTATGCCCACCAGGCCGGCATCCGCCTGGCCGACACCCCGGCGCCGCTGTACCAGGTGCTGGTGCTCTGCGTCCTGTGCGCGGCCCCGATCCGGACCGAGACGGCGGTCGCCGCCGCCCGCGAGCTGTTCGCGGCCGGGCTGCGGACGCCCCGGGCGATGGTGCGTGCCACGTGGCAGGACCGCGTGGACGCGCTGGGCCGCGCCCACTACCGCAGGTACGACGAGAGCACGGCCACGGCTCTCGGCGACGGCGCGCAGCTCGTCCTCGACCGCTGGCACGGGGATCTGCGGGCGCTGCGCCGGGAGGCCGGCGGAGACGTCGAACGGCTGCGGGGGCTGCTGCGGGAGGTGCCCAGGATCGGCCCGACCGCCGCCGACATCTTCTGCCGCGAGACCCAGGGCGTCTGGCCGGAACTCCGGCCCTACTTCGACACGCGGGCCCGGCGGAGCGCCTCCACCCTGGGCCTCCCCCGCAGCCCCGGGGCACTGGCCGGCCTCGTCGCGCCGCGCGACCTCGTCCGGCTCGCGGACGGCCTGGTGCGTGCCGGCCGCGCGCCGGGGGCGGTGGAGCGGCTGCGGGCCGGCTGAGCGGCCCCCGGCGCCCCGCGTCAGGGCCGCCGGGGGCCGGGCGGGGCCGGCACCTCGGCCCACACCGTCTTCCCGTCACGCTCCGGCCGGTACCCCCAGGCACGGGCGAGCCGGTCGACCACCCGCAGCCCGTGCCCGCCGGGCGCGCCCCGGTCGGCGGGCGGGCGCAGCCGTGGCGGCTCCCGGCCAGCGTCGCCGACCTCGATCCGCAGCCGGCTGCCGTCCCAGGCGAGACGCAGCTCGTACGGGCCTCCGGGGGCGTGCACGCACGCGTTGGTGACCAGTTCGGAGACCATCAGCACGACGTCCTCGGCCGCGGCCAGCTGCTCGTCGTCGGCCGCCGGCAGCCACTGCCAGTCGGTCAGTGCGCGGCGGCAGAAGTCGCGGGAGCGCGGTACGGCGCCGGCTCGCTCCGCCAGGAACAGCCGCCTGGTCTGCTGCGCACGGGGTTCGGTGGTGTGGTCGATCGTCCTCATCGCCTCTTCGGCCTCTGCGTCGAGCGGGCAGCCGGGGGGACCGGCGCCGGCGGTCGGCCCGGTCGGCACGGCCGCGGTGTCGTCCATGACCCGCGCCTGCCCCGCTCCGTGGCCGCTACACGGGCCCCGCGCCGGTTGCCCGGAACGGACGGCGATCGCACCGCGGGGTGCCGCCGCCGGCTCGGCGGCGGCCGGGTCGGCGGTGCGGACGCGGTTGTGCGGCGGCTGCACCTGTTCCGTCAGCTGGATCACGTACATCCGGACGATCGCGTCGTTCCTGAGCAGCGTCCGGAGGTCCAGCACCGCGCCGGCCGGCTCGGCCCGAGCGCCCGACGGCACAGCTGCCGACCCGCCCGGCGGACCGCACCCCCGGGTCCGCTCGGCGACCCCCCGGTCACCGTCCGGCACCGTCGCCGGAATCAGCCCGCGTAGATCTGGCTTCTCACGCCCGGTAGCGGTTCACTGGGAGTCACCAGGGCAGGAATGGAGGCCCGGCCATGGGATGTCCCCACACACTCGGGTTCCACACCGAGGTCCGCGAGCGCTACGCCGCCGCCGGGGCGGAAGTCACCCGGCTGGTCCGGTCGGTGCCCGAGGACCGGTGGACGGCGCCCACCCCCTGCCACGACTGGGACGTGCGCACCCTGCTGAACCACCTCACGGCCCAGCACCTGTGGGTCTGCCAGGCGGTCGCCGGCTACACCCCGGCGCAGATCGGCCACCGGTTCGAGGGCGACGTCCTGGGCCGCAACCCGGTCGGGGTCTGGTCGATGGCCCTCGGCAGCGCCGTCCGCGCCCTCGACCGACCGGGCGCGCCGGACCAGTTGGCGCACGTACCGTACGGGCTGCGCGATGTCGGCGGCTACGCCCGCGAGCTGACCGCCGAGACCGTCGTGCACGGCTGGGACCTCGCCCGGGCGCTGGGCCGGGACGGCCGGATACCCGAGGCTGCGGCCCGGTACGCACTCGCCGAGTTCCGGAGCTGCCACGATCTCGCCGGCACCGGCCAGTTCGCCCCCGCCCGCAGCCCGGCACCGGGCGCCGACGCCCAGGACCAGCTGATCGCCCTCACCGGGCGGGACCCGTCCTGGTCGGCCCAGCGGCTCTGACCGGGGGCGACGGCCTTCGGGGGCCGGGGGTGCGAGCAGGACGTCGGACCGGCCGACGTCCCACTCCGCGCAGCTCAGCCCTGCGGAACCGCGCAGCCGTCCGGTCCGCACACCCCTCCCGCCTCGGCGCCGGCCGTCGGCAGGAGGACGACCCGGCTCTCCCAGGCCTGCTCCAGCGCGGCGGTGAAGGTCGCCGGCGGCTGGGCGCCGGACACCCCCAGCCGGCGGTCGAAGACGAAGAACGGCACTCCGGTGGCGCCCATCGCCGTCGCCGTCGCCTCGTCCTCGCGCACGGCCTCCGCGTACGCGTCGGGGTCGGCCAGCACGCGGGCCGCCTCCCCGGCGTCCAGCCCGGCCTCGACGGCCAGCTCCACCAGGCGGCCCGGGGCGAACGCGGAGCGCTCGTCGGCGAAGTTGGCCCGGTACAGCAGGTCCAGCAGTCGGGCCTGGCGACCGTGCTCCTCGGCGAAGTGCAGCATGCGGTGCATGTCGAAGGAGTTCGCCGCGTCGCGCCCCTCGGTGCGGTAGTCCAGCCCCTCCTCGCGGGCACTGGCGGCGATGCGCTGCTCGGCCGCCTCGGCCTGGTCCAGCCCGAGGCCGTACTTGGCGGCGATCAGCGGGACCACCGGGCGCGCCTCGGCGGGCGACCGGGAGTCGAGTTCGAAGGAGCGGTGGACGATCTCCACGTCCTGCCGGTGGGGGAACCGTTCGAGGGCCTTCTCGAACCGTGCCTTGCCGATGTAGCACCACGGGCAGTTGATGTCGCTCCAGATCTCGACGCGCACGGCGCTGCTCCTGTCCTCAGCCGGGCGGGTCCTTCCCGCACCGCCCGACCTCCAACATGCGTGATGAGGTAAATATTTCCCGCAGTGAAATGTTCACCCCGGCGCCCACAGGCCGGTAGGCCCGCGACCATGTCGGCAGCCCGGTCGGCCGCCCCGGTGGGGCCCGCCGTAGGGTGCTGGACAACCGGCCGTGCCCGACGGCCCGACCCCGGGAGCATCCCGCCATGAACCTGCCCTCCACCGGCCGTCGCGTGCTGGTCAGCGGGGCCTCCCGGGGCCTGGGCCGCGCGGTGGCCCAGGCCTTCGCCGCCAACGGCGACCGGGTGGCCGTGCACTACGGCACCCGCGCGGACGACGCCGCCGAGACGCTCGCCTCGCTCGACGGCTCGGGCCACGCGCTCGTCCACGGTGACCTCGCCGACCCGGCGGAGGCCGCCCGGGTCGCCGATGCGGCGGTGCGGGCGCTGGGCGGCATCGACGTGCTGGTGAACAACGCGGCCGTCAATCTGCGCCACCCGCTGCCCGGGACGCCGTACGACGAGTGGGTCGACAGCTGGCAGCGGCACGTCTCGGTCAACCTGCTCGGCACGGCCTACCTGAGCCATCGGGCCGCCCACGCGATGATCGAGCGGGGCGGCGGCGGACGCATCGTCAACATCGGCTCCCGGGGCGCCTTCCGGGGCGAGCCGGACCACCCGGCGTACGGGGCGACGAAGGCCGCCGTGCACGCCCTGGGGCAGTCGCTCGCCGTCTCCCTCGCCCCGCACGGCATCGCCGTCGCCTCCGTCGCCCCGGGCTTCTTCGAGACGGAGCGGGTGGCTCCGCGGCTGAACGGCCCGGAGGGGGAGGCGATCCGCGCGCAGAGCCCGTTCGGCCGGGTCGCCACCGCCGGCGAGGTCGCGGCCGCGGTGCTCTGGCTCGCCTCCCCCGCCGCCGAGTGGTCCTCCGGCACCATCCTCGACCTCAACGGAGCCTCCCACCTGCGGACCTGACCGGACCCGCCGGCGCCGGCCCGGCCGCGTCCCGCGCCGAGACCTCTCGCAGGCGCGGGAGTTCGGCATGCCGGGGGCGGGCCCGGGTCGGCAGGGCCGCCGTCAGCAGGCCGCCGACCACGCCTGCCCCGGTGCGGCCGCCGGAGCGCCCGGGAACAGATCCGCACACGACGGAACCGTTGCCCCGCGCCCGAGCGGGCAGAAGGGCCTCGATGCCCGGGCCGACCCGGCGCGGGCCCGTCGAGGAGGTCCAGCGATGCGGTGGCCGACGAACGGTCGACGGCACGAAACCGAGAGACCGTACACGGAACGGAGCGACGAATCCGACGAGCAGCGTACGGAAGGGACGGAAGGGACCGAGCGGAAGGGGGCGGCGCCCCGCCGCACCCCGGACGCCCGGTCGCGGCCCCGCAGGGTCCCCTGGTACGTCGGACTGCCGGTCACCCTGGCGGCGATCCTCGCGGTCTTCCTGGCCGCCGCCAAGCTGGACCTGCTGCCCGGACTGCCCAATCCCTTCGCCGAGCGCCAGATCGACCGGAGCCAGCCCGCCGTCCTCAAGTCCATCCAGGACATGAGCCGTTACACCGCGGCCGGCGGCAACTTCCAGGTCATCGTCGACCTGGACCAGGACGCGAAGTTCCTCCCGTCCCAGATCCTCGGCAAACGCACCCTGTACGTGGCCGCGGGCACCGTCGACGCGTACGTGGACCTGGGCGAGCTGGCGAACGGCGCGGTGACGGTCTCCGACGACCGGCGCTCGGCCACCGTCACGCTGCCGCACGCCCGACTCGCCGACCCGGCGCTGGACGTGAAGCGCTCCTACGTGTTCTCCCAGCAGCGCGGGCTCTTCGACCGGCTCGGGGACTTCTTCTCCGGCAACCCCGGCGACCAGCAGAAGCTGGAGATCCTGGCGACCGACAAGATCAAGGCGGCCGCCGAGCAGACCGCGCTCACCGCGACGGCGGAGAAGAACACCCGGGCGATGCTGCAGAACCTGCTGACCTCGCTCGGCTTCACCACCGTGACCGTCACCGTCGTCCGCTGACGGCGGGCCGGCCGGGGCTTTCGGGGGCGCCGCCGAAAGCCCCCGGCCGGCCGGTCAGACGGTGGCCAGGCCGAGGCCGTGGAAGGTCACCCGGTAGGGGCCGATGTCCTCCGCCTCGCTGCCCAGCAGCAGGTCACCGGGGGTGGCGACGCCCGCCGCGCGCGCGGTCGCCACGAGGGTCCCGGCCAGGGCCCGGCCGTCCGGCTCCCCCGGGCCTCCCGCGTCGAGGCGCCACCTGGGTTCGTGGTCGTCCGCCCAGGTCTCCCGTGTGCCGGGGTGCTCCGCGACGGTGCCCCAGCCCGCCGCGGCCGGGTCGGCGTCGTGGTCGGCGAAGGACGCCAGCATCAGCCGGCTGTCCGCGTCGATGTCGAACAGGCGCGGCGCCCCGCCGCCCGTCCGGC
This sequence comes from Kitasatospora sp. NPDC005748, assembly GCF_040630735.1. NCBI lineage: Bacteria > Bacillati > Actinomycetota > Actinomycetes > Kitasatosporales > Streptomycetaceae > Kitasatospora > Kitasatospora sp. NPDC005748. The sequence goes on from NZ_JBEXYD010000084.1 coordinate 13,837, forward strand.
CGTAGAGCCGCATGACCTTGGCGATGCCGAGCGCGGCGAACTCGGCCGGCAGTGTGGTGAGGAACGCGGCGAGCGCTCCGGTCACCGTCTCCCAACTCCGCGCCGACCAGCGGCCGGGCAGGCTCATTCCGGCGGTGGACGGGGCCCGGCGGGTGCCGAGGAAGCCGCCGATGGCGTTCTCCTCACCGTGGCCGAGGCCGAGGTACCAGTCCTCCAGCGGAGCGGTGGCCCGCAGGACGACCTCCGGCCCCCGGCGGCCCGCCCGCAGTTCGAGCGTGTCGTGCGGACCGCGCCACCGCAGGAACGGCGCGCCCCAGGCCGGGGTCGGGCCGTAGTAGGGCCCCAGCGAGCCGTACAAGCCGATCACCGACGCCTCGCCGAGTTCGTCGGTCAGTTCGGTCCGCGCCCGGCCGAAGGCCAGCACGTGGCCGGCGGCGTCGGGGCCGCCCCGCCCGGCCGGCACGGCCAGTTCGAGATGGGCCCGCCCCTCGGCGTAGCGGCGCTCGGACGGCCCGACCGGGCGCAGCCGCGGTCCGTCGGGTGACGCCCCGTCGGCGGGCCCGGCCCGGCGCAGGCCGAGGCCGTCGACGAGGGCCCGGGCGCCGTCCTCGGTCCAGCCGCCGGTCCGCGCCGCGAGGAGCCGGCGGGCCAGGCCGGCGAGCGGTTCGTCCACGGGAGTGAAGTGTTCTTCGAGCACGGGGCGATTCTGCCCCGGCGGGGCGGCGGGCCCCCCCGCCGCCCGGCCCCCTCGGACGGGTCAGGCCGCTCGGACCGGCTCGGGCAGCGGGAAGCTCCGGCGCATCAGGGCGTCGAAGGCCGCGTCGGGGAGCAGCCGCTTGGCGAGCATGGTGGAGCGGGCCAGGGCGCCGACGGCGTAGCGGGCGCGGGGGCGCGCGGCGGTGGCGGCCCGGACCACGACCCGGGTGGCGGCCTCGGCGGGCACGGCGCCGTTGCGGCGGGTGAAGGTGCGGCCGCCGTACATCTCCGCGAGGCGGCTGCGGAACCCCGCGTACGGGTCGGCCGGGTCGGCCTCGCCGTGCATGGTGGCCACCGCCGTCGCGGCGAACCCGGTGATGGTCGGGCCGGGTTGGACGACGACCACCTCGACGCCGAAGGGGGCGACCTCCAGGCGCAGCGAGTCGCTGATCGCCTCCACCGCGTGCTTGCTGGCGTGGTAGAAGGCGCCGCCGGGCGGGGAGAAGCGGCCGGCCATGGAGGAGATGTTGACGATGCGCCCGCGCCCGGCGCGGCGCATGCCGGGCAGGACCAGCTGGGCCATCCGCACCAGCCCGAAGACGTTGGTGTCGAACTGGGCGCGGATCTCCTCCGGGCCGGCGGTCTCGACCGGCAGGTGGAGGCCGTACGCGGCGTTGTTGACCAGCAGATCGACCTGGCCGTGCGCGGCCTCGACGGCGGCGACCGCGGCGGCCATCGAGGCCTCGTCGGTGACGTCGAGCGCCAGCGTGGTGATGCCGAGGCCGGCGAGGTCGGCGAGGGTCTCGGGGCGCCGGGCGGTGGCGTGGACCCGGTGGCCGAGCCGGTGGAGGGCGAGCGCGGTCTCCCGGCCGAGGCCGGAGGAGCAGCCGGTGATCAGCACGGTCCGTGCGGCGTCGGTCATGGCGAGACCTTTCGGTGCAGGAGGTCCCAGACGGCGGCTTCGGCGCGGTCGAGGTCCTCGGCGGGGAGGGTGTGCAGGCCGCCCGGGCGGCGGAGCTTGACGAGGCCGGTGAAGGCCCCGAGCGCGAGGGCGACGAGCTGGGCGGCGTCGCCTTCGCGGATCTCGCCGGCCCGCTGGCCGCGTTCGATGAAGTCGGCGGCGACGCGGTCGATCTCCTCGGCGAGGGCGCGGCTCTCGGGGTCGAGGAAGGTGTCGTGCTGCTGGTGTTCGAGGAAGACGAAGGCGTCCGGGTACGCGCCGGCGTAGCGGGTGAAGCCGCGCCAGAAGCGGCCGAACTCCGCCCGGATGTCACCGGCCGGTCCCCCTTCGGCGAGCGCGCCGGCGAGGTGGTCGAGCAGGGCGCGCTTGGCGTGCTGGAAGGCCGCGTTGCCGAGCGCCTCCTTGCTGGGGAAGTAGCGGTAGATGCTGCCCACGCCCACGCCGGCGCGCTGGGCGACGGCGGGCATCTGGGTGCCCTCGTAGGTGCGTTCGGCGAAGAGCGCGAGGGCGGTGTCGATCAGCAGGCGGTCGAGGCCGGGCTTCCTGGGTGCCACGGAATGAATATTCATTCCTCTCCTGGGCCCTGTCAATCCCCTCCCCCGCCCGCTCGACCCCTTCCCCGCCCGACGAGACCCCGGCCCCGGAGCCTTCCTAAGCTGGAACGGCCCTGCTGGACTACCGCTGGAAGGTGGGATCGACCGTGCAGCCGACCGAGATCAACGAGGTCCTGAACCGGCCGCTCAGCCAGGAGCTCCTGGCCCGGGCGCTGACCCGGCTGGCCTATGTCGCCAAGGACGGCACGCCCCGGGTGGTACCGATCGGGTTCGTCTGGAACGGCTCGGAGATCGTGATGTGCACGGTCAAGAACGCCCCGAAGCTGGCGTCCCTGCGCCGGAACCCGGCGGTCGCGCTGACCATGGACACCGAGGCGCACCCGCCGAAGATCCTGCTCGTCCGCGGCCGGGCCGAGCTCGACGTCGTCGAGGGCATCCCGGACGAGTACCTGCGCGGGAACGGCGCCTACGAGATGACCCCCGAGCAGCGGGCCGCGTGGGAAGCCGAGGTCCGCTCGCTCTACGACGGCATGGTGCGGATCGTCGTCACCCCGACCTGGGCGAAGCTGATCGACTTCGAGACGACCCTGCCGAGCGCGGTGGAGGAGCTGATCCGCCGGCGGGACGAGCGCGACCGGACCTGAACCCGCCGCCGGATCACCCGCTCGCACCACTCGGGGTGACAGACCGGACACCTTCCGCCATCGACACTGCTCAGTGGCGGTATCGTGGCCGCGCCCAGCACGTGTGAAGGAGATCGGCATGGCAACTGGCAAGGTCAAATGGTTCAACGCGGAGAAGGGCTTCGGCTTCATCGCCCAGGACGACGGCGGCCCGGACGTCTTCGTGCACTTCTCCGCCATCCAGACCACCGGCTTCAAGGAGCTCTACGAGAACGACGTGGTCGAGTACGACGTCACCCAGGGACCCAAGGGCCCCCAGGCGGAGAACGTCGTCAAGGTCTGACCGGAGCTGAACCACCGTGCCGGCACCCCGCCCAGGGATGCCGGCATCAGCCCGCCCCCGGCCCGCTCCCGACCCCGCCTCCCGGCCCGCTCGTGGCCGAAAGGCTGCCGAGCCGGTTTCAAACGGCGTTCGAGAACCCCGGGGTGATCGTTAGACTGCCGGGGTGAAGCTGACCGCAGACCGGATCATCGACGCCGGAATGGCCGTGTTCGCTGAGTCCGGCTACCACGGCCTCTCCATGCGTCGGGTGGCGGAGCGCCTCGACGCGCACGCCGGAAGCCTCTACTACCACGTGCCCAACAAGGCCGCGCTACTGCAGCTGATGGCCGACCGGGTGGCCCGCCAGGCGTACGACGCGGGCACCGCGGCACTCGCCGCGCTGGACGCCTCCAGCGGCTGGCAGGCCCGGGTGACGGCGCAGGCCGTCGCCCTGCGCCGGAGCATCCGGCGGCACCCCGGCGGGGCGATCATGTTCGCCGACGGCCCGAAGACGCTCAGCCCCGGCGCGCTGTCCGTGATGGAACGGCTGCTCGACACCCTCGCGGCGGCGGGCGTCCCGGCGGAGCGGTGCGGCACCGCCGCCGACACCGTGCTCAGCCACGTGACCGGCTACGTCCTCCAGGAGCAGGGCGAACCGCCGGTCGTACCGCCCGACCCGGAGGCCGTCGCCGCCCTGCACCGGCGCTTTCCCCGCACCGTCGCCGCGGCCGCCCACGACCAGGACGGGCAGTTCGCCCGCAGCCTGGAGCTGATCTGCGCCGGTATCGCCACGCTGCTCCCGCCCGCCGAACGGCCCTGACCGCCCGAGGTGACGGGCCCTCAGACGGCGCCGGACGGCTCCGGTAGCGGGACGTCCCAGGCGAGCAGGCGCAGCAGGTCCTCGTCCACCCGCGGCCGGGCGCCGTCCGGACGAGCCTGCGGGGCGGCCGAGGGCGGGCCGGCCGTCAGACGGGCGCTGGCGGCCGTGTTCTGCTCGGTCCTGGGCCTGCGGTGGTGCTCGAAGCGGGCCAGGGCCGCCGCGGCTCCGGGGGTGTCGCGCAGCGCCTTGGCCAGGACGACGGCGTCCTCCAGGGCCATCGAGGCGCCCTGGCCGGTGGCCGGCGAGGCGGCGTGCGCGGCGTCCCCGATCAGGACGGCGCGCCGGGTCCGCCAGCGCGCCCCCGGTGCGACGTGGAGCGCGTTGGTGACCATCAGCCGGTCGCCCGTCCTGGCGACGATCCCCGCGGCCGGGGTCCGGTCCGCGCCCAGCAGCGGCGCCAGCCACTCCCGCCACTGCGCGGGAGTGGTGCCGGCGACCTCCACCGGGGACGCGGCGGGCCCGGGCACCCGGGCGAACCAGCAGGTCTCGCCGCCGGGTGAGACCAGGTACCCGAACGCGGCGCCGCTGCCCCGGACCATGGTGATCCGCTCCGGCCCGGAGGACGGCGCGGCGGCGGTGCTGTACCCGTAGAAGACGCGCTGGCCCGCGTACTCGGCCGCGGGTGCGGCCGGGTCCAGCCAGGCCCGGACGGCGGAGTGCGTGCCGTCCGCGCCCACCAGGAGGTCGCCGGTGGCACTGGTGCCGTCGGCGAAGTGCGCGGTGATGTCGGCGTCGGTCTCGGTGACGGAGGTGAGCCGGGCCCCGTGCCGGACCTCGATGCCGCGCCGTCGCGCCTCGGCCCGCAGCGCCGCGGCCAGCTCGGCGCGGCGCAGGCAGCGGTAGCGGGTCAGCCGGTGGCCGGGCTCGCCCAGCGGGACGGCGGCCAGTTCGGCGCCGCTCGCGTCGAGCACGGTCATGGTGGTGATCGGGAAGCCGAGGGCCGCGACGGCCTCGGCCGCGTCGATCTCGGCGAGGGCGCGCATCCCGTTGGAGGCGAGGGTCAGGAAGGCCCCGATGTCCTCGCCCGTGTCGGGGTGCGCCTCGTGGACGGTGACGTGGAACCCCGCCTTGTGCAGCGCCAGCGCGGCGGCCGTTCCGGCGATGCCGCCACCGATGATCCGCATGGTCGTCAACCGAGCTTCCCCTCCCGTGCTTTCCCGCCGCTCCGACGGCCGACCCGGACTCGCGGAGGGAGCGGAGCGGCCACGGGACCATCCTGCCAGTCGCCGGGGCGGGCGGGGGCAGGAGCACCGGGCCCCCGGGGCGGGCGGCGCACGGACCTCCCGGGCCCGTGCGCCGCGCGGTGGTCAGGCCGGGCGGGTCTGCGCCCAGGTGTGGAGGCGGTGGGCGCTGTCCCCGAGGCGGGTGGCGTACAGCGTGGCGGCCGGGCCGCCGGCCAGGTCCTCGGAGGTGGTGGTGACGCCGACGACCGTACCGGTGCCGGTCCTGGTGTCGAACGTCGCGAAGTGCGGGCCGCCGCTCGCCCCGTGGCCCATGTCGCAGGGCTCGCCCCACAGCAGGGGGGCCGCGGTGCCGGGCCGGGCCGGTCCGGCGCAGTGGATCATGCGGGATCCGGCGTACTTGGCGCCGGGGTCGTTGAGCCGGTCCTTCGGGTAGCCGAAGGTGTGGACGAACTCGCCCTCGACCGGCCGGGTGAACGCGATCCGCTGACTTCCCGTGACGTCCGCGATCCGTCGGCCGTCGGCGGAACGGTGCGCGACCAGCACGCCCGTGTCGTAGCCGGCCACCGCGAGATCGGCCGAGGTCGTGCCGCCCGGGTCGGCGTCCCAACGGGAGGAGGTGGCCGCGCTCCTGATGACGAAGCCGCCGAGCGGCTTCGTCCCGTTGCGGTAGCCGGGCACGAAGTAGAGGTTGTGGTGCCAGGTGTCCGCGGCGGCCGGGGCGCCGACGCCCCGCAGGCAGTGCGCCGCCGTGATGACGGTGCTGCGGTTGGCGCTGTTGACGACCGTTGCCGTACAACTGCCGTCGTAGCCGTCGCTGAAGGTGAAGAAGAGCCGGCCGACGCTCCTGTTCACCGCGCCGCCGTGCGTCCAGACGCCCCCTGGGTCCGGCGTGTCCGCGGGCAGCGGCCGGGGATCGTCGGCCGTGTCGTCGTCCTCGGGCACGGGGGTGATCTCGGGGACCATGGCACCGGCCAGCTTCATCCGCTCCGGTGTCCAGTAGGTGTCGATCCGGCCGCGCTCCTGATCGGTGGTGGCGCCGGCGTGCGCGGTGACGGACTCCTGACCGGCGGGCGCCGCGGCCAGGGCCGTGTTCGGCAGCAGCACGACGGCCGCGACGGTACTCAGCAGGAGGGCTCCCGCGGCGACGAACGTGCGGGGAAAGGCCCGGGGGAGGGTGCGGTGAACGGCCGGCACGGCTCGGGTGCGCGCCCGGCTGTGGGTCCGGCCGTCGGGGCGACTGGTTCGACCATGGGTTATCGACATGTCCGGCACGCTACGGACGGGTCGTCAGACCTCTGTCAGGAAAGGGTTTCATCCCTTCATCGATACCGTCAGGTTCCGGTAAAGGCGTTACGTCCCCGTATCGGTGCGGGCCGCCCCGCGCGCCCCGTGCGCCGCTCCGCGGAACTGGCCCCACTCCGGTGCGGCACTAGGACAGGACCTGACCCAGATGGCTCCTACCTTGGTTCTCGGCAACGGAGAACGAACGACGAAGGCGGACACCATGACCGACACCACCACCACCGCGACCACGCCCGAGCAGCCCGCGGCGGCCGCAGCCGGCGGGGAGCGGGCTGAGCTGCTGGAGGCGCTGGGCAAGCAGCGGCACTTCCTCCGCTTCACCACCCGTGACCTCACCGACGAGCAGGCCGGGCGGCGGACCACCGTCAGCGAGCTCTGCCTGGGCGGTCTGATCAAGCACGTCGCGAGCGTCGAGCGCGCCTGGACGGCCTTCATCCTGGAAGGGCCCTCGGCGATGGGCGACTTCACCACCATGACCGAGGCCGACTGGGAGCGGCGGAACAACGACTTCCGGCTGCTGCCCGGCGAGACGCTGGCCGGTGTGCTGGAGGACTACGCCGAGGCGGCCCGCCGCACGGACGAGCTGGTCGCCGTCCTGCCCGACCTGGACGCCTCGCAGCCGCTGCCGAAGGCTCCCTGGTTCGAGGCCTCCGCGCGCTGGTCGGCGCGCCGCGTCCTGCTGCACCTGATCGCCGAGACCGCGCAGCACGCCGGCCACGCGGACATCCTCCGCGAGGCCCTGGACGGCTCCAAGAGCATGGGCTGACGGGCGCCCCGCCGGGCCCGGAAACGCCGGTGTCCCCCGCGTCTCGACGCGGGGGACACCGTGCGGCCCCGGGAACCGGTCAGCGCTTGACCGCGACTCCGGCGTAGGCGGGGGCCGCCTCCTGCCAGCGCGGCGGGAGCTCCGCCTGCGGCCGCCAGAGCGGCAGTTGGACCAGGCCGGGGTCGACCAGCTCGAAGTCGCCGAAGAACTCCCGGACCTCCTCCTGGGCCCGCAGGACCAGCGGCGAGCTCGCGCGGCTGTAGACCTCGGTGGTCTCGGCGGCCGCCCGGGCGGTCATGAAGTCCTGGGTGCCGTGCGAGAGGATCAGCATGCTGCCCGGCGCCAGCGCGTCCCGCAGCCGGGCCACCGTCTCGGCGGCGCCCTCCTCGTCGCGGACGAAGTGCAGCACCGCCACCAGCATCAGCGCCACCGGCCGGGAGAGGTCGAGCGCCTCCTTCAGGCCCGGATCCCCCAGTATCGCCTCCGGGTCCCGCAGGTCCGCGTGCAGGACGCTGGTGTGACCGGCCGGGTGGTAGGCCAGCAGGGCGCGGGCGTGCGTGAGCACGATCGGGTCGTTGTCGACGTAGACCACCCGGGCATCCGGAGCCACCCGGTGGGCGACCTCCGCGGTACTGCCCACGGCCGGGATCCCGGTACCGATGTCCAGGAACTGGCGGACACCCCGGCCGACGGCGAACTCCACCGCGCGCCCGAGGAACTCACGGTTGATCCGGGCCCCGAGCCGGGCGTCGGGCATCGCCGCGATGACCTTCTCGGCGGCCTCCCGGTCGGCCGGGAAGTTGTCCTTCCCGCCGAGGTAGTAGTCGTACATCCGGGCCGGGTGCGGGGTGCCGATGTTCAGCTCCGCCGGCGGCTGCCACTCCCCCGCCGCCACCGGCCCCGACCAGCCGGTCATCGCATCGTCCCGCATGAAATCCCCACTCGTCCTGACAGCAAGTCATCTCATCCTAAGCACACCGGGAATCCACCACCCCGCCCCGGCCGCGCGACCGCCCCGGCGGCCCCGGTCGCCCGCACGGTGCTCACGGCCCTGACGCGCGCCCGCGTCAGGGCCGTTCGGCTTGGAGACCGAGAGCCTGTCGACGGTGTGTCGACTCATGGAACGCTCCTTCGTCCCGGCCGGGAACCCCGGTATCGGCGCAGGCGGGAATCGAGGGTGGCGCCGGGCACGCCGGCGTCGAGCGGACGCCTGACAAGTAATCAGAACCAAACGGATTTCAACGTCATGTGAAATGTCACATGACTTGGCATCCTCTCGTCAAGAGCTCCGTCACGCCGAGATCAACCTGTGACTCAACGCGGCGCGCAAGGGGTTCTCCCGCGCCGAGCCCCGCCGAGTGACCGTCACGGACGAGTCTGGGTCAGGCACTTGAGGACGGCCAGCACGTGTGCTTCTCTTTGCTGCGTTGCTTTCTGTTGAGACTTTCGAACAGAAACGAACGGCAGCGGGCTGCCGATCCCCCACCCCCCTCGCGCACCCTGGAGCGCCCATGCGGATACCCGTGCCCCGAGCCGTGCCCCGAGCACTGAGCCGTGCACTGCCCCGTGCCCTCGTCGCACTGTCCCTCGCGGCGACCGGGCTCGGCACCGTCGTCCTCGGGACGGCCGCCCCCGCGGCGGCCCTGGACAACGGACTCGCCCTCACCCCGCCGATGGGCTGGAACTCCTGGAACACCCTGGGCACCGGAGTGACCCAGGAGGAGGTCCTCCAGACCATCGACTTCATGGCCGCCAACGGGCTGGTCCAGGCCGGCTACGACACCGTCACCATCGACGACGGCTGGTCGCTCGGCCACCGCGACGGCCAGACCACCGACCTGGTGAAGACCGCCTACGGCGCGATGCAGCTCTACGACGCCAACCGCAACCCCACCAGCGGGACGGACGGCACCGGATTCGACCTGACCACCGGCCACCTCGTCCCCGATCCGGCCCGCTACCCCGCGCACACCGTCAACGGGCAGACCCTGAACGGGATCCAGTACCTGTCCTGGTACGCCCACAGCAAGGGCATGAAGTTCGGCCTCTACGCCACGGACACATACACGACCTGCCAGGGCCGGCCCGGCAGCCTGGGGCACGAGTCCACCGACGCCGCCGACTTCGTCGCCTGGGGCGTGGACTTCGTCAAGTACGACGACTGCCCCTACGGACCGCAGATCATCGGGCCCGACGGCCACAACTACTGGACCCAGGGCGAGGGGAGGGAGCTGACCCGGTCCATCTACGCCCGGGTGCGCGACTTCCAGCAGGCGCTCGACGCCGCCTCCCGGGCCCAGGGCCGCCCGCGGGTGGCCCTCAGCGTCTCCGCGCAGCCGGTGCACAGCGGGGTCCCCTACCTGCTCGCCGGCGACGACCCGGCCCGCACCGACCCGGTGGTGGTCGCGGCCGGCACTCCCGCGTTCGAGGCCCCCGGCTACGCCCCGACCGGGGTCTGGTGCGGACAGGTGGCCAACCTCTGCCGGATCGGCGGCGACCGCGGTCCGGACCTGGAGGGCGTGCTCTACAACGGCCAGCTGCAGACCGCCCTGAAGTACCCGGGCAACGTGCGGCCGGGCAGCTGGAACGACCTGGACATGATGTTCGCCGGCTGGCAGAACCCGTACGGCGTGTACGGCGTCACCGACACCTGCCCCTGCCACAAGCCGATGTCCGTGACCGAGTCGCGCAGCGAGATGTCGATCCTCGCCATGCTGGCCTCCCCGCTCATCTCCGGCGCGGACCTGCGCACCGCCGCGGACTCCCGGCACACCCAGGACGGCCTCACCTGGTCCACCGGCATCACCGCCGAGCAGCTCGCCGTCTACAAGAACGCCGATGTCATCGCGATCGACCAGGACCGGCTGACCAGGCCCGCCACCCTGGTCGGCGCCCCGCCCGCCGGCAGCACCGCCCCGATCGTCCTCAAGCGGCAGCTCGCCGACGGCGACACCGCCGTCCTGCTCGTCAACCAGGACCCGGCGGGCTACCGGAACGTCTCCACCACGCTCGCCGAACTCGGCCTGACCGGCCCCGGCTACTCGGCCAAGGACCTCTGGACCGGCGCCACCGGCAACGTGACCGGCGCGCTCGGCGCCCAGGTCGAGCCGCACGGCGTCGTCCTGTACCGCCTCAAGCCGCTGCCGGGCACCGGGCCGGCCGCGGTCATCGGCGACGGCCGCTACCACGGCATCAGCGCCGGCGGCACCGGCGGCCAGGCCCTGGAGGTCCAGGGCACCTGCAGCGCCCCCGACGGCTCCCCCACCGACATCAACACCTGGTGGAGCTGGCACACCTCCGAGCAGTGGAACTTCGCGCCGAACCCGGACGGCACGGTGCGCATCACCGACAACTGCTACACCGACACGCAGCGCCACGGCACGCTGACCGGCGCCGCCGTCGCCGGTCAGCCCGCCCGGGTCCGGAACGCCTGGGACCCGGCCGACCCGGCCCAGAAGTGGCGCGTCGTCCAGAGCACCACGACCGGCGCGCTGACCATCACCAACGTCGCCACCGGTCTCGTCCTCTCCGCGCCGCAGACCGCCGCGACTTCCCCGGTCGTGACCGGCCCGCCCGACGGATCGTTGGTCGGGCAGTCCTGGAGCCTGCTCTCCTGACGCGCCGTCCGCCGGAAACTCCCCTGTCTCCCGGCTCCGGCGCAGCGCCGGAGCCGGGGCCCCGTCCCACCCGACACCCCTTCTCTGGAGGACCTTTGCGCTCCCCCGGCACCGCACCACCGCGCCGCGCCGCACGGTCGCGTCGCACGGAACTGCCGCGCCGCATGGCCTCGGCGCTGACCGCCCTGACCCTGTTCACCGGTGGCGGCGCCCTCGCCGTCGGCCTCGAACTCGCGACCGCACCACCGGCGCTGGCCCTGGACAACGGCCTCAATCTGACGCCGCAGATGGGCTTCAACAACTGGAACTCCACGCACTGCGGCGCCCAGTTCGACGAAGCCATGATCAAGGGCATCGCCGACCTCTTCGTCAGCAAGGGCCTGAAGGCAGCCGGCTACCAGTACGTCAACCTCGACGACTGCTGGGCGCAGCCGCAGCGCGACGGCGCGGGCGACCTCGTCCCCGACCCGGTCCGCTTCCCGCACGGCATCAAGGCGCTCGCCGACTACGTCCACGGCAAGGGGCTCAAGTTCGGCCTCTACTCCAGCGCGGGCGACCACACCTGCGACGTCAACGGCTTCCCCGGCGGGCTCGGCCACGAGCAGCAGGACGCCCGGCTCTGGGCCTCCTGGGGAGTGGACTACCTCAAGTACGACAACTGCCACAACCAGGGCGTCGACGCCCGGACCCGCTACCGGGCGATGGGGGACGCGCTGAAGGCGACCGGCCGCCCGATCCTCTACAGCATCTGCGAGTGGGGCAGCACCGGCCCGTGGGAGTGGGCCCCGCCGGTCGGCAACTCCTGGCGCACCACCGGCGACATCGACGACACCTGGGACAGCATGATCTCCATCGCCCAGGCCAACCAGGGCCTGGCCGACTACGCCAAGCCCGGGGCCTTCAACGACCCCGACATGCTGGAGGTCGGCAACGGCGGCATGACCGCGACGGAGTACCGCACCCACTTCAGCCTCTGGGCCGAGATGGCCGCGCCCCTGATGATCGGCACCGATCTGCGCACCGCCGCCCCCGAGACCCTGGCCATACTGACCAACACCGATGTGATCGCGGTCGACCAGGACCCGCTCGGCCGGCAGGGCTCGGTGGTCTCCAGCGAGAACGGTCTGGTGGTGATGTCCAAGCCCCTGGCGGACGGCGGCCGGGCGGTCACCCTGACCAACGAGGGCTCCTACGACGCCACCATCACCGTGACCGCACGGACCCTCGGCATCGCCGGGGCGAACTCCTACAAGGTCAAGGACCTCTGGTCGAAGAAGTCCAGCACCGGCGACGGGACCGTCAGCGCCGTCGTGCCGGGGCACGGAACCGCGATGTTCCGGGTCACCCCGGGCTCGCCCGTCCCCCCGCCCACCGGGGTCACCCAGCTGAGCGACCTCCCGTTCGGCACCGCCACCAACCAGTGGGGACCGGTCGAGCGGGACCGCAGCAACGGCGACATCCAGCCCGCTGACGGCCACACCCTCACCATCCGCGGCGCCGCGTACGCCAAGGGCCTGGGGGTGCACGCGCCCAGCGAGGTCGGCGTCCACCTCGGGGGTGCCTGCCGGAACCTGGTCACCGACGTCGGGATCGACGACGAGACCTACGGCAACGGCTCGGTCAGGTTCCAGATCTTCAGGGACGCCGCCCTGGCCGCCGACAGCGGGCCGATGACCGGCAAGGACCCCGCCAGGCACCTCACCGCCGACCTCACCGGCGCCACCACCGTCCGTCTGGTGGTCACCGACGCCGGCGACGGCACCAGCTACGACCACGCCGACTGGGCGGGCCCCCGGCTCGCCTGCGGCAGCGGCCCGGCCGCCGGTGCCCACCAGCTCTCCGACCTCGCCTGGGCCTCCGCCGGCAACAGCTGGGGCCCGGTCGAGAAGGACATGAGCAACGGCGAGAACCAGGCCCGGGACGGACGGACCATCACCATCGCGGGCACCACGTACGCCAAGGGCCTGGGCGTCAACGCGCTCAGCCAGGTGGTCTACTTCCTCGGCGGCTCCTGCACCTCGCTCACCACCGACGTGGGGGTGGACGCCGAGGCGAACGGCCGCGCGAGCGTCTCGTTCGAGATCTACAAGGACGCCGTCAAGGTCGCCGACAGCGGCCTGATGACCGTGACGTCGGCCCCCAGGCACCTCACCGCCGACCTGACGGGCGCCGAGGAACTGCGGCTCGTGGTCACCGACGGCGGCGACGGCACCATCAGCGACCACGCCGACTGGGCGGGCCCGGTCCTCAGCTGCTGACCACCCGCACGGCTCGAAGACGACCCGGGCGCGGAACACCCGGGCCGCCTCCTCGGTCAG
>NZ_JBEXYD010000085.1:0-26525 GCF_040630735.1 Kitasatospora sp. NPDC005748
CGGGCGGCGCCGGATCCGGCGCCGCCCGAGCGGTCGAGTGCTCAGCCACCGCTCTTGCGGCGGAAGTTGCGCTTGCCGCCGGCCGCGGCGTGGGCGCCGTGGATCTTCGAGTCGCCGTTCGGGCCGCCGGACGCGGCGCCGCCCTTGGTGCCGTGCTTGCGCTCCAGCGCGGCCAGGAACCGGGCCTTGACGTCGTCCTGCGTGGCGGGCGCCGCGGCGGCCTGGTCGGCCTCCGCGCCGGTGGCCTTCTCGGTGTTCTCGGCGTGGTCGGACGACGTTGATTCGCTGCTCATACGGGACCTCCTGGAAGGGTGCTGCCGGTTGACGGCTTCACGCACACGATGTCACGTTCGGCGGCCTCCCCCGAACCGGTGGCGGCGGACACCGCTCGGGGCACCCCGAGGTCGGCGCCGTCCAGCATGGCGAGGTCGGCGCCCATACCGGAAAAGGGGGACATCAGGTGGGCGGCGTCGCCCAGCAGGGTGACGCCGGGGGTGTGCGGCCAGCTGTGCGGCACCGGCAGCGCGTACAGGGGCCGGTTGACGTAGCCGGTGTCGCCGTCGGTCACGGACCTCGTCCGCGACACCCCCGCGCTGAGTGAGTACGCCCGCCGGATGTGGACGCGCCACCAGGAGGCCCTGGCCCACGCCGTCGCCGACGCGACCGGCGCCGAGCCCGACGACCCGCGCTGCGCCGCGCTGGCCCGGTTCACCCTCGAAGCCTCGGCGCTCGCCCGCGACTCGGCGGACCCGGCGCGGGCCCTGGACGCCGCCTTCGACCTCCTCGAACACGGCTGGCAGGCCGGCTGACCGGGCCGTCGGGTCAGGCGTCCAGCGGCTGCCACGCCGGGCCGGACCCACCCCGCCGGACGTGGCCGAACACCACGTCGGCGAAGTGCACGCCGAAGCCGATCGTGCCGGGCTCCGCCAGCTCGGCGACCAGTCGGCGGCGGTGCTCGGCGGTCCGGGTCAGGTCGTGGTCGAAGCCCGAGGACCAGTCCGGGTGGTCGATCTGGATCGGCGAGTGCGCGGTGTCGCCGAAGGCGATCAGCCGCCGGCCGCCCCCGGTGATGACGTACTCGGCGTGCCCGGGGGTGTGCCCGGGGAGGATCCGGACGCGGACGCCCGGGAAGACCTCCTGCCCGTCCGTGATCGTCCGGACGCGCGGGACCAGGGCCGCGACCTGCTCGTCCGCGAGGTCCCGCTGCTCCCATTCCGGCGCGGAGACCAGGTAGTCGGCATGGGCGAACAGCGGCCGGTCCCCGCCGGGGGCGGGGAGGGCGGCCCAGCCGAGGTGGTCGGCGTGGAGGTGGGTGAAGGCCACCGCCTCGATGCCCTCGGGGGCGCGGCCGAGCCGGGCCAGGCCGTCCGGGAGCGCGCCGCCGCGGATCGTGGCGAGGGGCCCGGCCGGCGCGGCGTGCGACCGGGGGCCGAAGCCCGCGTCGATCAGCAGCGCGCGGTCGCCGTGCTCCACCAGCAGGCTGCCGACGCTCCCGACCAGGTGGCCCCCGGCGTCCAGGTACTCCGGGTGCGCGGCCCACACCTCGCCGGTGCTGTCCGGGAGCACGTCCAGGGGGCGCAGCCGCACATCACCGTCCGGCACGTACGACACCGTGGTGTCGCCCAGCCGCATCGAGCGGACCCCCGCCGGCCGGCGCAGTCGCTCGCTCTGACCCGCCGTCATGTCGGCCATGAGTTCTCTCCCGTGTGTCGACGTCAGTTCGGCGCCGGGGTTCCGGCGCCGTCGTCGCCACCATAAGCATCAAGTTCGAATCATTCAAACTGCAATTATGTTGGCTTGACGAACTGCTAGAGTGGGCGCCATGACGACGTTCTCCGAGCCGCAGGCCATCGCCGTGCGACAGCTGTGCGGCCTGGTGAACGGGCTGAACCAGCGGATCGTCGAGCACGTGCGCGTGCGCGCGGCCACCCTCGGGCTCACCCCCTCCCAGGCGGCCGCGCTGCGGGAGATGAGCGGGCCGATGACCATGCGCGAGCTCGCCGAGCGCATGAGCTGCGAGCCCTCCAACACCACCTTCGTCGTCGACAAGCTGGAGAAGCAGCAGCTGATCGAGCGGCACCCGCACCCCACCGACCGCCGCGCCAAGCAGCTCGTGCTCACCGCCGAGGGCACCGCGCTGCGCGAACGGCTCCTCGAACTCCTCACCGAGGGCTCGCCGTTGGGCAGCCTCACCGCACAGGAGAGGCAGCTGCTGCACGGCCTGCTGGAACGGGCCGTCGCCCCCGCGTAGGGCCGCGAGCGCGAGGAGCCCGGACCGGCGGCCGATCAGCCGGTGGCGGCGAACCGCTCCAGCAGGCCCTCCAGCGCGCGCTCGCCGAACATCTGCGCCAGGCTCGCGGCGGACTCGGCGGCCGAGGCCGCGCCGCGCGGGAACATCGGCTCCTCGTAGGCCCGCAGGGCGGCCTCGACGTCGTCCGGGTGGGCGGCGAGGGCCAGGGCGAGTTCGGCCCCGTCGAGCATCGCGAGGTTGGCACCCTCCCCCGCGAACGGGGACATCAGGTGCGCGGCGTCGCCCAGCAGGGTCACACCGGGGGTCCGCTCCCAGCGGTGGCCGATCGGCAGGGCGTGGACGCGCCGCCCGACCAGCGCGCCGTCGGCCTCCCCCACCAGCGCCCGCAGGCTCTCGTGCCAGCCGTCGAAGTGGGCCAGGACGGCGTCCTTGGCGGCGGCGGTGTCGGCCAGGTCGATGCCGTCCAGCCACTCCTCGGCGACCTTGAGGGCGGTGTAGACGTGCAGACTGCCGTCGCCCTCCCGGTGGGCCAGGAAGCCCCTGCCCTCCCCGAGGGAGAAGAAGAAGCCCCCGCCGATCAGGGCCGCCGCGGCCGGGTGACGGGTGTCCGCCTCGTGCAGGTCGGCCTCGACGAAGGAGACGCCGGTGTAGGCCGGCGTCGCCGCGGAGAGCAGCGGGCGGATCCGGGACCAGGCGCCGTCCGCACCGACCAGCAGGTCGGTGGTGACGGCCGAACCGTCCTGGAAGCGCAGTTCGTGACGGCCGTCGCCGAGCGGGCGGGCGCCGGTCGCCTTCCGCCCCCAGTGGACGGTACCGGGCGCGAGGGAGTCGAGCAGCAGGTCGCGCAGCCGGCCGCGGTCCACCTCGGGGCGGTCGCCGCTGCCGTCGTCCTCCTCGCTGTGGCGGACGGCGCCGTCCGGGGCGACGATCCGCATGGCCTGGCCGCCCGGGTGGACGAGGCCGAGGAAGGGCTCGTGCAGGCCGGCCGCGCGGAGCGCACGCCGGCCCGTGTCGCCGTGGATGTCGAGCATGCCGCCCTGCGTGCGGGCCTCCCGGGAGGGCTCCTGGTCGAAGACGGTCGCGGCGATGCCGTGCACCTGGAGGACGCGGGCCAGGGTCAGACCGCCGAGGCCGGCGCCGACGATCGCGAGGGGGTGGTGGGTGGTGGTCATGGCGTGCTCCTCGGGCGGGTACGGGCGTGGGGTCGCGGGTGGGGGCGGTCGGGCCGGCGGCTCGGGACGAGCGGGCGGCGCGCCCTCCTCTCCAACGTAACGAACATGTTCGTCAGGAACAAGGCCTTAACGAACATGTTCGTCTGCGCCGAACTTGTTCGCCCCGAACGCGATCGTTAGGCTCGGCGGCGTGACGTCACGCTCCCCCGCTCCTCGTAGCCGCCGAGAGCGGCCCGCCAAGCCCGCGCTCACCTACGAGGGCATCGTCGACACGGCCGTCCGGATCATGCGGGCCGAAGGCCTTCCACGCGTCACCATGCGCCGGCTCGCCCAGGAGCTCGACACCGGCCCGGCGTCGCTGTACGTCTACCTGGCCAACACCGCCGAGCTCCACGCGGCGATCCTGGAGGAGCTGCTGGGCGCCGTCGACCTCGGGCCGCTGAGCGCGCCGGGCGACTGGCGCGAGCGGCTCGCCGCCGTCCTCGGCTCGTACACGCACGTCCTCTTCCAGCACCCCAGCCTGGCGCACTCGGCCCTGCTGGCCCGCCCCTCGGGGTCGAACTACCTCGCGCTCGTCGAGGCCGTCCTCGCCCTGCTGCACGAAGGGGACGTCCCCGACGGCCAGGCCGCCTGGGGCGTCGACGTCCTCCTCCTGGCGGCCACCGCGATCGCCGCCGAGCAGGCCGGCCGCGAGCAGGACGCCCGCGCCGAGGCGGAGCAGGGCGCGCTGGCCGACGCGCTCCGGGCGACCACCGCGGCCGACCACCCGCGCATCACCGCGCTCGGCGCGGACCTCCTCTCCGGCACGCCCGAGCAGCGGCTGGCCTGGATCCTGCGCACCGTCATCAACGGCACCCTGGTCACGCCCCGGCCGCAGGCCTGATCCCCGGCCGGGCGGCGTCCACGGCCGAGGGCGTCGGCGGCGCCGGTGCCCGCCCGGGGCGAGGCCGCCGCCGTCCGCCATGCCCAGGGCTCAAGGGGGCTGACGGCGCGTCGGTGGCGGGAGGGCGGACCGGTCAGTGGCGGCCGACGTCGCGGGTGAGTTCCAGCCCCAGCACCCGGTCCAGGGCGGCGAAGGTCTCGAAGCGGGCCCCGTCCGCGAGCCCCGGGGCCACCCCGACGCGGTGCAGCAGGGCCAGCACCGCAGGGGTGTCGAGGTCCCCCGTGAACGCGGCCGCGGCCTCCCGCCGGATCTCGTCCGGCACGGGCTTCGAGGGCCCCCAGGCCCAGTCGGCGACCTGCCGCCGCCAGTCCCGCAGCGTGCCCGCCGCCTCGGCCAGCTCACGCGGACCCGCCACGACCGGCTCGCCGTACGGGCGGGCGAGCAGGGCCAGCCGCAGCGCGGAGGCGTCGACGGCGCCGGAGCCGAGACCGGCCGCCAGCTCGCCGCCCCGGTCCGGCCCGGCGGGGCCGACCCCGAGCCAGACGCCCGCCGCGCCCGCCCGCTCGGCGTCCGCCGCCAGGACCTGGACGTCCGGCGGGCCGCCCAGTGGACCGTCCGGATCACCGGAGGCGACGACGGCGACCGGCGGGTGGACACCGAGAGCGGCGGCGGCGCGCCCGAAGTCGGCGGCGGCGCCCTCCGCCACGGCGAGGACCCGCACCACCTGGAGGCCCTCGATCTCAGCGACCCTCTGCAGGACGTCACCGACCAGCGCGGCCCGCAGGTCCCCCGCCCCGATCCGGCCGCCGGCACAGCCCAGCCGGACACCGACCCGCAGCAGCATCCGCCGCCCGGGCGGGATCCCGGTGCCGCGCCCGGTACGGGCATCGGCCACGCTCAGCGCGGGTCGCCGGGTGCCCGGCCCCTCCCGCGCGACCTCCTCCAGGCGCAGCGCCGGGCCGTCGCCGGACCCCACCGCGCCGCTCACCGCGCCCGTAGGGATGCCCTGTTCGTCCGCCACTCGGCCACACCTCCTCGGCGTGGCCATCCTCCTCCCCAGGCCCCGGCGCCGCCACCGGCCGTACCGGGCGCCGGCGGAGGACCCGCCCGGACGGTGTCAGCCGGCCACGGGCCGGGCCTGCGCGCCGAAGGCCCGCTCGGCGGCGGTCATCACCCAGTGCGGGAACTGCTCCAGCGGGATCGCCGGCGAGGCGGGGAATCCCGGGCGGATCGACGCCTCGGGGAAGAACGCGACCCGGCACCGCCGGCACAGCCACCCGGCCTGCCACACCCGGGCGTGCAGTTGCCGGTGCGCCGCCTCCTCGGGCGACCCGGAGCCGGGCCGGCGGCGGGAGCGCGCGACGAGCTCCACGATCGCGGCGGCCGCCAGCAGGATCAGCGGGAGGATGAACGGACCGGCCAGGTAGCCCGCCCGGTAGGCCGCGTCGTACCCGGAGAGGTCCTCCCGGTCGCGGACCAGCGAGAGGATCCCGACCACGGCGAAGATCGCCGCCAGGGCGGACAGCGCGATCGCGCCGCCGCTCAGCTCCCGGGCCGGCTTCGGCTCGGGCGGCGGGGCGAGCAGCGCGCGAACCGGCTCCTCAAGCGGCTCCGTGGTGTCCGCGAGGGCCCGCGACACCGGGACGGACCGGTCGGATGCCTCGCACTGCGGACAGGTGGCACTCATCCGGCGGGTCACTCCTGAGGGGCTGTGGGGAATCGGTGAACGCGTAGTACAGCACACGGGGCTGACCCTCCGTGCCACCGGGCCCGCGGCCACCGGCCGCCCGGTGCCCCGTCCGCTACGCGGTCCGGCCGAAGCAGCGCTCCAGCTCGTCCAGGTCGTAGAAGTAGCTGCCCTTCGAGACCGGCGCGCAGCCCGGCCGGAAGGCGGTCTGCTGCTCGTTGTAGAGCATCCGGACCAGGTAGTCGTCGCCCTTGCGGAAGAGGTCCCACTGGATGTTCGCGCCCATCGGGGCCACCGTCGCGCCGCGCCAGGCGTTGCTCGCGTAGGTGTACGGGGAGGCCTCGGTGACCTGGGTCGTGCTGCCGGGCAGCCGCATCAGCGCGGCGAGCGGGATGATCTCCTCGGCGTGGGTGAAGCGCAGCTCGGCGGCCGGACCGCCGGTGCCCGCCCGGCGGTTCTCGGCCTTGCGGAACAGGTCGTCGAGGAGCACTCCGGCCATCCTGTAGGTGATGTCCTGACCGGCGAAGCCCGGGCCCTTGGTGTAGTACTCCTCGGCGTTGTCGAGGTAGCCGAACCAGGCGGCCTCCTCGGAGCCGATGTAGCGGCCCAGGTGCCAGTCGCCCTCGTCGGTGAGGTCGGCGGTGACGCTGTACAGGTTGAAGACGGCCTGGGCCGCGTCGACCTCGTTCCCGGCGAAGGGGTAGCCGCCGGCCGCGAGACGGTCGACGAACGGCCCGGTGAAGATCCGCTCCAGCACCTTCCGGGCCGCCCGGTGGCTGCGCGGCTGGTCCCGGACCGCCGCGAGGGTGGCCGCCAGCCGCGGGTCCTTCTTGACGTAGTCGGTGTAGTCCTTGTTCACGGCGGACTTGTGGAAGTAGAGCAGGTCGGTGTCGGTCCGGGCCGGGTCGACGGCCTTCGCCAGCGCCGGCTCGCCCGCCAGCAGGCCCTTGGTGAACTCGGTGCCCGAGTCGACCGCCCGGGGCTGGCCGGAGCTGACCACGTCGATCCGGTCCGGGCCCGCCGGGTCGTCGGCCCCGGCGGCGATCCGCCGGAAGAGGCCGGGGAGCCGCTGCTCCATCCGCTCGGCCGTGTCCTGGAGCGCCCGCCGGCCCTGCCCGGTCAGCGCCCCGTAGCCCACCTTCGCGTTGGCGTCCAGCAGCGCCCGCACGTCCGGGCCGAAGCCCTTGCCCACCCGGGTCAGCGCACCCTCGTCGGCGGCCTGCTGCCAGAGCTTCACCAGGAGGTCGCCGTCCTCACTGTCGCTGAGCGCGCGGGCGCCGTGCCGGGAGACGGTCTGGGTGAAGACCGCGGTGTAGCCGTCCGGTGCCTGCTGCAGGCTCCGGACGCTCTGCAGCGGCCGGTAGGGCGCCTTGGTGGTGGCGCCGGCCGGCGTACTGAAGGCCGGGCCCGCCGCCGGGCCGCCGTGCGCCTGGGCGGGGACGGCCACGGCCAGGGACAGCAGCGCGGAAGCGGCCAGCGCCACGGTGGAGGTGAGGGTGCGTCGCATGGGGGGGTCCAGGGGTCGCTCGGGAACGGGAGAGCCGGGCCGATCCCACTCGGTCCGCGTGACCTCCGGGCGTCCCGCGCGTGTCGGCCCGGTGCACAGGCGGGCAACTCACCCTCGCCGGCGGCGGCCGGACGGCGGGCCCCGCCGGGCCGCGCACCGCTTGCTGTGGCGGGTGGCGCGGGCGCGCGAGTACGGTTCACCACGTGCCCAGTTCTCCCGCAGGACGACACCCGGACCGTCGAACGGCCGCGGCCGGGACCGGGTGAGCGGCGTGCCGCTGGCCGTCGACCCGACGAGCGGGGACTCCCTGCTCGCCGCCTTCGGCGCGCTGGCCGTGCTGGTGGTGGTGTTCGCCGAGTCGGGACTGCTGGTGGTGGGGTTCTTCCTCCCCGGTGACACCCTGCTGCTGCCCGCCGGGGTGCTCTGCGCCGCCGGCAGCCGCTCCGGGCCCCACCTGTCGCTCTGGCAGGTGATGCTCTGCGCCGCGGTGGGGGCGGTGGCCGGGGCCCAGGTGGGCTTCCTGCTCGGGCGCCACGGCGGCCGGCCGGCGCTGGCCCGCAGCCGCAGCGGGCGGCTGAAGTCGGCGGCGGCCCGGGGGGAGGCGCTGCTGCGCCGCTACGGGTACCGGAAGGCGATCGTCCTGGGCCGCTTCGTGCCGCTGGTCCGAACGGTGCTCAGTCCGCTGGCGGGCATGCTGGACGTGCCCACCCGGACCTTCACCGTGTGGCAGATCGTCGGCGGTGTGCTCTGGTCGCAGAGCCTGGTGCTGCTGGGGTACTGGCTGGGCGCCGCCGTCCCCGGGATCGAGAGCTACCTGTGGCTGCTGGTGGGCGGCGTCGTGGTGCTCTCGCTGCTACCGCTGCTGCTGAACTCCCGCAAGGGGTCGGACCGGGGCTGACCGCCCGGCCGGCGGTCCACCCGGGCAGGCCGGGCGGACCGGGACGGCTCAGGTGGAGCGGGACGGCTCGGGCAGGCCGGGCGGACCGGGACGGCTCAGGTGGAGCGGGTGCCGGCCTCGGCGGCCTGGGCGCAGTCGGGGTGGCCCCAGCCGTCCGGGTTCTTGGCGATCGGGTCGCCGACGGCGTACGGGCGACCGCAGCGGCAGGAGCCGGGGAACTTGGCCTTGGTCCGGCCCCCGGCGGACTTGGCGCCCGCCCGGCCGCCGGTCCGCTTGGCGGCCGGGGCCCCGGCCTGCCGGGACCCGGCCGACGGTGCGGCGTCCGCGCGGGGGGCGGGCAGCGGCGCGTCGACGGAGGTGCCGCTCGCCGGCTGCTGGGCCACCGCCGCGTCGCTCGCCGCCCGGTCGGCGACGGCGTTCAGCGGATCGCCGTCGACCTGGTGCGCGGGGACGTAGACGAACTCGACGTCGCGCCCGGCCAGCAGCGCGTCGATCGCCACGATCAGGTCCTTGTTGGCGACCGGTGTCCCGGCGGCGGTCTTCCAGCCCTTCCGGCGCCAGCCGGGCAGCCACTGGGTGACCGCCTTCATCGCGTACTGGGAGTCCATCCGGACCTCCAGCGGCACTCCCGGCCGGACCGCGCCCAGCAGCTCCTTCAGCGCGGTCAGTTCGGCGACGTTGTTGGTCGCGCGGCCGAGCGGCCCGGCCTCCCAGCGCTGCGGCCGGCCGTCGGCGTCGGCGATGACCCAGGCCCAGGCGGCCGGACCGGGGTTGCCCTTCGAAGCGCCGTCACAAGCGCCGATGATGCGTTCTGCCATGCGGCGATCATGCCAGTGCGCCGCGGGTCCGCGCACATGCCGGGCGCCCGGCACTCCGGGCGGCCCGGGCAGCGGACGGCCACCGACCGGGCGGCCCGGCGATCGTGCCGGGGTCGGGCGGCTCGCCGCAGGGGCGCGGGGCGCGGTCCGGTGGAGGGTTGACGAACGATCACGTGGGGTAGTGGCCCGGTCACCATTCGCATCCCACCCAAGGGGCAGCAGCATGGCCGAGCAGGCCGACCTCATCTTCCACGGCGGCGACATCGTGACCGTCGCCGAAGGGCCGGCGCCGGAGGCCGTCGCGGTCAAGGACGGGCTCATCGTCTTCGTCGGCGGCCTCGACGAAGCGGTCGACGGCTGGCGGGGGCCTCGGACGCGGCTGCGCGACCTCGCGGGACGGGCGCTGCTGCCGGGGTTCGTCGACGCGCACGGGCACCTCGGCGGGATCGGGCTCCAGGCGACCATCGCCGACCTGCTGGCCGCACCCGACGGGGACGTCGCCGACCTCGCCACGCTGAAGGAGAAGCTGCGGGCCTGGGCGGAGGGCCCGGTGGGTCGGGACTCCGACTGGATCATCGGCTTCGGCTACGACGACGCGATGCTCGCCGAGGGCGTCCACCCGACCCGTGACGACCTCGACGAAGTTTCCACCAGCCGCCCGGTGCTGGCCATCCACCAGTCCTTCCACCTGGGCGCGGTGAACAGCCTGGGCCTGGAGCGGCTGGGGTACGGCGCCGCCACGCCGGACCCGGAGGGCGGGGTCATCCGCCGCCGGGAGCTCGCGGTACCGCCCTCCTACGGCGAGCCCGACGGGGTGCTGGAGGAGAAGGCCTTCAATCCCACCTCGGAGCTGGCGATGGCGGGCCTGCCCGAGGCCGCGCTGCTGGCCCTGTTCATCGAGGGCGCGGAGTCGGCGGCGCGGTTCGGCTTCACCACCGTGCAGGAGGGCGGTACCAGCCCGGCCAACCTCAAGGCGCTGCGGGACACCGCCGCCGCCGTGCCGTTCAAGATCGACGTGGTCGCCTACGTCAAGGCCGACCTGCTCGCCGACGCCCCGGAGGACGACCCGGTCGGCGCGAGCCGGGAGTACGTCGACGGGGTGCGCGCGGCCGGTGTGAAGCTGGTCCTGGACGGCTCGCCGCAGGGCCGCACCGCCTGGCTCACCGAGCCGTACCTGACCCCGCCGGCCGGACTGCCCGACGACTACCGCGGCTACCCCGCGATCGAGGACGACAGCACCGTCCTGAAGCAGGTCGGCACCGCCTACGCCCGGGGCTGGCAGGTCCTCGCCCACGTCAACGGGGACGCCGCGATCGACCAGTTCCTCAAGGCGGTCGAGGGCGCCACCGAGCTGACCGGCTCCGCCGACCGGCGGACGGTGGCGATCCACGCGCAGACCGCCCGCCGGGACCAGGTCCGGGAGTTCGCCCGGCTGGGCGTCATCCCGTCCTTCTTCTCCATGCACACCTACTACTGGGGCGACTGGTACCGGGGCACCGTCCTCGGGGAGGAGCGGGCCGCGACCATCTCGCCGGCCCGCTGGGCGCTGGACGAGGGCCTCGCCTACACCTCGCACCACGACGCCCCGGTGGCGCTGCCCAACTCGATCGCCATCCTGTCCAGCCAGGTGACCCGGCGCAGCCGGACCGAGGGCGTGGTGGTCGGCCCCGAGCAGTGCGTCGACGCCCTGGACGCCGTGCGCGCGATCACCGTCAACGCGGCCCGCCAGTACTTCGAGGAGGACCGCAAGGGCACCATCGAGGTCGGCAAGCTCGCGGACCTGGTGATCCTCAGCGCCAGCCCGCTGGCCGTCGACCCCGAGGAGATCAAGGACATCACCGTCGTCGAGACCATCAAGGCCGGCCGCACCGTCCACCCCGCGCCCGCCGGGGCGCTCCGCGCCACCGCGCTTCCCGACACGCCCCGGGCGCCCGAGTGGGGGTGCAGCTGCTGACGGGCCGGCACCTCACCGGCCGTGCCCGCGGACCGGCCGAGGTTCGGGCCGGGGCGCGGGCCGGTCGGGCCCGGCCTCGGCCTGACCCAGGTGGCCGTTCAGCCGGTTCAGCATGTCGAACAGCCGGAGGCGCTCCTCGCCGGACAGCGGGGCGAGGACTTCGTCGTCGGCGGCGGCCAGGTCCGAGTTGATGCCGGCCGCCGCCGACCGGCCCGGCGCGGTGAGGTCGACGTGCACCCGCCGGCGGTCGGCCGAGGAGCGGGTGCACGTGACGTACCCGGCGACGACCAGCTCGTCGACCACCTTGATCACGTCACTGGAGCCGATCTCCAGCCGGGCGGCCAGCTCGCCCTTGGAGTGGCTGCCCTCCTCCTCCAGCGCGCAGAGCACCATCACGTGCCAGAGCCGGAGCCCGCGGCGCTCCGCCTGGGTCGCGAGGCGTCGACGGGCGGCCTGGCCGGTGCGGGACATGAGAAAGCTGCTCAGTGTCAGCAGCCCTGGTGCGGAGGGATTCATCCGGTCAGCCAATCTTCACCGGGACACGGGCCCGGACGGGAGCCGTTGCACATGCGGGGCGGAGCCGCCGCCGGCCCGGACGTCGGCCACGGCCGGCGGGTCGTGGGACCCGCCGCCGGGGAGCAGCCGATCGGCGTGCGCGCGTCCGCACGGGGGCGCGGGACGGGCCTCGGCCACCTCGGCCGGCCCGTGACCGGGATCGATCGACATAAGGTTAGCCTCGCCTAACTCATGAAGTCACGTCAAGGATCCCTCGGCGATCGAAGGAGTGTCGGGGAAATCCGGGACAGCGAGCCCGGCGGGAGCGCCAGGGCGAGCCGTGCACCACGACCTGCGCAGGCCGCGCCCGGCGAGGCACCCCGAGCCGCACCCCGACACCGCTCGCATTCCGGGGCACACCCACCCTGGTCGCCCCCGGGAAACATAGTTAGGCTAGCCTTACCGAACTGTTGCGCTCAGCCCATTCGACCGACCTGCCCGCTCCCGGAGATCTCTCATGCCGACTTCCCCCGTGGACGTCCCCGCTCCGCCCGCCACCGACACGGGAGTCCGGGCCTCGGCCGGCCCCGACCGCGCCGCGGAGTTCGACGGGCGCGTCGCGCTCGTCACCGGCGCAGCCCAGGGCATCGGCGCCGCGGTCGCCCGCCTGCTCACCGAGCGCGGGGCTCACGTCGTGGCCACCGACCGGCGGGCCGACGGCCCCGGGCTCGGCCTGCTGGACGTCACCGATGCCGCCGCCGTCGAGGCCGAGGTCGAGCGCGTGGAGCGCACGGTCGGCCCGATCGACATCCTGGTCAACGTCGCCGGGATCCTGCGCCCGGCCCTCGCCGTGGAGACCACCGACGAGGACTGGGCGGCCACCTTCGCCGTCAACACCACGGGGGTGTTCCACACCTGCCGGGCGGTCGGACGCCGGATGGCCGAGCGCGGCGCCGGCAGCATCGTCACCGTCGGCTCCAACGCCGCCGGGGTGCCGCGCACCACGATGGCCGCCTACGCCGCCTCCAAGGCCGCCACCGCGATGTTCGTCCGCTGCCTCGGCCTGGAGCTCGCCCGGTCGGGCGTCCGCTGCAACCTGGTCTCCCCCGGCTCGACCGACACCGAGATGCAGCGCTCCCTGTGGCGCGACGACGCCGCCGAACAGCGCGTCATCGACGGCGACCCGGCCAGCTACCGGGTCGGGATACCCCTCGGCCGGATCGCCGACCCCGAGGACATCGCCGAGGCCGTGGTGTTCCTGGCCGGCGACCGGGCCCGGCACATCACCATGCAGGACCTCTACGTCGACGGCGGCGCCACCCTGCGCGCCTGAGCCGTCCTCTCCCCCGCACTCGATCCACCGGTCGGACGATCCACCGGGCAGAGCCGATCCCGCCTTTCCGAACGGAGCAGCATGACCACAGTGAACGAGACCGGCGGCACCACCGCGGACCACCGCGTCGGCGGTGCCCTGCTGGCCGCCTACCGCCCGGGGCCCGACCGGGCGTTCTTCGCCGGTCCGGGACGGACGCTGCTCGCCACGGGCAGCCGGGCGGCCGTCACCGATCCGGCCGAGGCCACCCGCCTGCTGCGGGAGGCGCGCACCCCGGAGCGGCCCGACCCGCTCGTGGTCGGCGCCGTCCCCTTCGCCCCCGGCCGCCCGGCCGCGCTCTTCATACCCGACCGGACCCAGTGGGCCCAGCCGGTCCACGACGACCCGCTGCTGCGGCTCGCGCCCGGGGACCGCACCGGCCCGGTCTGGACCAGCCGTGCCGTCCCGGCCCCCGAGGGCTACCGGGACGCCGTCGCCGACGCCGTCCGGATCCTCGCCGCGGACGGCGAACTCAGCAAGGTCGTCCTCGCCCGGACCCTGGAGCTGTCCACCCCCGGCGGCGCCGACCTCCCGGCCATGCTCCGCCGGCTGATCCACCGTGACCCGCATGGCTACACCTTCGCCGTCCCCGGCCAGGGCAGCGCGACCCTGGTCGGCGCCAGCCCCGAGCTGCTGGTCTCCCGGCGCGGCACCGCCGTCACCTCCAACCCGCTGGCCGGCTCGGCCGCGCGCAGCGACGACCCGGTCGAGGACCGGCGGCGCGCCGCAGCCCTGCTGGAGTCCCCGAAGGACCTCGCGGAGCACGCCTTCGTGGTGGACGCCGTCCGGCGCGCGCTCGAACCCCACTGCTACGACCTGGTCGTGCCCGAGCGGCCGTCGGTGATCCGCACCGCCGCGATGTGGCACCTGTCCACGGTCGTCACCGGCACCCTGCGCGACCCCGCCACCAGCGCGCTCGACCTCGCGCTCGACCTGCACCCCACGCCGGCGGTCTGCGGGACGCCGACCGACCGGGCCCGCGCGCTGATCGGTACGCTGGAGCCCTTCGACCGCGGGTTCTACACCGGGGTGGTCGGCTGGGGGGACGCCGACGGCGACGGCGAATGGGTCGTCACACTCCGCTGCGCGGAGGCCGACGGGGACGGCCTGCGGCTGTTCGCCGGCGCCGGCGTCGTGTCGGGCTCCGTGCCGGAGCACGAACTCGCCGAGACCAGCGCGAAGTTCCGCACCTTTCTCCACGCCGCCGGACTGGGAGACGACAAGTGACCGACTGGCCCGAGGAGTACGTCCGCCGCTACCGGGCGGCCGGCTACTGGACCGACGAACTGCTCGACGAGATGGTCCGCCGGCACGCCGCCGAGCGGCCGGGGCAGATCGCGGTCGTCGACGGGGAGCGTCGGTGGAGCTACGCCGAACTCGACCGGCGGGCCGACCGGATGGCCACCGGGCTGCTGGCCCGGGGCATCCGCCGGGGCGAGCGGATCGTCCTCCAGCTCCCCAACGTGGCCGAGTTCTACGAGGTGTTCATCGGCGCGCTGCGCGCCGGGGTGGTGCCGGTGATGGCGCTGCCCGCCCACCGGCACGCCGAGATCTCCTACTTCTGCGAGTTCGCCGGGGCCCGCGCGCTGATCGTGGCCGACCGGCACGCCGGCTTCGACTACCGGGAGATGGCCGGCCGGGTCACCGCCGCGGTGCCCGCCCTCGCCGAGGTCTTCGTGGCCGGCGACCCGGGGCCCCACACCTCGCTGGACGACCTGCGCGCCGACGAGCCCGCCCCGGTCCAGGACCCTCCCGCCGCCACCGACCTGGCCTTCCTCCAGCTCTCCGGCGGCAGCACCGGCCTGCCCAAGCTGATCCCCCGCTACCACTTCGACTACCTGTACAGCGTCCGCGAGTCCGCCGCGATCTGCGAGCTGAGCGCGGAGACCGTCTACCTCTGCGCGCTGCCCGCCGCGCACAACTTCCCGCTCAGCTCCCCCGGCAGCCTCGGCGTCTTCCACGCCGGCGGCCGGGTGGTACTCGCCCCCGAGCCCAGCCCGGCCACCGCGCTGGCGCTGATCGAGAGCGAGCGGGTCACGCTGACCGGCGTCGTCCCGCCGCTCGCCCTCGCCTGGGCCAACGCGGCGCCCGGCGCCGGCCGGGACCTCTCCAGTCTGCGCCTGCTCCAGGTGGGCGGGGCCAAGCTCAGCGAGGAGGCCGCCCGCCGGCTCGGTCCCGCGCTCGGCTGCGCCCTCCAGCAGGTCTTCGGCATGGCCGAGGGCCTGGTGAACTACACCCGGCCCGAGGACCCGCAGGACACCGTGCTGACCACCCAGGGCCGTCCGATCTCCCCCGCCGACGAGGTGCGGGTGGTCGACGACGAGGACCGCGACCTGCCCGACGGCGCCACCGGCCACCTGCTCACCCGCGGCCCGTACACCATCCGCGGCTACTGGAACGCGCCCGGGCACAACGCCACCGCCTTCACCGGGGACGGCTTCTACCGCACCGGCGACCTGGTCCGCCGGACCGCCACCGGCCACCTGGTGGTCGAGGGCCGGGCCAAGGACCAGATCAACCGGGGCGGCGAGAAGGTCGCCGCCGAGGAGGTCGAGAACGTGCTGCTCGCCCACCCGGCCGTCCACGACGTGTCCGTGGTCGCCGTGCCCGACGAGCACCTCGGCGAACGCAGCCGGGCTTACGTGATCCTGCGCCCCGAGGCGCCCCGCCCGCGCGTCGTCGAGCTGAAGGCCTTCGTGCGTGCCCGCGGCCTGGCCGACTACAAGGTGCCCGACCTGGTCGAGTTCGTGACCGAGTTCCCGCAGACCGGCATCGGCAAGGTCAGCAAGAAGGACCTCCGCACCACCACCTCCTGACGCTCCGCCCCGGAAGAGAGCAAGTCCAGACACCATGGCTCTGCCCACCATCGCCCCGTACGATCCCCCGCGGGTCGACCAGCTCCCCGCGCCCAAGGTCCCGTGGCGGGTCGACCCCGCCCGGGCCGCCCTGCTCGTCCACGACCTGCAGAACTACTTCCTGTCCGCGTTCCCCGCCGAGGGCCCGCCGCTGGCCCCGGCCCTCGCCCGGACCGCCCAGGTCCTGGAGTACGCCCGCGGGAACGGCGTGCCCGTCGTCTACTCGCACCAGCGCGGTGGGCAGACCCCCGAGCAGCGCGGCCTCCAACTGGACTTCTGGGGGCCCGGGTTGCCCGCCGACGCGTGGGCGCAGGCCGTCCCGGAGGCGGTCGCCCCGGCCGAGGGCGACACCCTGCTGCTCAAGTGGAAGTACAGCGCCTTCGCCCGCACCGAACTGGCCGACATCCTGGCCCGGTCCGGCCGCGACCAACTGGTGCTGGTCGGCGTCTACGCCCACATCGGCGTGCTGATGACGGCGGCCGACGCCTGGAGCCGCGACATCCAGGCCTTCGTGGTGGCCGACGCCACCGCCGACTTCTCCGCCGAGAAGCACCTGGAGGGCCTGCGCTGGGCCGCCGAGAAGTGCGCCGTCGTGCTGACCACCGACCAGCTCCTGGAGGCCTCGTGACCGCGCCCGAGGAGTCCGGGCGGCTCTACGCCGACCACGTGACGCTGCGCTACGGCGACCGCGCCATCGCGACCGACCTGTCGATCGGCGTGCCGGACGGCTCCTTCACCGTCATCGTCGGCCCCAACGCCTGCGGCAAGTCCACCCTGCTGCGGGCGTTCGCCAGGCTGCTCAAGCCGGCCGCCGGCCGGGTCCTGCTGGACGGCGAGCAGATCAGCGCGCTGCCCTCGAAGGAACTCGCCCGCCGGCTGGGCCTGCTCCCGCAGAGCTCCACCGCGCCCGACGGCATCACCGTGGCCGACCTGGTCTCCCGCGGGCGCTACCCGCACCAGGGGCTGTTCCGGCAGTGGTCCAGGGAGGACGACCGGGTGGTCGCGGAGTCGATGGCCGCCACCAACGTCGCCACCCTCGCCGCCCGCTTCGTCGACGAGCTCTCCGGCGGCCAGCGCCAGCGGGTCTGGCTGGCGATGGCCATCGCCCAGCAGACCCCGCTGCTGCTGCTCGACGAGCCGACCACCTTCCTCGACATCGCCCACCAGGTCGAGGTCCTCGACCTGTGCGCCCGGCTCCACGAGGAGCAGAACCGCACCCTCGTCGCGGTGCTCCACGACCTCAACCAGGCCGCCCGCTACGCCAGTCACCTGATCGCCATGCGGGACGGCGCGGTGGTGGCCCAGGGCCCGCCCGGCGAGATCGTCACCGCCGAACTGGTCGAGAAGGTCTTCGACCTGCCCTGCCAGGTGATCGAGGACCCGCAGACCGGTACCCCGCTGGTGGTCCCGATGGCACCCGGACACCGGTCGAGCACCAGGTGAGCCGCACCGGTACCGGAACCCTGCCGGTACGGCGGGCGACGGCGGCCGACGCGGCGGCGCTCTTCGCGCTCTCCGAGCCGTCCATGGCCTCGGGTGAGCTGCGCCGCCGCCGGCCGGCCGACTACCGCTCGCCGGAGGACCGCTTCCTCCTGGTCGACGGCCCGTCCGGACCGGACGGCTGCGTGGCACTGCGACTGCTCGCCCCCGAGCTCCCGGCCCACCCCGCACCGGGGCTGGTGCACAACTTCTGCGTCCGCGAGGGCCTGCGCGGCGTGGGCCTCGGCTCGCAGCTCCTGGACGCCCTGCTGGACGAGGCCGGGCGGCACGGGGTGCGCACCCTCGTCACCGCCAGCACCGGCGGCGGAGCGCTCTTCCGCCGCTACGGCTTCGAGGAGATCCCGGCCGCGCTCGCACCGCGGGCCTGGGCCGACCGGCTGGACCCGGCCCGCCGCTCCCTGGTCTTCCTCAGGACGCTGGAGGGCTGAGACCGCCGCCGTACAGCCGAAGTCCCCGGGTCCGTGATCGGACCCGGGGACTTCGGCTGTGCGGGGTCAGCCGCGCGAGACCCGCCACTGACCGGCGATCAGCCAGACCAGGTAGCAGCCGCCCACCACGCCGGTGAACACACCGACCGGCAGCTGGGTGGGGGCGAGCAGGCGCTGCGCCGCCAGGTCGCTGACGGCCAGCAGCACCGCGCCCAGCAGCGCGGAGCCCACCAGGTTGGGGCCGGTGGCCCGGGTCAGCCGGCGGACGGCCTGCGGGGCGATCAGCGCCACGAACGGGACCGGGCCGGCCGCGGCGGTGGCGGCGGCCGTCAGCGCGACGCCGATCAGCACCAGCCAGATCCGCACTCGCTCGGTGCGCACCCCGAGCGAGGAGGCCGCGTCGTCGCCCATCTCCAGCATCCGCAGCGGGCGGCCGAGCAGCACCGCCGCCGGCAGCAGGACGGCCAGCGCGAGCGCCATCGGCCCGCAGTGCTCCCAGCCCCGGGCGTTGAGGCTGCCGGTCAGCCAGACCGCCGCGCTCTGCGCGTCGCTGAACGAGGCCCGGGCGATCAGGTAGGCGTTGAGCGAGGAGAGCAGCGAGCTGACCCCGATGCCGACCAGCACCAGCCGGTAGCCCTGCGTGCCGCCGCGCCGGGCCAGCAGGTAGACCAGGAACGCGGTGACCAGCCCGCCCGCCACGGCGCCGAAGGCGACGGTGGCGGCGCTGCCGCCGATCACCAGGATGACCGCCAGCGCCCCGGTGGCCGAGCCGACCGTGAAGCCGATGACGTCCGGGCTGCCCAGCGGGTTGCGGGCGAGCGTCTGGAAGAGCGCGCCGGCCAGGCCGAGCGCGGCGCCCACCAGCAGGGCGGTCAGCAGCCGCGGCAGCCGCACCTCCATGACGATGTAGCGGTCCGCGCGGACGCCGCCGCCGGTGAGCACGTCGATCACGTCGGAGACCGGCAGCGGGTAGTCACCGGCCGTCAGCAGCCAGGCGCAGACGCCGAGCAGCGCGAGCACCAGCAGCCCGCCGACCACCGTCGCCCGCCGGTGCCAGCGCAGCGAGCGCCCGCCGGGCAGCCGCAGCGCCCGCAGCGGGACGGGGGGCCGGGCGGCGGGCCCGTCCGGCCCGGTCACGACGGGTGGGGCGGGCCGGGGGACCGTCAGGGGGCTGTTCACAGGTGGGCGATCCTTCGGCCGCGGACGAGGGCGATGAAGAGCGGCGCGCCGATGAAGGCGGTGACCACGCCGGCCTGGAGCTCCGCCGGGTGCAGGAGCACCCGGCCGAGGACGTCCGCGCCGACCAGCAGCACCGGGGCCAGGACCGCCGAGAGCAGCATGATCCAGCGCTGGTCCGGGCCGCAGACGTGGCGGGCGAGGTGCGGAACGGCCAGGCCGACGAAGGCGATCGGGCCGACCGCCGCGGTGGCGGCGCCGCACAGCAGCGTGACGGCGACCAGGCTGAACGCCCGGGTGCGGGCCGGGTGGGCGCCCAGCGCGTGCCCGGCGTCGTCGCCGAGGGCGAGGGCGTTCAGCGGACGGCCGAGCAGCAGGGCGAGCGCTCCGCCGGCCGCCAGGAACGGCAGCACCTGGCCGAGCACCGCGGAGTCGACGCCGGCCAGCGTGCCGACCTGCCAGAACCGGAACCGGTTGAGGGTCAGCGGATCGAGCAGGATCAGGCCGTTGACGAAGGCGGTCAGCACGGCGGTGACGGCGGTTCCGGCCAGCGCGAGGCGCGCGGGGGTCGCCGAGGCCCACCCGCCGCCACCGAGGATCTGCACCACCAGGGCCGCGACGGCGGCGCCCGCCAGGGCGAACCAGATGTAGGAGTGGAAGCTCCGCAGGTCGAACAGGGCCGTCCCGGCCGCGACGGCCGCGGCGGCGCCGCCGTTGACGCCGAGCAGGCCGGGGTCGGCCAGCGGGTTGCGGGTGAGCGCCTGCATCATCGCGCCGGCGACCCCGAGGGCGGCGCCGACGGCGATGCCGAGCAGCGTGCGCGGGATCCGCGCGTGGTGCACCACGATCCAGTCCTCGGACGTGGGCTCGTGGTGGAACAGGACGTGCAGGACCTGGCCGGGCGGGATGTAACGGGCGCCGATCGCGATGCCCGCGAGGGCGAGCAGGGCCAGCAGCACCAGTGCTCCGAGGAGCCAGGCCAGCCGCCGGCCGGTGCCGATCCGCCCGGGCGGGGTGGTCTTCGCCCCGGCCTCGGCGGGAGCCGCGGCGCGCGGCACAGTGGCGGTCGTCATGCGTGCTCGTGCTCGCCCTCGTGGTGGTCGTGGTTGGCGACGCCACGCTTCCAGTAGCCGTCCACGTCGACCTGGTGGCGGTCCAGGCCGCGCTCCGCCCGCAGGTGACGGCGGATCGGCTTGAGGGCGTTGGCCTCACCCGCGACCCAGGCGAAGCCCAGGCCGGGCGGCAGCTGCGCCGCGCGGACGGCCCGCTCCAGCAGGTCGGTGCTGCCGGCCGGGGCGTCGCCGCGGTGCAGCCAGGTGACGGTCGCGTCGGTGTCGGTCTCGAAGACCTGCTCGTGCTCGGGCCCGGGCACCTCGGCGAAGGCGATCACCTTGACGCCGGCGGGGAGCATCTCCAGCCAGCGGCCGAGCGCCGGGATGGCGGTCTCCTCGGCCGCGAGCAGGTACCAGTCGTGGACGAAGGGGATCTCCTCCGACCCGCGCGGGCCCAGGACGCCCAGCCGCATGCCGGGTTCGGCGGCCTCGGCCCAGCTGGAGCCGACGCCGGTGCCGTGCAGCACCATGTCGATGTCGAGCTCCTGCTCGGCCCGCCGGTAGTGGCGCACGGTGTAGTCGCGGGTGATCGGCTCGACCGGAGCGTCCATCCAGGTGTCGTTCTCGACCACCGGCGCGACCGGCAGGGCGGCCCCGTCCTCGGCGAAGCAGAGCTTCACGTGGTCGGTCGGGGCCTGCTCGCAGAAACCTTCGAGGTCGGGACCGCCGAAGGTGACCCGCACCGTGCCGGGCGTGACCCGGGTGACCCGCCGGACTTCCAGCAGGCGGTACTTCAGCGGGTGGCGAACGATCCGCATGCGCGGCGGCGCGGTTTCGGTGGTCATCGGTCAGCCCAATCCGGTGGGAGGTGTGCGCAGGCCGGGAGGCGCGGGAGCCGCCCCCCGGTGAACGGGGAGCGGCACCAGCACTCACTTCCGATTAGGTTAGCCTAACCTCGTATTATCAGACCAGTCGCGTCGCCCCGATCGCCAGCCCACCTGCCGGTTCGTCACCGACCAGGTGGCCGCCGTCCAGCCGGACGACGCGGGGCAGCCGCGCGATGGTGGCCGGCCGGTGCGCGATCACGATCAGCGTGCAGTCCGCCCGCAGCTCGTCCAGGGCGTGCTCCAGCCGGGCCGCGGTGGCCGGGTCGATGTCGGCCGTCGCCTCGTCGAGGACCAGGACGGCCGGGTCGGCCAGCACCGCGCGGACCAGGCCGAGGATCTGCCGCTCCCCCGCCGACAGGTTGCCGCCGCGCAGCCCGACCTCCGCGTCCAGACCGCCCGGCAGTTCGGCGAGCCAGGCCCGCAGGCCCAGCTGGTCGACCGTCCGCTCGATGGCCGCCCGGTCCGGTGCGCCCTGGACCAGGGCCAGGTTCTCGGCCACCGTGCCGGTGACCATCCGCACCTCCTGCGGCACCAGCACGATCCGGCGGCGCAGCTCCGCCTCGGGCACGGCCGCGAGGTCGGTGCCGGCGAAGCTGACGGTGCCGGAGTCCGGATGGTAGAGGCCGCAGAGCAGCTTGGACAGCGTGGTCTTCCCGGAGCCGGTCTCACCGACGACCCCGGTGCGGCTCCCCTCGGGGAAGTCCAGGCTGATCCCGTGCAGGGTGCGGCCGTCCGCCCGGTAGGCGTACTCGACGCCCTCGCAGCGCAGGTCGCCCCGGGCCGGCAGGGCGGTGGCGGCCGTCTTCGGGCGGTCCGCGGGCGCGGTCGCCGCCAGCAGGTCCAGCAGCCGGGCCAGGCCGGTGCGCGCCGTCTGCACCTCGCCGACCAGCTGCGAGAGGTCGGCGAAGGAGTCGAAGAGGTTGCGGCTGGCGAGCACGAAGACGACCACGGCGTCGATGGTCAGGGTGCCCCGCACGACCAGCCAGCCGCCGACGAGCAGCAGCACCACGAGGGCCACACCCTCGATCAGGCTCACCAGGTCGATCCGGTTCTCCACCCGCAGCGCCCGGCGGGCGGCGTGCACCGCCCGGGTGTTCTCGCCGTCGAAGCGGCGCGTCCACCCGGCCAGGCCGCGCGAGGTCTGGAGGGCCTCACGGGCGGTCAGGGTCTCGGAGAAGGTGGCCGCGACGGTGGCCTCCGCGCCGGCCTTGGCGCCGAAGGCCGCGCCGGCGTCGCGCTGGAACCAACGGGTGACCAGCAGGGTCAGCGGGACGAAGACGACCAGCTGGACGAGGAGCAGCACCCAGGAGTACCAGGCCAGCATCACCAGGGTGAAGACCAGGGTCGCCACCGAGGCGACCAGGCTGCGCAGGTGCAGCCGGACGAACGCGGCCAGCGCGGCGACCTCACCGGTCGAGCGGCGCAGCAGCTCGCCGCTGCGGTGGGTCTCCAGGAAGCGCAGCGGCGCGGTCGCCAGGTTCTCCACGCACTGCTCGCGCAGGGTGCGGACGACCTGCTCGCCGCCCTGGATCAGCAGCAGTTCGCCGACCCGGGCCAGCACCAGCTGGCCGACCGCGAACACGGCGAGCAGCAGGACGGCCAGGCCGAGGCCGCCGCGGTCCTCGTGGTCGAGCGCGTAGGCGGCCACGCCGACCAGCGGGGCGACGGCGACCAGCGCGGCGGAGTCGGCGAGGCCGACCAGCAGCGCGACGACGAGCCGGGCCCGGTGCGGGCGCAGGTACGGCGCCGCCCGGCGCAGCACCCCCCGGTGGTCCGCCTCGTCCTGGAGCAGGGGCTGCTCAGCCATGGGCCGCCTCCGCGGTGGTCGCAGTCATGGCGCTCTCGGGCCTTTCGGTCGGGTCGGCTCCGGGGGTGCCGGGGGTCGTCGTGGCGGTGTCGTCGGACGCCTGGGAGCGCAGCCGGACCACCCGGTCGGCGGCCTCCAGGACGGCGCCGCGGTGCGAGGCGAAGACGACCGTGCGGCCGGCGGCCCAGCCGCGCAGCCGTTCCAGCACGAGCTTCTCGGTCGTGGTGTCCAGCGCGGAGGTCGAGTCGTCGAGCAGCAGCACCCGGGGGTCGCCGAGCAGGGCACGGGCGATGGCCAGCCGCTGGACCTGGCCGCCGGAGAGGGCGGTGCCGCCCTCGCCCAGCTCGGTCAGGTAGCCGTCGGGCATCGCGGTGAGCTGGTCGTGGATGCCGGCGGTCCGACAGGCCTCGTGCAGCGCCGCGTCGTCGAACTCGCGGCCGAGCCGGAGGTTGTCGGCGACGGTGCCGGAGAGCAGGACCGGCCGCTGGGACACGTAGGCGATCCGCGAGCGGACCTCGTCCAGCCGGACGTCGCGCAGGTCGACGCCGCCGTAGGAGACGGTTCCGGCGTCCGGGTCGTCGAGGCGGACGGCGAGGCGCAGCAGGGTGCTCTTGCCGGAGCCGGTGGCGCCTTCCACGGCGACGAACTCGCCGTCCCCGACCGCCAGGTCGACCGGGCCGAGCACGGTCCGGCCGTCCCGGACGGCGGTGGCGCCGGCCAGCACCAGGGTGCCGGAGGCGGGCAGGTCCACGGCCCGGTCGGAGGCGGGTTCGGCGACCACCGGGCGGATGCACAGGGCCTCGTCGATCCGGGCGGCCGCGACGTCGGCCTGGCCGCGCTCCAGCAGACGGTCCACCAGGACCCGGGTGGCGAGGGTGATGATCGCCATCCAGGAGGTGTACGCGACCAGGTCGCCGACGGAGAGCCGCTGGTCGAGGACGGCCAGGCCGCCGATGCCGACGCCGGCCGCGACGGCGAGCCGGGGGACGAACGGCGCCACGGCCGCCCAGCCGGCCTCCACCCGGGCAGCGACGACGGTCCGGTCGGTGACGTCGGCGCTGGCGGTGTGGTGGCGGTCGACCAGGGGCCGGTGGCCGCCGGTGCCGCGCAGGCCGGTGCCCACCTGGAGCAGGTCGGCGACGGCGTCGGCGCGTTCGCTGTGGGCCCGGGAGAGCTCACCGCTGGCGGCGGCGAACCGCTTGGGGAAGTGGAGGTTGACCCAGACCAGGAACGGCAGGGTCGCCAGGGTGACCAGCAGCAGGGTCAGGTCGAGGGCGGCGAGGGCGGGCAGCAGGACCACGAAGGTGGTGGCCAGCACCACCCAGACGGCCAGGCCGTGCACCCACTCGCGGACCAGGTCGGTGTCGCGGGTCGCGCGCATGGCGAGGTCGCCGTGCCCGCGCGAGGCGAGCGCGGCCCGGTCGAGGCCGGAGAGGTGGCGCAGCAGTCGGCCCCTCAGGTCGGCGCCCACCTTGGCATCGGCGTAGCCGGCCCAGTACTGCCAGCCGTAGAGGCCGACGAACTGGACCGCGGCGGCGCCGGCGGCGGCGCCGGACCAGAGCAGCAGGGCGCCGCCGTCGCCGGGCTTGATGCCCTCGTCCAGGGCCTGGCTGACGCACCACGGCACGGCCAGGAGGGCGATCTGGCGGATCGCCGCCGCCACCATCGCCGCGGCCACCGTGGCCCGGTGGGGCCGCAGGGAGCTTCGCAGCAGGGCGCGGGCCCGACGGCGGCGCTCCGGGGAGAGTGCTCCGGGCGCCAGGTCCTCGTCCGCGAGGTCCTCGGCCGTCAGGCCGTCCTGGGGCCCCGCGGCGGGTTCCGTCTGTCGGTTGCTCACATCGCTCACTCGATCGCTCGCCCGTCTGGTCACTGATTCGAATACGGGGCGGGGGGACGGCCCGGTCGGGCCGTCCCCCCTGTGGTGGGTCAGACGCCGGCGGCGGCCGTACGGGCGACCAGGCTGGCCGGGCGCATGTCCGTCCAGTTCTCGTCCACGTAGGCGGTGCACGCCTCACGGCTGTCCTCGCCGTGCACGACCGTCCAGCCGGCCGGGATCTCGGCGAAGGCGGGCCAGAGGGAGTGCTGGTTCTCCGCGTTGACGAGCACGAAGTAACGGGCGTCGTCGTCCTCGAACGGGTTGGTGGCGCTCATGTCGTCTCCTTGGGGTAGTGGTCGGTGGACGGGCGGTCAGCCGGAACAGGCCGGCGTGCTCTCGGGCTCCTCGCCGAGCGAGGCCGTGACGAGACGGTCGACGAGGAACTCGGCGAGCGCCGCCACGGTCGGCCGGGCCAGCAGGTCGGCGAGGCCGAAGTCACCGGCGAACTCCGCCCGGATCCGCTGGAGCAGCGACATCGCGAGCAGCGAGTGGCCGCCGAGGTCGAAGAAGTTCTCGTCGATCCCGAGTGCGGGCAGGCCCAGCACGTCGGTGAACGCCGCGTGCACGGCCTGCTCGCTCGGGTACCTCGGTCCGCGCAGCGGTCCCGACGCGGTGAAGTCGGTGGCGCTGGGCGCGGGGAGGGCCTTGCGGTCGAGCTTGCCGTTGACGGTCAGCGGCAGCTCGTCGAGCACCACGAACGCCGACGGCACCATGTACTCAGGCAGCCGGGCGGCCAGCATACGCCGGACCGCGGCGGCCTCGATAAGGGTACCCTCACCCGGCACCAGGTAGGCGACCAGGCGCTTGACGCCGGGGGTGTCCTCACGGACCACCACGGCGGCCTGGGCCACGGCCGCCTCCAGGGCGATGGCGTCCTCGATCTCGCCGGGTTCGACCCGGTAGCCGCGGATCTTCACCTGGTCGTCGGCACGGCCGAGGAAGTCCAGCAGCCCGTCCTGACGCCAGCGCACCACGTCACCGGTGCGGTACATCCGGCCCCCCGGCTCGCCGAACGGGTCCGCGACGAAACGCTCCGCCGTCAGCCCCGCGCGATTGAGGTAACCCCGCGCCAGACCCACACCCGACACATACAGCTCGCCCGCCACACCCACCGGAACCGGCCGCAGACAGGCGTCCAGGACGTACGCCCGGGTGTTCCAGATCGGCCGGCCCACCGTCGCGGTCGCCGAGTCCCGCGTCCCACCACCGAGGGTGTTGATGGTGTACTCGGTCGGCCCGTACAAGTTGTAACCCATGACGCCCGGCGTCTCACGCAGCCTGCTCCAGAGCGTCTCCGCCACCGCCTCACCCCCCAGCAGCACCAGCACCGGACGGTGCCGGTCCTCGTC
This sequence comes from Kitasatospora sp. NPDC005748, assembly GCF_040630735.1. Taxonomy (NCBI): domain Bacteria; kingdom Bacillati; phylum Actinomycetota; class Actinomycetes; order Kitasatosporales; family Streptomycetaceae; genus Kitasatospora; species Kitasatospora sp. NPDC005748. The sequence continues at coordinate 25,968 of NZ_JBEXYD010000085.1, forward strand.
CAGCAGACCCCGGTCGACGAGCGCCTGGGCGTAGGACGGCGTCACGTTGATGACGTCGATGGCGTACTCGGCGCAGTACGCGGAGAGCGCCTCGGCGTCGCGGCGCAGGGCCTCGTCCAGGACGTGGACCTCGTGGCCCTCGACCAGCCAGAGCAGTTCCTCCCAGGACATGTCGAAGGAGAACGAGACGGTGTGCGCGATCCGCAACCGGCGGCCACCCGCGGACTCGACCACCGGATCGAAGATCGCCTCACGATGGTTCAACTGCATGTTCGTCAGACCCCGGTACGGCGTCACCACACCCTTCGGCCGACCCGTCGAACCCGAGGTGAAGATCACATACGCCGGACTGTCCTGATCCACCACCACACCCAACGGACCCTCCGGCAACGCCGCCAACTCGGCCACCACCTCCGGCGAGTCCAGCAACAGCACACCCTCGAAAGCCGGCATCCGATCCGCGGCCGTCGAGTCCGTCACCAGACAGACCGGAGCGGTGTCCTCCACCATGAACGCCAACCGGTCCACCGGGTAGTCCAGCTCCAACGGCAGATACGC
>NZ_JBEXYD010000086.1:0-26026 GCF_040630735.1 Kitasatospora sp. NPDC005748
GTCGGCCGGGATTCCGGCCGACCCGCCCCGGGATCGTGTTACTTGGTGAAGCCGATGTTCTCGTACAGGTAGTCCGAGAGGCCCGGGGCACCGAGGTTGGCGACCGACTTCTTCACACCGAAGATGGCGGGGCGCTGGTACAGGGTGACCAGGGCGGCGACCTTCCAGGCCTCGGCGTCGGCCTTGTTGATGGCCGCGAACTCGGTCTCGGGGGTCTGGGCGGCGGCGGCGTCGGCCATCGCCTGGTCCAGCTCGGGGCTGCCGACCTGGCTGTAGTTGGCGCCGCCGTCGGTCTTGAAGTTCGCGGTCGCGGAGCTGGCCGGGAACGGCGTGCCGATCAGCGAGAACGCCGTCATGTCGAAGTCGTACTTGTAGATGTACTTGTCGAAGAACTCGTTCGACGGGGCGGTGAAGATGTTCACCTTGACGCCGACCTGCTGCAGCATCTGGGTGAGCATCGAGCCCTCGTTGGTGGCGATGGTGACGCCGGCCGGGATGACGAACTTGAGGTTGAGCTCCTTGCCGTCCTTCTTGCGGACGTCGCCGTCCATCTTCCAGCCCGCCTCGTCGAGCATCTTCTTGGCGGCCTCGGGGTCGAACTTGCTCAGGCCGTCCGAGTTGTCCTTGTAGCCGTTCTGGTTCGGCACCAGGAAGTGGTTGTTCATCGCGGCGGCCGGCCAGCCCAGGCCGGTGAGGTCCGACTTGGCGATGGTCTCGCGGTCGATGGCCTTGAAGAGCGCCTGGCGGACCTTGGGGTCGGTCAGCATCGGGCTCTTGCCGTTGAGCATGAAGTGGCGGAAGTTCGGGCCGCCGGCCTCGCGGACCTCGCCGCCGGCGGTGGACTGGATCTGCTTGTAGCCGGACGCGTCCGGGCCGTTGTCGTAGAAGTCGATCTCGCCGTTCTGGAACGCCTGCGGCATGGTGTTGGTGTCCATGGCCTTGTAGACGATCTTGTCGAGCAGCGGCTTCTGGCCCCACCAGGCGGGGTCGGCGACGACGGTGACGGTCTTGGCGGTCTGGTCGATCTTGTCGAGCTTGAACGGGCCCGCCGAGGTCGGGATCTTGTCGACGTACGCGGTGTTGAAGACGTCCGGGGTGGCGACGTACTTGGCCGGGAACAGCGGCGCGTTGGCGGCGTTGTTGAACAGCGCCTGCCACTCGGAGAACGGCGACTTGAAGGTCATGATCGCCTGGTAGTCGTCGGCACCCTTGACGACGCTCTCGACCTGGTCGAAGCCGGTCGTCGAGGTGGCCTTGAACTCCGGGTTGGTGCCGTTCTGGGCCTTCCAGTTGGCTTCCAGGTCCTGCCAGGTGATCGGCGTGCCGTCGTTCCACTTGGCTTTCGGGTTGAGGGTCCAGGTGACGACCTGCTTGCCGTCCTTGGTCTCGGACTTGGCGTCGAGCAGGTAGTCCTTGTTCGGGGTCTGGGTGCCACCGGCGTCCGAGTGCCAGAAGGTCGGCATGAGCGCCTTCATGACGTCGGTCGTGGAGACCTCGTTGCCGTCCGCCTCCAGCGGGCTCCACTGGCTGGAGAGCTGGTCGATCGCCCAGTTGAGCGTGCCGCCCTGCTTCAGGTCGGCACGGTCCTTCTCGTTCATGGCCCGCTGGGTCATCTTCGGGGCCTCGGACTTGGCGGGAGCGGCGTCCCCTCCGGAGGAGCTGCTGGAGCAGGCGCTGAGGCAGAGCGAGGCGGTGGCGACGGTGGCGACCAGCGCGACCGGGATCCGGGTGTGCTTCAAGGGATTCCCCAGGGAGTGTGCGGAAGGGTGGATGGACCCAGCGGGCCGCCGGAGCGGAAGGTGCTGGAGGGTTGGCACTGCGGACTTGCGGGTGGGGCCGGACCGGGTCGTTCCGCCGGGCCCGGCCCCCTTTCGTGGGGGTCGGATCGTGGGGTCAGATCACTTCGAGGGCGGCGGCGAAGTGGCAGGCGGCGACGTGGTCGTCGGAGAGCCTGCTGTCGCCGGGGTCCTCGTCGCGGCAGCGCTGCTGCTCGGCCTCGCTCAGCGCCGGGTGCTTCGGGCAGCGGTTGCGGAACCGGCACCCGGTCGGCACGTTGGCCGGGCTGGGCAGGTCGCCGCTGAGCAGGATCCGGGTCCGCTCGCGTTCCCGGCGCGGGTCCGGGAGCGGGACGGCGGAGAGCAGCGCCTGCGTGTACGGGTGGGAGGGCGCGTCGAAGATGGACCGGGAGTCGCCCAGCTCGACGATCCGGCCCAGGTACATCACGGCGATCCGGTCGGCGATGTGCCGGACCACCGAGAGGTCGTGGGCGACGAACAGGTAGCTCAGACCGAGCTTCACCTTGAGCTCGTCCAGCAGGTTGAGCACGCCCGCCTGGATCGAGACGTCGAGGGCGGAGACCGGCTCGTCCAGGATGACGAGGCGGGGCTCCAGGGCGAGCGCGCGGGCGATCGAGATGCGCTGGCGCTGGCCGCCGGAGAACTCCTGCGGGTAGCGGTCGGCGTGGTCGGGGTTGAGGCCGACCATCTCCAGCAGCTCGGGGACGCGGGCGGCGATCCGCTCCTTGTCCCAGCGGTGCGTGCGCAGCGGCTCGGCCAGGATGTCACCGATTGGCATCCGGGCGTCCAGGGCCGCCATCGGGTCCTGGAACACGATCTGCATGTCCCGGCGCAGCGCCTTGCGGTCGGCCCGGCCGAGGCCGCGGACGTCCTTGCCGAACACGGTGACGGTGCCGGCCTGGCCGCTGGGCAGGTCCAGGATCTCCAGCAGGGTGGTGGTCTTGCCGCAGCCGGACTCGCCGACCAGGCCGAGCGTCTCGCCCTCGCGGATGTCCAGCGTGATGCCGTCCACCGCCTTGACCACGCCCACCTTGCGCTTGATCACGGCGCCCTGGGTGAGCTGGAAGTGCTTGGTCAGCCCGTCGATCTCCAGCACCTTGGGGCGCTGCTCGCGCGGCACGCTCTCCAGCGTGACAGCGGCCGGGAGTTCGGGCACGGGGTAGATGGTGGCGGGGTCCAGCGCGCCGGCCAGTTCGTGGCTGCGGTGGCAGGCGGTCGGGTGGGTGTTGCCCTCCTTGACCGACAGCGCCGGCTCCACCTCGCGGCAGCGCTCGACGGCGATCGGGCAGCGGGCCGCGAACGGGCAGCCCTCGGGCAGCTCGACCATCGACGGCGGGGTGCCCTCGATCGGGGTCAGGGCCCGGCGACCGGTGTTGTCCAGCCGGGGGATCGAGCCCAGCAGGCCGATGGTGTACGGCATCCGCGGGCGGTAGTACACCTCGTCGACACCGCCGGACTCGACGGCCCGGCCCGCGTACATCACCTGGACGCGGTCGGCGAAGCCGGCGATCACGCCGAGGTCGTGGGTGATCATCACGATCGCCGCGCCGGTGACGTCCTGGGCCTTCTTCAGGACCTCCAGGACCTGCGCCTGGATGGTCACGTCGAGGGCGGTGGTGGGCTCGTCGGCGATGATCACCTTGGGGTCGTTGGCGATCGCCATGGCGATCATCGCGCGCTGGCGCATGCCGCCGGAGAACTCGTGCGGGAAGTTGTCCACCCGGCGCTTCGGGTCCGGAATGCCCACCACGTCCAGGAGTTCGACGGCCCGGGTGCGGGCCTGCTCCTTGGTCATGTCCTGGTGGATCCGCAGCGCCTCGACGATCTGGGTGCCGACCGAGTAGACCGGGGTGAGCGCGGACAGCGGGTCCTGGAAGACCATGCCGATGTCCTTGCCGCGGATCTTCGAGAGCTCGTTGTCGGACAGGCCGAGCAGCTCACGGCCGCCGAGCCGGACCGAACCGGAGACCTCCGCGGCTTCGGGCAGCAGCCCGAGCACGGCCATCGAGGAGACGGACTTGCCGGAGCCGGACTCGCCGACGATGCCGAGCACCTCGCCCGGGCGGACGGCGTAGGAGACGCCGCGGACGGCGCGGACCTCGCCGGCCTCGCTGGGGAAGGAGACCTGAAGGTCCGTCACTTCGAGTACGGGCTGCGGCTTGTCCAGCCGGGTGTCGGTCACCGGTCGGAGTCCTTCCTTGGTGCCGGGGGTGCTGGTGTCGGGCTGCGGGGGCTGGAGCGCGTCCGTCATGACGAACTCACGACGTCCCGGGTGCCGCCGGGGAGCGTGGCGCCCCGGCGGGCGGCGTTGCGCTCGGCGAGGGCCCTGCGGCGGCGCCCCTTCGACTTCGCCCCGCCGGAGGTCGGGTCGAAGGCGTCGCGCAGACCGTCGCCGACGAACGCGACCGCGATGCCGATCAGCACCAGGCAGGTGGCCGGGAAGTAGAACAGCCACTGGAAGGTCGGCGCGTTGGTGGTGTTGTCGGCGATGATCGTGCCGAGCGAGACGTCCGGTGCCTGCACGCCGAAGCCGAAGAACGACAGGCCGCTCTCGCCGATGACCGCGGCACCGACCTGGATCACCGTGTCGATGATCAGTAGCGAGGCCATGTTCGGCAGGATGTGCCGGATGATGATGACCGGGCCGGGGACGCCCATGTACTTGGCGGCCTTCACGAACTCCCGGTCCTTCAGCGTCAGCGTCATGCTGCGGACCACCCGTGCGGTGATCATCCAGCTGAACGCCGCGAGCAGGACCACGAAGATCAGCCAGCTGGAGTTGCGGAAGATCGGCGACAGCACGGCGATGATCAGGAAGCTCGGCAGGACCAGCAGCAGGTCGACGAACCAGGTCAGGCCCTTGTCGATCCAGCGGCCGTAGTAGCCGGCGAAGGCGCCGACGAAGCCCGCGACCACGGTGCTGATGCCGCCCACCAGCAGACCGATCACCAGCGACTTCTGCAGTCCGCGCATGGTCAGCGCGAAGAGGTCCTGGCCGCCCTGGTTGGTCCCCCACCAGTGGTTCCCGCCGGGCGGCGCGTTGAAGGCCATGTAGTCGTGGAAGCGGTAGTCGTACGTGCTGAACGACGGGCCGGCGTACGCGGCCACGAACAGCACGACCAGGATGCCCAGGCCGACGAGGGCGAGCCTGTTGCGGGCGAAGCGGCGGGCGGTGAGCCGGCCCCGGCCGGTCCGCTTGCGGGCGGCGGCGGGGGACTTCGGGGCGCTGGCGGCCGGGGTCTGCGGGACACCGGCCGTGGCGGCGGCCAGGGCGGAGACCGCCTCGCCGCCGGCGGCGGAGGTGTTCGAGGGGGCGGGTTGGTCGGCGCTCATGTTCTCTCTCCTCTACGGGTGTTGGGGTGCTCGGCGGGGCGGGGTGCGTCAGCGCACCCGGACCCGGGGATCGAGCGCCGCGTAGAGCAGGTCGGACAGCAGCCCGGCGATCAGCACCAGGCCGGCGGTGAACAGGGCCACCGCCGACGTGGTGTTGACGTCGTTGCGGGTGATGGAGTTGATCAGCAACTCGCCCATGCCGTGCCAGCCGAAGGTCTTCTCGGTGAAGGTCGCACCGACGAACAGCAGCACGATGTTGAACACCAGCAGCGGCACCACCGGGAGGATCGCCGTGCGCAGGCCGTGCTTGACCAGGGCGGTGCGCCGGCGCAGGCCCTTGGCCCGGGCGGTGCGCAGGAAGTCGCTGCCGAGGACGTCGAGCATGGTGCTGCGCTGGTAGCGGCTGTACAGGGCGATCTGGATGAGGATCAGCGTCAGGCCGGGGAGCAGCATGTGCTCGGCCCGGTTGCCCAGGGCGGCGAAGTCCCAGCGGCCGGCGAACTCGGCGTCCGTCTCGCCGGTGAAGTGGATGGTGCCGGCGCCCAGGAACTTGATCGTCAGCAGCTTCAGGAAGAGGCCGAGCACGAAGACGGGCATCGCGAGGACGAAGAACGAGGCCAGGGTCGTGAACCGGTCGAAGAACTTGTACTGCTTGATCGCGCCGATGGTGCCGAGCGCGACGCCGCCGACCGAGCCGACCAGGGTCGCCAGCAGCAGCAGCCGGGTGGAGACGCCGATCCGGCGGCCCACCTCGCTGTTGACCGGCGAGCCGTCGATCGACTTGCCCAGGTCCCCGTGGATCACACCGTTCGCCCAGGTGCCGAAGCGGCTGACGATCGGGGTGTCGGGGTTCATGTTGACGTCGTCGAGCGTCTTGCTGATGGTCGCCTTGGCCAACGGGGGGTTGCGGCCCTCGTAGTTCGCCTGCGGGTGCAGGCTGAGCCCCGCGACGAAGTACGAGAGAGACGCCGCAAGTATGACGAGTATCAAATAGTTGGCCAACTTGCGGAGCATGTAGCGGCCCAAGGCGGTTCTCTCCCTCGTGCGGACCCGCGCCCACCGACGGAACAGGACTCCGGGGTCCGTGAGGACGGAGGACCGTGCGCGGACTGCCGTGGAGCGTCTTTGATGTCGGACGGATGGTCGGAAAGGTCGGCCGCCACTGTCAGGCGGCTCGGATGCACATCTTGCTGACCGGGCGGAGGGCTGTCGACTGACGCTTTGTCAAAGGTTAGGTAAAGAAGGGTTCAGTCCTTTGGGTGGCAGCCCTCTTTGACCATGGCTTCCTCGGCCCGAGTCGCAGGCCACGAGGTGTTTTGCAGGCTCAGGGGCTCCCGGAACGCATGGTTCCACCGGTCGAAGCGTTTGTCCGGTTATGTTCGTGCATGTCCCGCCAGTGGCGAGGATTCGCCAACAAACGGACGCCGTGAGCTGCCTGATCGAGCAGTCATTTCACCGCCTCCCAGCTGTCACTCCGGCCCCACGGGACGGTGTCGCGGGAGCGTCGGGACGGTTGCGGCAGGGGGGTCTCCCGTCGACCTTAGTTGACGTGTGCGCGTCGGGCGCGATCATTTTCGGTCGACCGGGACGGGTGCCCTGGCGCGCGGTGCATCGGTGCCCCGGAGGCCGGGCCGTGCGGGTGGGTGTGCGCCGGAGGTTCGGGGCCCGGAACGGGGCCGGTGCGGGTGACCGAGGGGGCTCGGTCACCCGCACCGGGGGTGGGGTGTCGCCGGGGGTGTCGTGCTGCTTCACCCCGTGGTCAGGCTCAGTTGTCGCCCATGCTCCAGTTGCCGCACTGGAAGATGCTGAACGGGAAACAGATGTAGCCGCTGCCGGTCTGCTCCTCGCTGTCGAGCAGCTGCAGGGCGTTGACGTCCTCGGTCATGGTGTTCTCCTTCTGTGGAGGGGGAGTGGTCACATGTCGTTGATGCTCCAGTTGCCGCACTGGAAGATGCTGAACGGGAAGCACATGTAGCCGGTGGTGGTCTGCTCCTCGCTGTCGAGCAGCTGCAGGGCGTTGACGTCCTCGGTCATGGTGGTCACCTCCTTTCGGCCGGGTCGGGGGCGGGGAGCCAGAGGCGCGGTCCGCCGTGGTGGAGCCGTACCAGCAGGCCGAGGGGCCCGCCGAGTCCGGTGTTGTAGCCGACGCCCACCCTGGTCAGGGTGTCGTCGGGGATCAGGAGCAGCCCGTCGTGGACGACGTGGCGTGCGTGGGCGCAGGCGAGGAGTTCCTCGGCGCGGCGCCGGTGGAGGGGGTCGTCGAGGGCGTCGGCGAGGTCGAGGAGGAACTCGGCGTTGCCCGCGAGGCCGTGGCAGGCGGCCGGTGAGCTCTGCCACCGCCAGCGGTACACCTCGGCCGCGGCCTGTTCGGCCGTCTCGCGGTAGCGCGGGTCCCCGGTGGCCTGCCAGAGGCGGATCAGGAAGGTGCCGATGCCGGAGGCGCCGCTGCACCAGTGGGGCGCGTGGGCGGGGGCGTCGGCGCCGCGGTCCTCGACCGGCCAGGCGGCGGCGCCGTCACGGACCCGTGCGGTGGCGAGCAGCGTCTCGGCGGCGACCCGGGCGGCGTGGACGAAGTCCTCCCGTTCGGCGGCGAGTCCGGCGAGGAGCAGGAAGGTCGCGACGCCGGCGACGCCGTGGGCGAAGCCGAGGTGGGTGATGCCCGCGAGTTCGGAGTCGAAGTCGGCCGGGACGGGCCACACCACACCGGAGCGGCCCTGCGCGGCGGTGGTCAGCAGGTGTTCGGCGGCGGTCACCGCGCGTCGGCGGAACTCCTTGTCGCCGGTGGTCCGCCAGAAGTGGAGCTGGGCCAGGCCGGCGCCGGCCACGCCGTGGCAGACGTCGGGGTTGGGCCACCGCAGCGGGACGGCGCGGGCCAGCTGGGCGGCGTGTGCGGCGAGGCCGTCGTCGCCGAGCAGCCGGGCCGCGTCCAGCAGCGCCCAGGCGGTGCCGGAGCGGCCGAAGTGCAGTCCGGGCAGCAGCTGTCCGCCGGTCCCGGCCCGGGCGGCGATCCACTGCGCCGCCTCGGCGACGCTGGCCCGCAGCCGCGGGTCGGCGCGGTGGGCGGCGGCCGCGGTGAGGACGGACAGGACGCCGGCGGCACCGTGCTGCACGTTCAGCGGATCGGTCCCCTCGCCGGAGGGGCCGGCGGGCCAGAGCCGTACCGGGTCCTGCGGGGTCATGGTGTCCATCAGATGGGTCAGCCCGTCGGCGAGTAGCCGTCGCGCGGTCCGGTCGTCCAGGACGGCGCCGCTCCCCGGGGCGGCCGCGGTGGCGGCGGGCAGCGCGGCGAGCGCCGCGCGGGCCTTCGCCAGGGTCCACCGCTGGTTCCGGTCCTCGGCCATGAGCCCGAGGACGAGCGGGCGGAGGTCGGTGAGGTCCGGGCGGTCGGCGAGCGCGGTGGCGAGCAGGGCGGCGGTCCGTTCGTCCCGGCCGCGGGCCGCCCCGCGGTCCGGGGCCAGCGCCGGGTCGGTACCGGTCAGCAGGTGGAACAGCACGGCGCCGAGGCTGTAGAGGTCGGACTCCGGCGCGGGGGCGGGGCCGCTCGGTGCGCCGTCGACCACCTCGGGCGCGCCGAAGCCCGGGGTGTGCAGGCGCAGGACGTGGTCCCCGGGGCGGGCGAGGGACTCCAGGTCGATCAGGCGGACCTCGCCGTCCGGGGTGACCATCAGGTTGTTGGGGTTGAAGTCCCGCAGGACCAGGCCGAGTTCGTGGACGGCCGCGACGACGTCCAGCAGTTGTCCGGCCAGGTCGAGCACCTGGGCCCGGTCGGGGCGCAGCCGCTCGGACACCCAGGCGCGCAGGGTGCGCCCGGCGACGAGCTCCTCCACGAGGTACCGGTTGCCGCCCTGGCCGAAGACCTCCACGACCTGCGGACATCGGCCGAGCGGTGCGAGCAGGGCGTGCATGGCGGCCTCGTGGTCGAGCAGGTCGCCGGCGTCGGTGCCTTCGAGGACGGCCCCGACGTGCCGGCGGGCCTCCTTGACGACGACCTCCAGGCCGGTCCGCCGGTCGGTGGCGAGGAAGACGCCGCCCTTGTAGGCGTGCCGGATCGCCTTGTGCACGACGTAGCGGTTGTTCAGCAGCACGCTCGTCCCGGCGGCGGCCGGGGGAGTGTCGGGGAGCGGGAGCGGCGAGGCGGCCCAGGCGGGCGGGGTGAACCCGGCCGTGCGCCGGTCGCGGACGAAGGTCCCGTCCGGCGCCTGCAGCATGGGTTCGACCGAACCGTCGTTGGTGAGCCGGGGGGAGCCACGGAAGGCCCCGTAGCGGTAGTGGACCGGGCTGTCCGGCCGGTACCGGCGGTCGGAGAGGATGCCCGGCCCCGGCAGGTGCGCGGTGGCCCGGTGCAGTTCCTCGGCGAGCCGGCGGAAGTGGTCGTCGTCGTCCGGGTAGACGGTGATGAACTTCCCGCCGCCGCCCCGGTCGTAGCGGGCGGAGACGAGTTCCGTCAGCCGGCCGGGTGTACCGGCGCACTTGAACGGGGCCCGGGCGGCGACGAGCACTTCGGCGGCCCGGGTCAGCACCGTCGGGGCGGAGAGCGGGGTGGCGGACACGTGCAGCTTCCAGCCCTGCCGGCGGCCGAGGCCGGCGTCGTCCGGCCGAACGTGGCACCAGAAGTCCCCGGGAGTGACGGTCCAGCCCCGCGCGCCCTGACGGCGCAGCACCGCCCCGATCAGGTCGGGGTAGAACGTGGCGTACGGATCCGCCGAGCCCTGACCCGCCGTCTGCCCCTCTGCCATCGTTCTTCCTTCGTCCGTGGAGCCCTGCCGGAGCCGGTCGGCCTCCGAGCGCATCGCTGATCCTGGCGGCGCGGGGACATCCGGTTCATGGGGGACGACCACGTATCTTCCGGCCGTGAACCCCCATGGGGCCGGTCGACGGCTCGCCGAACGGTCCCGACCCCGGGCCGGGTCCGGTGGGTCCGCCTGGGCGCGTGGTGCCGTAACGGCTCCGTCGGCCGCCACGGCCGGCGGGCGGGGGCGGGTTGACGTGCCCGTTCCCGGGGCGGAGCGGGAATCGCGCGCAGGTTCGGAAACTGTCGGCCGGCGAGGCGAGGAGTGGGTTGTTCCCGTACCGGAGGGCCGGTTCCGGTCCTGCCCCGGCCCGATCGGGCTCTGAGCCGTACCCGGGGGCGGCCGGGACGCCGGCCGGGGAGCCCGGACGGGCCGGGAGATGCCCGGCCCGGCGCGGTGCGCCGTCGGGCCTGTTGACGCTCCCGGCGCCCGGTCCGCGCGGTGAACCGCCCGTTCGGCCCGTCCGCGCGGGGCGGGGGGCCTGGTAGCTCCGGGGGAGAAGTCGCCCGGCCCCCCCCGGGTGGCGGAGCCGACCTCGGCACCCACGAGGGGCACCGATCCTCGTGAACATGTCCAGCAGCGTCGGCTCGCTCACCCCGCAGACCACGCCCGGCATCGACATGGGCCCGGTCCCCGCCGCGTACTTGGCGTCCAAGACCTTCCTCAACGCCGTCACCGTCCAGTACGCCAGGGAACTGAGCGACACCGGCATCCTGATCAACTCGGGCTGTCCCGGCTTCACCGCCACCGATCTCAACGGCTTCCGGGGCGTCCGCACGCCCCAGCAGGGCGCGGCGATCGCGATCCACCTCGCGACCCTGCCCGACGACGGACCGACCGGCGGATTCTTCGACGACGGCGGAACAGTGCCCTGGTACCAGGCGCTCCGGCCCCAGGGCCTGGGTGACGCGGTGATCGGTCCGCCGGGTCCTGCCCCTGTATCCGGGGCAGGACCCGAAGGTCTGTCGGATGTGACGGGCAGCCAACTCACCGAACCGCAGCGGGGTCTGATCGAGCCAGGTCCGCAGCCCTCCTCGACGTGCGCCAGCGCCTGCCCGATGGCCGCCGACCCACCGGTGCGGCCGGCCCCGACCGTCGGCTGTCGGCGCACTCGAATCGGCCAACGTCGGGGGAGATCCGGCTGAGGTCCCGCCGCCGGCCGCACCGATTGCCGTACCGTGACCGGCAGCGAAGTGGAGGACCCTTTGAGCGCCCAGCCCGACCACCTTCCCGCCGCGCCGGCGGCTCCGGCGCCGCGTGCCGCCGCCCGACTGCTCGCCCGCATCCACGCCGAGCCGCCCGAGCGGGCAGCCAGGTGGCTGCCGGCGTTCGAACGGGACTGGGCCAAGGCGCTCGACGACTCGCGTCAGACCTACGACCTCTCCCCGCTGCACCACATGGTCCGGACCTGGCGGGTCCGTCTGGACAGCGCACCGGTGGTCGACGCGTTCGTCGCCACCGGCCCGGACGACGAGGACGGGATCGACCTCGCCGAACTCACCGGGACGGACCGGTGAGCGACCGCGTCTGGCCGGCCCGACTGTCCCCGCAGGCGGCCAAGACCTTCGTCGACCTCCCCCCACACGCCCAGCGGACGGTCCGCGACCTGCTGGACATCGCCTCCCGAACCCCCTGCGGGTGGCCGCAGTGGGACGCCACCGACCTCGAAGGCGAAGACGTCCGCTGCGCCTCCGTCGGCCAGCTCAGCCTCGTCTACCTGGTGAACCGCCCGGCCGGGCGCCTGCACGTCATCGACATCGTCTGGCTCGGCTGACCTCCGCGGAGCCGGCCGACCTTCACGGCGGGGGTCGACCCTCACGGCGGGGGTCGACACTCACGGCGACGGCGGCCCGAACGGGCCGCGCCCTACGGTCGCTCTGGACGACGGTCGGCGACGCTCCGGTCCTCCGAACAGCGACCGGCCGTGGCTCCGTGGACGGTCGGGCAGCCCAGGCCGACGGAGCAGAACGACGGCATCCATCGAACCGAAGTGGCGGAACCCCTCGTTCCAAGTGCTGTAGAGGGAACGGCCGTGGAGCACCGTTCTCGACGTTCCGTCCCCCGAAGGAGCCCGCCGCCATGGGAAATCACCGCAAACCCAGCCGTCCGAGCCGGGCCCGCCTCGCTGTCCTCACCACGGCCGTGGCCGGCGGCGCGGTGCTCGCCGCCGGGACGGCGCACGCCGAGCCGGCGCCCACCCTGGCCTCCGTCAAGGAGCAGGTGGACAGGCTCAACGGGGAGGCCGAGCAGGCCATCGAGCGTTACAACGGGTTCCAGGAGAAGCGGCAGTCGCTCCAGGCCGACGCCAACCGCATCCAGGACAAGGTCGCCCGCGGCCAGGACTCGCTCAACGAACTGCGCACCTCGCTCGGCGCGGTGGCCGGTGAGCAGTACCGCAGCAACGGCATCGGCCCGGGCGTCCAGCTGATGCTCGACTCCGACCCGGCCGGCTACCTGGCGCGCGCGGCCGTGCAGAACCAGGTCGCCGACAGCCAGGCCGCGTTGCTGAAGCAGGCCCGCGACGCGCAGCGCAAGCTCGACCAGGACCGCGCCGAGGCCACCGCGATGCTCGCCCAACTCGACGCCGCGGGCGCGTCGCTGGGCGAGGAGAAGAAGCAGATCCAGGCCAAGCTCGCCGAGGCCGAGGCCCTGCTCAACAAGCTCAGCGCCGAGGACCGGGCCAGGATCAACGCTCAGGAGAGCGCCGAGAAGGCCAAGGCCGCCGCCCAGCAGGCCGCTGCGGCCGACCGCGCCGCGCGCGCTGCCGAGCGGCCCGCGCAGGGCTCCGCCACGGCACCCGCGACGCGCCCGGCCGCCGGAGCCACCCCGGCGGGAGCCGCCCCTGCCGGAGCCGCTGCCGAAGCCCCTGCCGGAGCCGCCGCCGGACCCGCTCCGGCGAGCGCGGGCGGCCGGGCCGCCGACGTCGTCAAGTTCGCCACCGCCCAGCTCGGCAAGCCCTACGAGTGGAGCTCCACGGGACCGAACTCCTTCGACTGCTCAGGCCTCACCGGCGCCGCCTACCGCGCGGCCGGCGTCAAGCTCCCCCGGATATCCCAGGACCAGTGGAAGTCCGGCCCGCACGTCGCCCGGGGCGACCTCCAGCCCGGTGACCTGGTCTTCTTCTACGACGACATCCACCACGTGGGCCTCTACATCGGCGACGGCAAGATGATCCACGCTCCGCGCAAGGGGAAGAACGTCGAGGTCCTCCCGATCAGCGTGATGCCGTACATGGGCGCGGTCCGCCCGGCCTGAGCCGCGGTGGCCGGGGCGGCCGTGCCTCGGTACCGCCCCTGGCGCCACGGGCCGGCCGCCCGCGGGCAACGCCGTAGCCAGGCGCTGCCCCGGCGGGGCGCCGTCGGCGTGCTCCTCGGGGAGGGGCAGCGGGGCCACGGCGAGGCCGTGTCCGCACCGACGGGCAGGACCGCCGGAGGAGCGGGCCCGCGGCAACCGACAGCCCCGTGGGGTGATCACCCGAGGAGGGCGACGCCGGCCCGGCCGTGCTTCGCGCCCGGTGGCCCGGCGACGGCGTGCCGCCGGGCCCCGTCCGGTCGAAAACCCCGGCGCGCCGGGCTCGTCCACGGCCGGTCCGTCCGGGTCGGAAGCTAGGTTCGGCTCCGTGACGGGCAACGACGCGGTCCTGGCCCTGGTGGTCACCACCGCGCTGGGTTTCGACTTCACCAACGGATTCCACGACACCGGCAACGCCATGGCGACCTCGATCGTCACCGGCGCCCTACGCCCGCGCGTGGCGGTCGCCCTCTCGGCGGCGCTGAACCTGGTCGGCGCGTTCCTGTCGACCGCCGTCGCGGCGACCATCGCGAGCGGTCTGGTCGACAGCGCCGACGTGACCCTGGTGGTGGTCTTCGCGGGACTGGCCGGCAGCATCCTGTGGAACCTGACCACCTGGTACCTCGGCATCCCCTCCAGCTCCTCGCACGCGCTCATCGGCGGCGTGGTCGGGGCGACGATGGCGGCGGCCGGGGTCTCGGCCGTCAAGTGGCAGGGGCTGGTCTCCAAGGTGATCGTGCCCGCCACCCTGTCGCCGTTCATCGCCGGGACGGTCGCGGTGGTCGGCACCCACCTCGTCTACCGGCTCACCCGCGACGTCTCCCACGGCCCGCGCGACCACGGCTTCCGGATCGGCCAGATCGGTTCGGCCTCGATGGTCTCGCTCGCCCACGGCACCAACGACGCGCAGAAGACCATGGGCGTCATCACCCTGGCCCTGATCGCCAACGGCACCCTCCGGGCCGGCGCCACCTCCCCGACCTGGGTGATCACCTCCTGCGCGATGGCCATCGCCCTGGGCACCTACCTCGGCGGCTGGCGGGTCATCCGGATGCTCGGCAAGGGACTCATCGAGATCGAGTCGCCGCAGGGCATGGCCGCCGAGTCGGCCTCGGCGGCGGTGATCCTCTCCTCCACCGACTTCGGCTACTCGCTGTCCACCACCCACGTGGCCACCGGGTCGATCCTGGGCGCCGGGGTCGGCCGCAAGGGCGCCGTGGTGCGCTGGAACACCGCCCGCCGCATGGCGGTGGCCTGGCTGCTCACCCTGCCGGCGTCCGCGACGGTCGGCGCCGCGACCTACTGGGCCGCCCACGGGATCGGCGGGACCATCGGCGTCGTAGTGATCTTCATCGTGCTGGTCCTGGCCTCGATCGCCTTCTTCGCGGCCTCCCGCCGGCCGACCGTGGCGGTGACGCCGGAGAACGTCAACGAGGCCTGGACCGGTTCGCTGGTCCCGGCCCCGGACGCCGGCGAGGCGGCCTCGTGAACTCCTGGATCAACCTCGACGCCCTGTGGGGGATCGTCGTGGTGGGCCTCGTCGCCGGAGCCGGCCTGCCGGCGCTGTTCGCCCTCGGCCTGCGCGCCCTCAACCCGTCGGCCCGCCCCGCCGGGCGGTCTGCCGTGACCGGGCCCCCGGCCGCCGTCGGACCGGTCGGCTACGCCGTGGCCGTACTCTGCTTCGCCACCGTGCTCGCCGCGATCGCCTGGGGCATCTTCGTCATCGTCAACCACAGCTGAACGGCCGTGCCGCGGGCGAGGGAGCGTCACCCCGCCACCGGGGCCCGCGCGGTGCGGGACCAGGGGGCGGCCCACAGCGGAAGGACCTCGACGGTGGCGCGGGCGTCGCGCCGGTGCCCCTCGGCGCCGCGCCCCGGGCCGACGGCGGGACAACGGGGACGGGTGCCGGCCGGCTGACGGGCAGCCTCGGAGTTCACTGGGCTCATGCGTCGCAACCTACTCCGGGGCACTGACAGGCCCGGTGCGGGCGGATCGACGGTCCGACCGGCTCCCACCTTCCGGTACGGAACGGGCGGTGGTGGACCGAGTCGTGCCCCCGCCGGTTCGGACGAGCCCGGTCGTCGGAGTGGCCGGGACGGGCCGTGTCACCCGGGGGCGCCCCGCAGCCGTCCGGGCGAACGGTGCGCCGGGGTGGGGGTGCTGCTCGACGAGGGGGTGGCCGCCGGGGCCGGTGGCCGTCGCGCCTGCGGTGTTGTCGGTGTGCCGGGTTAGGTTGACGATCATCAGCCGGACCGGATGGGGGACGTCGTGACCGACCGTACGAGCGAGTCGATCAGCTGGGAGGAGACGCGCGCGCTCATCGCCGCGCGGATCCCGCAGGGGGTGATCGACCGGCTCCGGCCGGTGCCCGCCGGTGAGCTGCGCCATCTGCGGACCCCGTTGCGCAAGCTCCGCACCGAGCTGGTGCGCGAACTCTCGTCGGGCGACCGGGGCCGGTACTCCACCGCGTACGACCAGCTCGCCGCACTGCAGTTGGCCGGGATCCTCGCTGCCGCCACCCCGGCCGAGGCGTTGGAGTGGCTCACCTCCCGCCGCCTCCTCGACGTCACCTGGCCGCGGCCGGGCGGCGGCTCCAGCAGCCCCGACCACCACACCGTCCTGCTGACCCTGCTCGCGCCGCACCGGGACGCGGCGTTCCACCGCGAACTCGCGGGCCGGCTCGCCGCATGGCTGCCCGCACGGGGCGACGCCGCCCGGTGGCGGATCACCCAGGGCCTCGCCCTCCGGTCCGGCGCCGAACCCCCCACCACCGACGGCTACGTGATCGGGTGGCTCCGCGAGGGCCGCCGGATTGGCTCCCACCACCGGGAGATCGGCGAGTGGCTCGCCGACCAGGGCCTGCGCGAACCGGTGCCGCACCACCACTCGCTGCTCTCCTGGCTGCGGGCGCAGCCCCGGCTCGCCGAGTTCACCCGTCGGGTGTTCGAAGTCCCGGACGCCGGGGCCGAGTTCACCGATACGCTGTCGACCTGCGGCTGGGCCGAGTCGCTCGCCGTCGTGGCGGCCGAGGGACTGCTCGACCGCGCCGAACTGATCGACCTCTGCCTGGGCCGACTGCTGCGCGGCGACCGGCCCGGCAACCTGCGCGGATTCTTGCGGCTGTACGCGGTGCTGGCCCTCGACGCCGACGAGATCCTCACCCGGGCCGGGGACCACGTCCGGCTGGCCGCCGACGGTGCGCCGGGCGCCGCCAAGGCCGCCCAGGCGGCGCTGCTCTCCGTGGCGGAGCGGCTGCCGGCCGAGCTGTTCGTCGAACTCACGGGCGCCGTCCTGGCCCGCCCGGAGAAGGGCCTCGCCACCGTCCAACTGGGCCGGGTCGACGCCGCGCTGCGCCGCGACCCGGCCGGGGCCGACGGCCTGCTGCCCGCCGTCGCCGTGGCTTTCACCCATCCGCTCGCCGCGGTCCAGGAGCAGGCGCTGCGTCTCGTCGCCCGTCACCTGTCGCACGCCGCACCCGCCGTCGCCGAGGCCGTTCGCGCCGCGGCCGCCGATCTCGGACCCGCCCTGCGGCCCGAAGCCCACCGCCTGCTGGAGATCCCCGCCCCGCCCGCGGAGCCGCAGTCGGGCGCGCCGGTCGCGGCGGTACGCGTGGCGTGCGCCGAACTGCCCGCCGCACCCGCGGGGCCGCTCGACACCGCCGAGCGGCTGAGCGCCCTGATGGCCGACCGGGTGCCCGACCCGGGTGAGTTCGAGGTGGTGCTCGCCGCCCTGGTGGCGGAGCACCACCGTGACGCCGCCGCGCTCCGGGCCGCGCTGGCCCCGCTCGCCGCACGGCGCGCCGCGAACCCGGGCCGGTTCCCGTTCATCCGTGAAGTCGGCGGAGCGCTCGGCGTCCTGCTCGACGCCCTGACCGGCCAGGCGCAGGCGCCCCGGGCGAGCCTGGCCGTGCTGCTGGGGATGCCCGCCTTCATGCGCACCCTCGGTGTGGTCACCGCGGTGCGCGTGCACGAAGCGGCGTGCTCGGCCGTGGAGGCGCCGGTGCCGCTGCTGCTCGCCACGCCCACGGCCGGCGACGGCACGATCGACCCGGCCGTGCTGCTCGACCGGCTCGCCGCGTACCGGACCGCCGGTGCCCGCCCCTCACCCGCCGACCTGGCCCAGGCGTTGCTCCGGGTGGCCCCGCCCGCGCTGCCGGCCGTCCGCGCCGCGGCCGCCGGGCTCGGCTGTGAACTGCCGCCGGACGTCGCGCCGCCCGTACCCCGGCGGTTCCACACCCAGACCGCGAACATGCCCGAGCGGCTCGACGGCGTCGGCCGGGGCCCTGCTCCGGTCGTGCGCATCGCCCCGTGTGCCCCCGAGGCCGCGCCGGCACCCGAAGGCGTCACCGGCCTCCTCCACGCCGTCCCCGACCCCACCGAGTACGCCCGGTTCGTGGACGTGCCGTCGACGCCGGCCATCGAGCTCGTCCAGTTCGCCTGGGTGGCGCCGTGGCACCCGGAGACCGTCGCGGCACACGGCGTCCCGGGCGCGGTGTTCCGGGTGGACGCGCCCGGTCCCCGGGAGCCGAACCCCCTGCTGCCCCGGCTCGCGGAGGTGCCGGGCGAGTTCGGACCGGTGTGCCACCTCCTGCTCGCCTACGGGCTGACCGCGTCCCGGGCGGACAACCGCACCGCCGCGCTGGACTTCCTGCTGGCGGCGGGCGCCCAGGGCCGGCTCCGGCCGGATCTGCTGGGCGGATGGATCGCGGCACTCTGGAGGCTGTCCGCGGCCAAGCCGAACCGGGTGCTGCCCGTCCTGGCCGAGGCCGCCCGCACCGGTGCGGGCCGGACGACCTGGGCCGTGCTCACGGCCGTGATCACCGAGCTCGCCACCGAGCCCGGCCGGCGAGGACTGGCCGACGCGCTGGTACTCGCCGCCGAGTGCGCGGTGGCCGAGGGCATCCGTGACGCGCTCCCGGCCCTCGACGCCCTGAGCGCCGCGGGGGCGCCGGCTCGCGTCCGGGCGGAATCGGCCCGACTGGCCGCAATCCTGACGGGGTGACGGCCGCGCGGGCTGTCGACGGCCCGGCCCGGGCGCCGGCGCGCGCCGTCGTCGTCGTCCACCGCACCGCTTCGCGGTCCGCGCCGCCTCGCGGTCCGCGCCGCCCGGGTCCACCGGTGCGACCGTCATCACCGGCTGGAAGTACGCCGGCTCCGCCGGTTCGCCCAACGGGACGCCGTCGGCCTCGATCCAGGCGAATTGACGGCCCGTCCGGTCATCACCTCGCAGTCCGGCGCACGCCGGTCCGTCCCGGGCCGGCCCGGCGTACGCCGCCGGGCGGCCGAGGGCGACCGACCCGGCAGCTGGAGGCCGGTCTGGACCTCTGAGCACCCGGGCCGCCCTTCGGCCTCCGGTGCCGCAGGCGGTGGCGGGAGGCCCCGCCATCACCGGATCGGGTGAAGATCGCCCGATCGCCGGACAGTACGGCCCGGGCCCCGGCACGCTCATGACGGCCTCGCGGAGATCGCGGGTCGGTGGCGAGCGGAGGGGCGGCAGTGGTGGTGGAGCAGGTCTTCGGAGGTCTCGCGCCGCCCGGGGGAGCGGCCGTGCCCCGGCCGGCCGCAGCGGAGCGCTCGGCCCCGGTGCCACGTCATGTCGCCTGTGTGATGGACGGGAACGGCCGCTGGGCGGCGCGGCGCGATCTGCCCCGCACCTCCGGTCACCGCGCGGCCGAGGCGACGGTGATCGACGTCATCGAGGCGGCCCGGGCGTCCGGCGTCCGGTGGCTCAGCCTGTACGCGTTCTCCACCGAGAACTGGAGCCGCCCCGGCGAGGAGGTCGACTACCTCCTGCACCTGGTGCGCCGGGTCGTGCGCAAGCACGCTCCGCTGTTGCACGCGCGCGGGATCCGCTGCCGCTTCCTCGGCGGCGCGGATCCTCGGATCCCGGCCGCACTGGCCCGCGACTTCGCGGACCTGACGACGCTCACCAGCCGCAACCGGGGCATGACACTGACCGTGGCGTTCGACCACGGCGGGCGCCGGGACATCGTCGAGGCCGCGCGCTCGCTGATCCGCAGCGGTGCGGCGGCCGAGACCCTCGACGAGGAGGGCTTCGCGGCCCACCTGCCGTTCCCCGACACCCCCGACGTGGACCTGGTCATCCGGACCTCCGGGGAGCAGCGCATCTCGAACTTCATGCTCTGGCAGGTCGCCTACGCCGAGTGGATCTTCCCGCCGGTGCTCTGGCCCGACTTCCGGGCGACGCACTTCCTGGAGTGCCTGAACACCTATCAGCGACGCCACCGCCGCTTCGGCGGGGTGGCGGCCGACACGAATGGAGAGGCCGGATCGTGACCCGGACGACCGACGATCACCCGGAGGGCGAGCACACCGCCCCCGGAAGCGGAGCCACCCCCACAGCCGGGGCCACTGCCACACCCGGAGCCACTCCCGGAGCCGGGTCCACCGCGCGGCCCGGACCGCTGTTCGGCCCGGGCACGCGGTTCCACCGCCTCTTCGACGACCCGTGCTGGGCCGTGGCCATGATCCGGGCGACGGTCCTGGAAGCCGCCCACCCGCAGATCGGTGCGGCCCTGGTCGACAGCTCCACCTTCCTCACCCACCCCTGGCGCCGGATGACCAACACCCTGCGCAGCCTGCAGCGCGTGACCGGTGCGGACGAGGCGGCCCGGGACCGGGAGGTGGCCCGGCTCAACCGGATGCACGCGCGGATGAGCGGCACCGACGCGGCGAACCGGCCCTACGACGCGATGGACCCGGCGGCCCGCGCGTGGGTGGTCGCCACGATGTTCGAGAGCGCCGTCACCATGTTCCGCTGGAGCGGGCGGCCGCTCGACCAGGCCGCGATGGAGGAGCTGTACGCGCAGTTCCTGGCCTTCCAGGCGCTGCTGGGTGACTCCTCCGGCCAGCTCCCCGCCTCCCTGCGGGACTTCTGGCCGTACTACGACCGGGTGGTCGAGGAGGAGCTGGAGAACACCGAGGCGCTGCGAACCATCCTGTACCACCTCTTCGACCACCTTCCGGCGCCTCCCCTGCTGGAGGGCGTGCCGACGCTGTGGGCGGCCGGCCGGGCCCTCGCCGGGCCGGCGATCGGGGTGGTCACGGTGGCCTCCCTGCCGGAGACGTTCCGCAGGCGGGCCGGACTGACCGAGGTCCCCGGCGCCCAGGCCCTGAGCCAGGCCGCCTACCTGGCCCTCGGTTCGGCGCGCCTGTTGCCGGAGGGCTGGGTCACCGCCGACAACCTTCTCGACCTGATCTCGCTGTCACCCGACAGCGACGACCCCCGGGCCAGGGCGCTGGCCGCCGTGGGCGACGGGATGAAGCGGTTCGGTGCCCTGCTGCGACTGGTCACCCCGCTCCCGGACGAGCCCGAGCGGCCCGGCGCCGGGAGGCCGTCGGGGCGGTCGACACGGGCGGGTGCCGGGCGGCGCGGCGCGGAGGAGTTCTTCGACACCGTGCTGGACCAGACCGGGAACGGCTACCTGGACTGGCCCGACCTGGCGGCCATGGCACGGGAGCTGTCCGGCCGCCTCGACCTGGACGAGCCGGAGGAGACCAGGCTCTACGACGCCTATGCCGCCTGGTGGCGTGAGCTCCAGTCGACGCTCGACACGGACGGCGACGGCCGGGTCAGCCGGCAGGAGTACGCGGAGGCGGTTCCCTCCCTCGCCGGCCCCGCCCTGATCCGGGTCGCCGAGGTGCTGTTCGACGTGACCGATGCCGACGGCAACCAGAGCATCGACGCGGACGAGTACCGCGCGCTCTTCCGCACCGGCTTCCACCGCGAACTGCTCGACTCGAACGGGACGTACACGCGGGCCGCGTTCATCAAGGACTTCCTCGCCTTCATGGCGGGCCGTCAGCGCTCCACGGCCTACGACCCGCTGCTCGCCCAGGCGTGATCCGGCCGGGGCGGTGAGGCGGGGGACGTCGGCGGGCACGGCGGCGGCGCTCGGGGCGACCCGGTCACGCCGCCGTCACGGGAAATTCACAGCACGGGGTCTACTCGCATAGAGGGCGCCGGGGCCATCCTGGCCCGGTCCGAGGTTCAGCGCCCTCACCGGGAGACGCAGATGAAGCCCCGCACCGCAGCCACCGTCATCGCCCTGGCCCTGGCCGGGCTCGCCGTCACGGCGCCCACGGCCGGCGCCAGTGGCACCAAGGTCTCGCAGTCGACCGCCGCCGGTCAGTTCAGGAACGCCGGCATCACGTGGAGTTCCAGTGGCGGCTGTACCACCCGGTCCAACTCCACCTGCACGTCGTTCGAGCAGATCAACTCCGGCACGGTGAGCACGATCATCACCCTGAAGCAGTCCAGCGGCTGCGCCATCAACATCACGGGTGGCACCGAGGTGGGCCACGCCTCCGGAACGTACAGCCACTACAACGGCTACAAGGTCGACATCTCCCGCAACTCCTGCATCGACGCCTACGTCCAGAACTCCTTCACCTACATCGGCTACCGGGGTGACGGCTACCCGCAGTGGAAGGCCGCGTCGGGCAACCTCTACTGCAACGAGGGCAACCACTGGGACATCCTGGTCTACTGACCCCGGCCTCCGGTGGGGGCGGGCCCGGCCTGCCCCCACCGACCGGCCGGACCGCGGTGCGGTGGGAGCCCGACGAACGCGCGTCGCCGCGGTCGGGGCGACCGGCGGCGACGGAACTCCGCTGCGGCGCAGCCCACTTCCGCCGGCCGCGCCTCCTCTCCCCGGCCCGCTCCCTGCTCCTCACCCGTGCCCCGCGCCGGGAACCGGCCCGGCATCGGCCCGGCGGCGAACCCTGGCCCGGTCGCGGGCCGTTCAAGGGAGGAGGAGTACGGAACAGTCGAACCAGCCCGCGGGAGTGACAGATGCCGAAGTACCGAGGCGCCCACCGGATCACGGTGACCGGCGTGCAGGCCGACCGGCCGCAACGGGCCGTGGCGACCGTCCGGGGCGGCGGCACCGTCGTGGTGCCGGGCGTCGTCGGTGCCAGCGAGCTGATCGATGCCGCGGACTGGGAGCTCGCCGTCGAGCACGAGCACGACGGCGTCTGGGGGCCCAGCATCCGCGCCGTCGTGGGCCGTTGGGAGGAGCGTGGCGGCACCCACAGCCAGGTGGTCCGGTGCACCGACCGCGACCGGAGCGGCTATCCCGGCGGCCGCAGCCTCGTCCTGCGGATCGACCGGGAGGACCCGCGCCCCCCGGCGGCCCCCGCGTCCGCCCCCGCGCCCCGGTGGGCCGGTACCGAGTCGGCCGGCCGCCAGCAGGCCCCGGGCCGGGGCGGCGCCCGGATCAGCACCTCCGGCTCCGACCTCCCGTCGACCCGCGCCGCCGACACGGCCACCACCTCCGGCGGCTTCCACACCACCTCCGGCGGCTGGTAGTCCGCGGCCTCGTCGGCCGTCAGGGGCGGCGTCCACGACGTGGGCACCGTCCCGGCGGCCGCTCGCGCACCCGCCCGGCCCGTGCCCGGTACCGCTCCCGTGACAGTGAGGTCGCAGACCGGGCGCGCGGGGCCCGGAGAGCGCCGGCGACCCACGGCGGCTCAGCGCAGGTCGTGGCGGGTGCCGTCGCCGACGGCGCGGAGCTTGTCCGGGTTGGCCACGTTGTGGATCGTCGAGATGCGCCCTTCGGGGTCGAACTCGAAGGTCAGCGTGGCGACCACGCGGTCCGGGCCGCGGAAGACCAGGCCCGGGCCGCCGTTGATCGAGGTGAGCTCCGCCCGCATCTGCCCGGGCTCGATGCCCTGGTAGGTCACGCTGCCGAGCGCGGCGAACCAGCGGGCCACCGTCTCCAGGCCGACGACCGGCTTGAGGGCCTGGCGGACCTTGCCGCCGCCGTCGGTCCACAGCGTCACGTCCGGGGAGAGCAGCTCCATGAGGGTGTTGATGTCACCGCCCGACGTCGCCGCGAAGAACCGCTCGGTGACGTCCCGTCGGTGGGCGGCGTCCGCGGTGAAGCGGGGCCGGCGGGCCTGGACGTGCTCGCGGGCGCGGTGCCCGGCCTGGCGCACGGCCGGCTCCGAGCGCTCAACCGCCTCGGCGATCTCCGCGTAGCTGAAGGCGAAGACCTCCTTCAGGACGAACACCGCGCGCTCCAGCGGGCTCAGCGTCTCCAGGACGACCAGCAGGGCCATCGAGACCGAGTCGGCCGCGGCGATGTCCTCGGCGGTGTCCGGGAGGGTGAGGATCGGCTCGGGGAGCCACGGGCCGACGTAGGTCTCGCGCTGGTGGCGGGTCGACCGGAGCCGCTCCATCGCCAGGTTGGAGACGATCCGGGCCAGGTAGGCCTTGGGGTCGGCGACCTGGGAGCGGTCGGCCGCCGACCACTTGAGCCAGGCGTCCTGGACCACGTCCTCGGCATCGGCGGCGGTGCCGAGGAGGCGGTAGGCGACGGAGAAGAGCAGGGTGCGGTACTGCTGGAAGACGAGCTGGTCGGCGTCGTCCTGTCGCGGCTGGGTCACTTGGCGCTCCGGATCCTGGTGTAGCGGCCGCCGTGCGGCCAGAACGCGCCCGAGGCGGGCATCTTCTTCATGCGGGCGAAGGTCGGCCATGGCGCGGCGCTGACCGTCTCCTTGTACTTCGCGGCCCGCTTGCCGGTCAGCACGAGCCGGCGCGGGGTGTCGTCGGGGTGGGTGAACTGGACGACGGCGTCGTGCCGGCCCAGGCTGACGGGTGTGTGGTAGTAGCCGAAGCGGAAGGGCTTGGGCTCCTTGCCGGCCAGGACCCGCAGGATCGAGAGGGCCGCGTGCACGCCGGTGGGCATGCCGCTCTGGCAGGTCCCGTGCATCACGCCGTAGCCCTGGCGGACCGCCGCCGCGTCGCCCACGGCGTAGACGTCCGGGTGGGAGACCGAGCGCAGGGCCGGGTCGGTGACCACGCGGCCGCGCTCGTCGACGGTCAGGCCGGCGGCGGCGGCCAGCGGGGAGACGCGGGTGCCGCTGGTCCACAGCACCGCGTCCGCGGGGAGGACGGTGCCGTCCGCGAGTTCGACGCCGTCCGGCAGGACCTTCACCACCTCGACGCCGCCGCGCACCCGCACACCGAGCCGGGCGAGCGCCGCGTCCAGGTGGGCCTTGGCCTTCGGGTGCATGGTCGCGCCCGGCTCCTGACGGCCCAGCAGCTCCACCCGGAGCTCCGGGTACCGCTCGGCGATCTCCGCCGCGGCCTCCACGCCGGTGAGTCCGCTGCCGCCGACCACGACGGTCCCGCCGCCGAGCCGGGCCAGCCGGTCGGCGAGGAGCGCGGCGTCCTGCGGGCTGTCGAGGGTGTGGGCGTGGTCGTCCACGCCGGGGACGGCGTCGGTGTCGGCGACGCTGCCCAGGCCGTAGACCAGGGTGTCGTAGCGCAGGACCCGGTCGTCGTCGATCCGGACGGTCTTCGCCCCGGCGTCCACGGCGGTGACCCAGCCACGGACGAAGGTCGCACCGGTGCCGTCCAGCAGCTCCGGGATGCTCATCGCGGCCGTCTGCTGGCCGGTGGCGGTCATGTGCAGCCGGAGCCGCTCGGTGAAGTGCTCGTCGGGGTTGACCAGCGTCACCCGCAGATCCGCGCGCTTGCGGGTGCGGGCCGCGAGCTGGATCGCCGCGGAGAGTCCGGCGTAGCCGGCTCCCAGGACCAGGACCTCGTGCTGCCGTGTTGCTGTCGTGTTCGTCATCGTCATCGTCGCCTTCGTGTCGGTCGTTCCCGCCGTGCGGACAACCACCAGACGCGAGCTGCCCTCCCGTTCGTGACACGGGGCCGAAGTGACCCGTGTCACATCGCCGAGAGGAGTGCGCGGGTGCGCGGCACAAGCCCCCCGAGTGCCGCAACGCAGAGCATTCAACCATGATCGACTCGGCGTCGCGGGGGGTCGGGG
Organism: Kitasatospora sp. NPDC005748; assembly: GCF_040630735.1. NCBI lineage: Bacteria > Bacillati > Actinomycetota > Actinomycetes > Kitasatosporales > Streptomycetaceae > Kitasatospora > Kitasatospora sp. NPDC005748. The sequence continues at coordinate 25,014 of NZ_JBEXYD010000086.1, forward strand.
AACGGCGGGACCCGCAGGTCGGCGGCGGCTCCGGTCCCTCCGCACGCCGCCCGGCCGTGCCCACCGTCGGTCCGGCTCCGGCCGTCGAAGGGACTGGAGGCGTCCACGTAACTTCCCTGCCCCGGACGCGACCGCCATGCGCGCCACCCTGGACACGGCCTTCACCCGCGGCGCCGGCTGCGTCTATGCCACAGACGACGAGCTGGACATCCCGTGGGACGCCGCCCCGGCTTGGGGTTTCGCCACCGAGACCGCCTGCGTGGCCACCAAGGGCTGGCGGGGGGTCTGCCCGTCGCCGGGGTCCGGGTGTCCCGGCCACGACGGCGGTGGGCGTCACCCCGGTGGGGTGTCCTCGCCGCCGTCTTGCGAAGGGCGGGCGCTGAACCGGAGTGCGGCTCCGTTTCGTTCTTCCTGGTGTCTTTCGGGCGCTCCGCGGACTCGTGCCGGAGCGCCCGGAGCCTCGGTGCGCACCCGAACGCCCCGTCGGCGTGCGGTGCTCCGGGGTCCGCCGCCGCGGCGGGTTGCTCTTCTGGACATTATATGTCGGTAGCCTATATATGTAGCTGCATGACACAACGCTCCACGCAGCCGCAGACCCTGCCGCGGCCCGCCGTCCCCGACGTGGGCCGGGCCGGTGCCACGGAGACCACCGGGCCCGCCCGTCCCGCCGACGGCCTGTCAGGCCTGTTGGGCCTGGTGGCGCTGCGGTTCGAGGTGGCCCGCGGCCGGCGCTGGTTCTGGCCGGTGGTCCTGGTGGCCGGATACGCGGTCGAGGTCCTCTTCCGCCTGGTGCTCGTCCGGCACCTGAGCTACCCCTCGGTGCACCCTGACGAGGACTCCTACCTGGTCCTCGCCCGCGTGCTGGCCGGCCGGCCGACCACCGAGATGCCGGTCGGCGTGGTGATCCCGGGCGGCTATCCGCTGCTGATCTCCCCGGCGTTCCGGATCGCCGACGACCCGGTCATGGCCTACCACCTGATCATGGGGATCAACGCGCTGCTGAACGCGCTGGT
>NZ_JBEXYD010000087.1:0-25931 GCF_040630735.1 Kitasatospora sp. NPDC005748
GAGACGACACGACACCCCGTCTCTGCCACCGAGGCACCGGCACTATGCCTGACCAGCGGAAACGCACCCGTCACTATCGGAAAGACAACGGCTTCTGAGGGCTGCACCAACGCCTGGAAGCTCTGGGAGGAGATCGTCCCGCTGGGTTACAAGGGCAGCTACCAGCGCGTCCGCGCCTACCTGCGTCAAAAGCGGACCTCTCCCCAGCCCGTGACCGCGCAGCCGCCGTCGCCCCGCACCGTCGCCGGCTGGATCCTTCGGCGGCCCACCGCGTTGTCGGAGGCCGAGCAGCTCCAGCTCAAGACCGTCCTGGCCCACTGCCCCGGACTCGACGCACTCACCCGGCACGTCCGGTCCTTCGCCATCATGCTCACCGAGCGCCAAGGCGAGCGACTCCCGGAGTGGCTCGACGCCGTCCGCCAGGACGACCTGCCCAGCCTCCACACCCTCGCCGCGGGCATCGACCGCGACCGGGACGCCGTGATCGCCGGCCTCACCCTCCCCTGGAACTCCGGCGTCGTCGAAGGGCACGTCAACCGGATCAAGATGCTCAAGCGCCAGATGTTCGGCCGAGCTGGCTTCCATCTCCTCCGCAAGCGCGTCCTGCTCTACTCATAGGACGTCACCTTCTGATCGCGTCCATGCACGTCGCAGGGCGGACAGACTCAGACCGCCATGAATCGGCCCAGCTCGCGCGACTTGTACTGAAGGGCAGCCACCCAAGTCGCCTCAGAGGAAACCGGGGCAGCCGGCACCTGGAGATCCTTGAGGCTGCCGCCCTCGGCAGAGCCTGATGGCTGCCAGTTCACCTCGATGCCTGCCCTTTCCGCCAGGACCAGCACCGTGGCGACGAAGCCCTCGGACAGGGCAGCCATGACTGCGTGGGTTGTTCTCCGATGCCACGCGAGCAGGGCGTCGACGAACTCCTTGAACGCGACGGGGTCGATCTGGCACTCGTCAGCCTGCATCGGTCCGATACCGGACGGCAGACCCAGTTCCGCCTGGTAGAGACTCACCTGGCCCAGGAACAGCCGGGAGGCCCCGTTCGATGGGTTCCACAGGGTCTCGTCGCCTATGTCGTAGTACTGGCTCATGCGGCCCCTCCCTGCTGGCCATACCGGCCAGTGTCGCGAGCACATGAGACTACGGTCAGTCACCCCTCCACGGAAAGTGAGCCAGAACCCGTTCTCGTGAACAAAGCCACACTCGGGGTCCAGCTCGTCGGCGTAGCCGGTGAGGAGGCGGCGCAGAGCGCCGTGGTCTGGAGACAGCCGGTGTCGTCGCAGGGGCAGGCGGTCCAGCCAGCGGCGATGGCACGCAACAGGAGGGTGACGGCGGCGGCGGGCATTATCAGCAGGTCGGGACGACGGGGCAGCGGCAGGGACGGCAAGCCGTTATCGTCGGCGTGGTCGATGTGGTCGCTCATTCTGTTCTTCGAATTTCGTCAGTGAATTCGCGTGTGGGGTCGCGCACATAGAAATTCCCGGCCGCTTGGGGGCGGCCGGGACTTCGTTTTCGGCGACGCGGAGGGCGCCGCGGTGTGGCTATAGGCCTTCCAGGTCCATCCACGCGATGTCGTTGAGCTCGACGTCGAGGCCGCGGGCGCGGTGGCCGTTGTCCTTGAAGTAGTGCTCGCGCAGGCCTTCGGCGAGGATCCGTTCCTGCTCGGCCTGGCCGGCTCCGGCGTCGCGGGCCTCGTAGAGGCGGCGGGCCACAGAGCCGGGCATCTTGTGGGTGATGGTGCGGGGGCGGGGGTCGTCGGTGGAGCCGGCTGCCGAGCTGTAGCCGAAGGTGCCGGAGATGTGGAGCATGAAGCCGTTGGTCTCGGCGGCGTTGCGCACGCGCTGCTTGACCTTGGGCTGCCACTTCGCGCGGACCCGCTCCTCGACCTTCTTCGCCGCGGCGGGCTTCGGGGCGGCCTGGCCCTTGAGCCAGCGCTGCACGGTGCGCTGGGAGACGCCCAGCTCGGCGGCCAGGGCCCTGGTGGAGCCCTTGGCGCCCTTGAGCAGGAACCGCATCCGGGCCTGGACGGACTGCGGGATCGGGCGGGTGCGCTCGGCGCGCTCCAGGCCCTCGTCGATCTCGCCCAACGTAGGTCTCCTTCCGTGGTGGTGGCGGTGGTGGGGGCCGCCCGGCGGCCGGCGCCGGGCGGCCGGGGTTCAGCGGGTCCAGCCGATGAGGGTGAGGCGGTGGCCGCGCTCTTCGAGGTCGCGGCGGGAGACGGCTTCCTCGCGGGCGTGGACCAACGGCAGCGCCAGGTCGCCGCCGTCGCTGGTCGGGACGTCGTTCCACATGCCGCCCTGGTCGTCCAGCCACAGGGCGGTGTGGTCCTCGCCCGGCGCGGCGGCCGGCGCCACGATGCCCGCGGCCTGCGCGGCGCGCAGCCAGGTGTCCGCCTGCTCGGTCAGCTCGGCCCGGATCTCCGGCTTCAGGCGGACCCAGGTGACCGATCCCGGCCTGGTCTGGTGCCAGTAGGCGGCGGCGAGCTGCTCGGCGCGCGGGTCGTGCTCCGTGTGCTCGTACTCAATGAGTTCCTCCCCTGTGTTCCGGGCCGCCGTTTCCGGCGGCCCGCTGCTGATGGGTCGTGCGGTGCGTACCCCGGCCGGGCCCGCGTGGCGCGGGTCCGGCCTGGGCACCTGCGGCCGGGGTGCGGCTACTCGTCGGCGGACACCTGGCCGCCGGTCTTGATGTGGCGGGCCGGGTTCGCGTCGTCGGCGAGCAGCTCGGCGATCTCGGTCATCGGCCGGGAGCCTTCGAACTTCACCAGGCCGGGGCTGACGCCGAGGCGCAGCGAGGTGGTGAGGGTGCCGTCCGGTTTGGTGAGGATGTCGAGGGCGCCGGGGCCGGGTGAGGGGAAGACGGCGCAGTCGGAGAGGACCGCGAAGCAGTGGAGGCCGGTGTCGCCGGCCATGCGGCGGAGCTTGCGGTGGAGGTTGACGGTGGCGGTGTCGATGACCAGGGCGCGCATCAGCGGGTCCCAGGTCGGGCGTTCCAGGGCGGCCCAGCGCTCGCCGGGCTTGTAGCCGTGGCCGCGGGGGCGTTCGCGCATCTTGCCGATGGCCCCCTTGGCGGTCTGCTTGATCGCGGTCAGGACCGCGAGTTCGGCCGGGTCGCCGGCCTTCAGGTTTGCCATGGCGTCCAGGAAGGCGAGCGGGTCGGCGTTGAGCGGGACGCCGAGGGCGGCCATCGTCTCCAGGTACGCGGCGCGCAGGTGCTTGTGCCAGGGGTCGAGGTAGGGGCCGGACTCGTGGCGCAGCCAGCCCTCGGTGGGCTGGACCTTGGCGCCGAGCTCGATGGCGTAGGCGACCTTGGCCGTCGAGTACCAGGCCGGCCCGGTCGGCCGGGAGCCGTCGGGGGTGAACGGCGACGGGAGGAGCGGGTTGGTGTCGACCCCGGACAGGTCGACCAGCCACGACCCCGGGATCTTCGGGTCGAAGACGGGATTGAGCTCGTGGACCGGCCCGGACAGCGGCAGCACCAGACGGCCGGCGGCGGCGAGGAACGCCATGTTGACGTCCAGACCGACCGCGAACGGCGCTGCGGCTTCCTGCTCGGTGAGCGGGCGGTGCCAGTCCCAGGCCTCGGTGACCAGCTCGCCGCCTACCTCGCGGCCCTCGGCGAGCGGGTGGATGTCGGGGACCTCCGGCGGGGCCGGGTCGAAGGCGTCCTTCGGTCGGGAGCCCTCCACCGGGCCGGAGGTCCAGCCCGTGCCGGTGCGCACCGCGCGGGTCGGCGGGCGCAGCGCGGTGACGAGCTCCAGGCCGGAGACGGCGGTGGAGCCGCGCGGGGTGAGCACGCGCTTCGCGTAGGTGCCGAGCAGGCGGGCCAGGCCGGGGGCGTCGAGGCGGTCCGGGACGGCGGACCAGTCGCGGGTGGGCAGTGCCCCCCATGCCGGGATGCACAGCTGCACACACTGGCGTTTGCCGTCCTCGGGGGTGCGGTAGATCCGCGCCCACGGCCCGAGGCCGCGCTGGGTGAGCTGCCAGCCGGCCTTCTCCAGTGCCTTGACCGTCTTGTGGGTCTTCGGCAGCTGTCCGAGCCGGGGGACGAACTCCTTCTTCTCGTCCCGCCCGAGCGGGGGCAGGCCGAGCTCGGCGAGGGCGGCGTCGGTGAGGACGACCAGGGCGTCGCCGTCCTTGCCGTGCCGGTGCAACCTGGGCGAGCCGAATCTCTGCTCCAGCGCCCACTCCACGACAGCGGCGAGCGTGCGGCCGACCGGAGCGGTCGAAGCCTGGGTGCCGTCGGCGAGGTAGGCCACCAGTGCCCTGCCGGACGGGGCGACGTCCAGCACCGCCAGCGGCCCGGCCGGGAAACGCGCGGCGGCGGCCTGCTCCCAATCAGCCGGCCCCTCGGCGGCCGGCTTCTTGGAGGACGGCTTCTTGGCTGCCGCCTTCCGGGCCCGCGACAACGAGCCGGCGACCGGACGCGACGGCGCGCCACGGCGCGGGGAAACCGCCGGACCGGCTCCGGGGGCGGTCGGCGCCGCTACGGGGGCGACGTTCGGATGGCGGGCGAGCGCCTCCAGCGCGGCCCGCGAGGGCCCGGCCGCCTCCACCCCGGCGTGCCGTTCCACGACCGGAGCCGGCGGGGGGTGCTCGACGGTGGCGGCCTGGGCGGCCTGCACGAGCCCGGCGACCGACGACGGCGGCCCAACCGCGGGGACACACCAGCCGCCCATGTGCGTCGGACGGCCCTGCGCGCGGTACGGCGTCGGCCGCCCGCACCGCACACACGGCCGTGGCTGCCCGGCGACCAGGTCCCCGGCCGCATCCCGGTCGAGCTCCACCACCTGGTCCTGACGCTCGCCGCCGAACGCCGCCGGCACCACGGGAGCGGGTACCTGCGGAGCCACGTCAGCCGGGGCGACCGTCGACGGGCCGTCAGCCGGGGCCTGGACGGCGGCGGGTGCGAGGCCCGACGCCTGGGCCCGGCGCAGCCACTCGGCCGGCTCGACAGTACCGTGGCGCAGCGCCAGCGTCGCGAGGAAGCGGATGTACACCTCGCGCTTGGGCGGGCGCGGGTCGCTCGACCCGGCCTCCCAGCGCACGATCGTCTCCCGCCGCGTCTTCAGCGCCTTCGCCAGGTCTTCCTGGGTGTACTCGCCGAGCTTGCGCAGCCTCTCGCGCTCGGCGGGCACCGGCAGGTCCTCCGCCGGCTTCGGCCGCTCCAGCAGCGCGTCGATCGCCGCGAATAGGTCGTCGCTCATCGACACCTCCCCTCTCACCAACCAGCCTAGCGCGAAAGTCACTCGTGGATGTAACTTTCTTTGTCACTTTCACTCTTTTGAGCATGCCGCAGTCGGCCCAGCCGCCACGACCGCCGAGGACAGACTGTGCCCCGAGGGCGACCATGCTCGTTTCCCCGGCATGAGCCACACCGGGGTACGCGCCCGGGCGCACCAGCCCCGGCCCGCCGACCCACGCGCCTCAAGGAGGACTTCGTCTGCACATCGCCGGCCGACGGGCAGCGGTACGGGGAGCGGACGGCGCCGTACCCCCGGCCGACGCCTCGGCTCCTCCCCCACGAGCGCGCCGCCGCTGCCCGGCCGGGGGCTGCGGCAGGGCCCACCGGTCCTGCGGACAGCCCGGGCGTGAAGCCAGACAGGGGACGGGCAGGCACCCGACCCGCCTCCCCGCCGGTCGAAGGCGCGTTCGCCGCACGGCACCGGTCGGGGACGACCGCCCGAGGTGCCGCGGACGGCCGTCCGCCGCAGTCCCAGGTATCCTCGACCGCCGGCCCTGCATGTCGAGCTTGATCAGACACGAGGCGATGACCCCCTCGTTGCGGCCGGACTCCTGCGACAACTCGGCGAACGACATCCCCGTCATCCCCGTCGGCCGGCGCACCGGGACGGCGGGCGAGCGCAAGCGCCAGATGACGCGGCTTCACCTACCGCGACCCCAGAGGCCGGGGCAGTCGATGAGCTACGAGCAACCGTCCGTACAGCCATACGTTCGACAACAGGTTTCGGCCGAACCAGAGCGGCCTGCGGTGAGCACCGCAGCTCTGTGTGCTGTCGGTTACCCCTCCCCCACCCTCTGCCGGGGTCCCGGCCGTCGCGATCGAGACAACCGGCGCCCCGACACCGACACGAGTCGTCAGCCCGGGTTCCTATGCCGACGCAAGTTGGGAAACCCGCTCAGCGACGCACTGATGCCCGACGCGCGACCAGATGGGAGATGCGGGATGCCGACGTGTACCCGTCGGGCCAGGACGACCCGGCGCTTGTGCCGCCGGGAGGCTGCCGAGTGGCCGCGCTACGACGATCTCCCCGCCCCCGTGGTCGCGTGCGCCGGCCACCTCACGCCGGCGGAATGGGCCGCCTGCCAGGAGGCCCGTGCCCGGGCGGGCACCGAGTCCGCGGCCCGTTGGGCGGCGCGGCGCAGGCGGCCGCGCGCGACGAGCAGGGCCAGCAAGCGCATCCGGCCCCGGCCGTGGCGCGCTACGTCGCCCGGCCGTGCACTGGCGGGTGCATCTCCCAGGAACGCGCCTGGGGCCGCGACGCGGACAGCGCCTCCAGCCTGTGCGCCGCCTGCGACGGCTACGTGTGCGTGATGTGCGGCCACGTGGAGGTCGACCGAATCCTCGACATCTGCGGCGAGTGCGAGGAACCGGAACCAGGGGGCGACGAGGAGCCGGACACGCTCCGGAACGATGAAACCGACACCGGGCCCGAGCCGCGCATGCGACTCAACGCGATGGTGAACCAGCTCGTCACGGCCACTGGCACCACACACCGCGATGTCAACGCCCGCATCAACCGGATCGCCGGGGTGCACACCCGCGCAGGAGCCGACGAGCAGGTGATCCGCCGCGCCGCCCGGGTCACCCGCGACTGGCTCGACCGACTCCCCCCAAGCCCGCGGACGAACACCGCCACCCCACCCCACGTACCCGATCCCGGCACAGGGACGGTGCACCCGGCGCCCACCGAACGCACTGCACGGGGCGAAGGCGCTGTGCCCGCAGGCAGCCGGGTACTGCCGTCAGCACCCGCGGACACCGTCACCGGTGCTGCGCAGGAGCACGCGGAGATGACCGTGACCGTCCGACTGGCCGGCCAGAGTGCCCGGCGCCTGCGCCGCAGGGCCGAGATCCAGCAGCGGCCCGTCGAGGAGGTCGTGGCTGAGTGCATCAGCAACGAGATGCGCCGGGACGTACACCGGGACGTACACGAGGCGCTGTACAGCGTCAGTGACACGTACGCGGCCGCCCTCGACGCTCTCGCCGAACACCTCGCACTCGTTGTCCGCGAACCGTGCGCCCCGCCCCCCGCACCGCCGCACGTGTGATCGCCCGGGCAACCGCCGAACGCCGTACGCCTCCCGGCCCGAGGAACGGCATCGACGCACGCCTGGACAGCTCGACAGGATGCGGGCCGGGCCCGCCGCTGAGTGCGGCACACACCCCGATGCCTGCCACGACCCTCGGACATCGCCTGTCGCGTCCTGGACACCGCCGCCGGCCGTGAACACCAGGGACGACCTGGACCACGTCCCACCGTGGCCGCTGGTCCGCCCGGGGCGGGGCTCCGGCCGCCACCTGTGCGAGGCCGCCACACGCCCCGTCACTTCATCGCCCCGACATCCGGGTCAGTCCCGCGCCCCCTCCATCTCCCGGTCGTCGTAGATCACCCGGCACCAGCGGTCGAGCGCGCGGACCTGCACGTCGATCTCGGCGCGGCCGGCCGCGTCTAGCTGTTCGAGCCTCCAGGTCCACCAGCGGAACAGGCGTGCGCAGGCATCCTCGAACACGGGCAGCGACCACTCGCCCCATCCGTGGACGTCGCCGACGGTGCCTGCCATGGAGCGCAGGGAGCCGATGGTGCGCAGCATGGCGTCCTTGGTGGTGAGGTCGAAGCGCCCCACCCAGGCGGCCAGTCGTTCGTCGGGTGGGTTGATGTGGGTGCCGGCCGTTCCCCAGCGGTCGAGGATCTCGGTGCGGGTGTACAGCCGGGTGGTGTCGGCCGGTCGGGTGGTGCTGTCGTGGACCAGGGCCTGCCCGCACAGGAGCTGTCCGGCGTGGTGCGGGTCGGGTTCCTGCCAGGAGAGCATGACGGGCCGTGTCCCGGTGGCCGGGGGTGCGGGGGCCTGCGCCGTCGCCGGGGTGGCCGGGTTGCCGCGGGCGGTGTCGGGTGGCGGGCTGGGGGCTTGGGGCCGGGGGCGCCGGTCTCCCCGCAGCAGGTGTGCGGTGAGCTCGCGCAGTTCGGGCAGCGGCCTTCTCGCGCCCAGGAGCGCGAAGAATGCCTGGGTGTCCCAGACGACGGCCGCGCCGGGGCGGGCGCAGTACCAGCCGAGGTGGGTGACGCGGTGGGCGTCGTGGTAGTCGAGGAGTGCGTATCCGCACAGCTGGTACACGTCGACGAGGGGAAGCTTCCCCGGGTGGATCGTGGTCTTGACGTCGATCAGCCGGCCGCCGGCGATCCAGTCGCCGTCCGCTCCCCCGACGTCCTCACTGCCCTCGAAGGTCGGGGCGAGGACGACCTGCTGCGGTGCGGCGTGCGCGCGCAGTGCGGCCAGGCCCCGGTCGGCTGCGGCGGCGACCCGCACGACGTCGCGTACCTCGTCCTCGCTCGCCAGGTGGAGGAGGTCCTCGAGGCCGAACCCGGGGTGTGCGGACCTGACCAAGGTGGCGACCGAGGGGTCCGGGCAGCGGAACGCCTCCTCCGCGATCGCCGCCGCCAGACACAGCCGCGCCAGGCGTTCCTCGACGGCCGCCTCGCGCACCACCGGGCGCGTGCGGTCGTCCAGCCGGTGGTGCAGCGCGGCGTGCCGCAGTTCCTCCAACGTCCGTGACACGGCTTCGGCCACGGCCCGGCCGGCCGCGGAGTCCGTTCCCAGGACATCGGCGCTCACCTCGGCGCCCCGCTCCGCCGCGCGCCCGCGCGGCACCTGCGCCCGCATCGCGCACCGCAGCCGGTGGTCGACCGCCGTACCCACCAGTGACCGGCGCAGGACGGTGCCCGGTGCGACTGCCCCGGCCCCCGGGGCGTCGGGCGGGAGCGCGGCGCGGAAGGCCGCGCGCAGGCGCCGCACATCCGGCAACTCCTGCACCAGGAAACGTCTCAACGGCGACTGCGGAGCGTCCAGCATCGACGTCAACGTCATGGGCGCACCGTAGCCCGCCGCACCGACACTCGACGGTGGGCGCGGTGAAGGGACGGGCCCGCCGGGGCGGGGCGGACGGCCTACCGCCCCCGGGGACGGCGGCACACCCCTGCGAATGCCTCCCCCGGGGCGTGCCTGGGGCCAGGGTGTGCCCCCCGGGGGCCGGCCCTGCGAGGAGCAGCGGCACTCCCCTCCCCAGAGGCCGGGAACAGCCCTGGCTGCGACTGGCGGGACGTCGCAGCCAGGGCTACCGGACGGCCCGGAGCCGGAGCAGCACGGCAGCACGCAGCAGAGCGGCGCCGCTCTCTCCCGGGACCGGGGCAGCGTGCCGGCTGGCGGGCCCGGGCCGGAGCGGCAGGGCGGCGGCGGCAGAGCGCGGGACGAGGTGCAGCACGGCGGCCAGCGGGACACGGGCCGGGGCCGGCGGGCAGGCGAGGACGTCGGGCTCGGGGAGCAGCCGGACGTTCGGGCCCCATCGAAGGCAGCGGCAGCCCGGGGTGAGCGCGGAGCAGCGGGGCTGCGGTGCGGGAGGACGTCCGCACCTGCCTGAACGAACTCCGCATCGTCTGCCAGTGCTGCGCACACGGCATCGACGCCGGCCGCAAGCCCGACGCACAGGCCGACCGCCGCCCCCGCTGCTGCGCGGTCGGAAAGTGCTGCCGCAAGCGCCTCTCCCCGCTAACGCTTGCCTACATCCACTCCGTGTTGAAGTCCGCCCTGGAGCACGCGGTACGCGAGGAAGAGATCCCGCGCAACGTCGCCCGCAACGTCCGCACCGGCACACCCCGCCCCCGCCGCTTCGAACCCCTCACCACCGACGAGGCCCGCGCCTTCCTCTCTGCCGCGCAGGGGCACCGCCTGCACGCACTGTTCGAAGTGGCCCTCCGAACCGGGCTCCGCAAGGGCGAACTCTTCGGTCTGCGCTGGGAAGACATCGACCTGCCGGGCGGCACCGCGAGCATCCGCCGCACCCTCCAGCGCACCAGCGCCGGCGGCCTGAGAGGGTGTTCGATACCGATTTAGGCTGCTGCGAGGGGTTTCGGGCGGAGGTATTGCCCGGCTCTGTCCGGGGCGGCGGTCAGGCGGTTGGTCATGGAGTTGACCATGGCCCAGTGGATCATCGAGCGTGACCGGTCCGGCAGTTCCTCGTAGTCGCGGTGGAGCCGCCGGTACCGGGACATGATCCCGAAGGTCTGCTCGAGCCGCCAGCGGATCGGCTGGACGACGAATCCCTTCTGCTCCTTGTCCCGGGCCACGACCTCGACGTCGATGGCGAGGGCGGCGCCGTGCTTGACGACACCGTTGTTGTAGCCGGCGTCGACCCAGGCCTTGGTCACCATGGGCCACCGGTCGGCGAGGGCGTCGAGGACCTGCTTGCCGCCGGCGGAGTCCTGGACGCCGGCGGCGGTGACGATCAGGACCAGGAGCAGGCCGAGGGTATAGGTGGCGAGGTGGCGTTTGCGGCCCTTGACCTTCTTTCCACCGTCGTAGCCCTGGCTGTCGGCCGGGGCATTCGGCGAGGCCTTTACGGACTGGGCGTCGATGACCGCCGCGGTCGGCAGGATCCGGCGGCCCTTCTTCGCCCGCAGCTGGTCACGGAGCGTGTCGTGGATCTGCTCGGTGGTGCCGCCGCGTTCCCACTCCTTGAAGTAGCCGTAGACCGTGGTGTGGGGCGGGAAGTCGTGCGGCAGGTACCGCCAAGCGATCCCGGTCCGCGCGACGTAGAGGATCGCGTTCACCACCTCGCGCAGTTCGGTGGTCGGCTCACGGCCTTCGCCGCGAGCCGACCGCCAGCGCAGCAGCGTCGGCTCGATGAGCTGCCACTGATTATCCTTCAGGTCCGAGGGGTACCGGCGTCGTTCCGTCACGGTTGATCAATATCGCGGACACGGACCCGGCCGCTACGGGATCCTGGAACCGAGTCCGTGCCGCCTCGATCAAAGCCGGACAGTTGGGGGGATTCCCCTATCGAACGCCCTCTGACCACCCTCCCCACCAAGACTCTCAGCTCCGAACGCCGGATCGCCCTGCCTACCTCCTGTCTCACCTCGCTGCGCGCCCACCGCGAGCAGCAGGCTCGGGAGCAGGAGAAGGCTGGCGGGAGCTGGAAGGAGAGCGGCCACGTCTTCACCCGGCCCGACGGCCACCCGATCGAACCCGCCACGCTCTCGCGGCACTTCAGGGCGCTTCTTCGCCGCTCCCGCCTGCGAGCGATCCGGATCCACGACCTGAGGCACTCGGCCGCGACCCTGCTCCTGGAACAAGACGTCGAACTGGTCGTCATCAAGGAGCTGTTGGGTCACGCGCACATCGGCGTGACCGCGACCGTCTACGCCCACGTCCGCCTCCGCCTCCAGCGCGACGCCATCGACCTCCTCGGCCGCGCCCTCCGCAATCCCTTTGAGGTCATCAGCAAACCCGACGACGGCGACGGCCCGCCGCTTTGTGCAGCCCCCGTCCGCTGACGTTGCCGTCAACTACTGCCGTCAGACGCCCTGTGAGCGCAAAACAGCCCCGCCGGGAAACACCGGCGGGGCTGTTTTGCCATGGACACACTTAACTAGTTTCCCGCGCGTATCAATCTCACAACAAGAGGCAATACAGACTCATTAGCGACGGAGCATCAAGCCCGGACAGGGCAACTTAACGATTCTCCCCTTCCGCGAGCAGGGCTCGAAGGCGCCTAACTTCATCCACAAGGCGCGGTACAGCCTCTCGCGCCATTGCAATGAAGGCCGCATTCTCATCCCATCGCTCATCGCCGGAGTCAACATAGCGCGGATGCTGAACCAGCGTCGCAGCAACTATCTCTCGGTGGTCAAAGTTCGGCCACCTCTCCGCCTGACCAGTGTCGGGAACGGTGCTTACTGCCACCAGATTCATGGCAGAGTCATCATCCAATGTCCTGACAAACCAAGGCGCCGGAGTGGCCGCAGAGCACAGCTCCTCGATCTCATCAAGCTCATCTTCACGCATCAAGCCACCTTCTGCCAGCACTTTCACTCGCCGAAGGCGGTCCGCAAATTGTCGAGCGGACCGCCCCCAAGCATGGTCAACTAATATCTTTCACTCGAGTACCCGAGCCTATCGATATTCTTATAGAACCGCTTGTCGTTTGTGATAATCGACAAGCCGTCCTGTATTGCCGAATGCAAGACCGAAGCGTCGTCGTCGGCAATCATCGGATTGAAGGACTTACCCTTCCACATGGCCCTGAGGCGGGCCTGGAGAGAAGAAACGCCGTCGCTAGTGGAAGCGGGGCCCATTCGGCCTCCGCGAGCCGACAGCCAGCTACTAATGCCCTCCGCCGAGTGTCCACCTTCGAGGAGTTCACGATGCGCGGTCGGCGAAAGCACAGGCGCACGCCCCGCCAAAGCGGCATCTACTTCGGCAGTCTTCGCGCCTGATAGCGCATCCGTCACAGCATTCGTGTCAACTGCCACCTCGCCACAGTTGTGGACCAGGACCGGCGTGGTCCCCGCCAGCACATAGTACGTGTGGAGTTCGGTGACGGTCAGGCTGTACATGCGGGCCTGGCCGTGGAGCGCGTGTACGGCGGTGATGGTGACGGGTTGGCCGTCGGGGGTGGTGAGGGCGTGTCCGACGGTGAGGTCGCCCGCCATGACCCAGTCGTGGGTGGTGTCGTCCCAGAAGGGGTGGTTGGACGTGGTCTTGATGGTGGTGGTGACGCCGCTGGCCTTGACGGTGACGTCGACGAGGTCGTCGTCCTCGTGCGACCACTTGGCGGTGACCGTGCGGCCGTCCTGGTCCTTGCCGGTCCACTGGTCGGCGGCTTCGACGCGGTCGCCGGGCGTGACGGCGGCGATCGGCTTGGTCGAGCCGTCGGCCATCAGGACGGGGGTGTCGGGTGTGAAGCTGCAGGGCGTTCCGAGGGGTTCCTCGGGCGGTGTCGGTTCGGCCTTCGGAGTGGCCGGAGGCTTCGGGTCGGAGGGGGCGGTTTTGGGAGCGGTGGGGCGAGTCGGTTCGACCTTGGGCGCTCCCTTGAAGAGGCTGGTCAGCGCCTTCCGGATACCACCGGCGTTCTTGATCGCCTGTGTGGCGGCCTTGGCGCCCTTGATGAGGCCGACGCCGTCGGCGCCGAGTTCCACGACGGTCTCGATGACCTCTCCGGCGACGTAGTAGGGGTCGTCGTGAGGGATGCCGACGAGGTCGGCGATCGGGTGCTCGGTGGTCTGCATCGGGGTGATGCCCGGGAAGACCGGGACGCCGGTCTGCTGGCCGACGGCCTCGTTGACACCGGAGAGGATGTTGTTTCCGGCCGCGTAGAAGCTGTTCACGGTGATGTAGCCGACGGCTTGGTCGACGAAGCCCGCGGCGGTCTTCCCGACGGACTTGACCGCGGACGTGACCCACTTGGGCCAGAGGCCGTCGGCATCCGTCAGGTTGACCGGATTGTTGCTGGCGTAGGTGTAGCCGCCCATCTGGTTGGCGTCGCCGGCCATGAGCACCGGGTCGGCGGTGAGGAAGCGCCCGAGGGTGGCGTCGTAGTTCCGGGCGCCCAGCAGGTTCAGGCCGGTGGCGCCGTCCAATGGCTGGCCGAGGTAGCCGCGGTTGTCCGACCAGGTGGCCGGGAGCGGTCCGCGCGGCGCGCCGTACGGGTCGAAGGAGCGGCGCGTGATGGCCCTGGTCGCCGCGTCCACCTGGAGGGAGGACGTGTTCTGCGGGTTGTGGAACTGGTAGGTCAGCGCTCCGGCGCTGGAACGGACGGCCGTCGTTCCGTCCGGCTGGGGATAGTAGCGGTTGCCGCTGACGGTGGTTCCGTCGGCGGACAGGATGATCTGCTCGGCGCCGCCGAACAGGTAGAGGATGGTGCCTTCCGCCCCCCGCTGGACCAAAAGCGTGCCGGACGCGTCGTAGAGGTAGCTGGAGGTCTTGGTGCGGGTGCCGTCGGCAGTGGTGACGGTCTTGGTGCGGCCTTCGAGGTCATAGGTGAATGCTTGACCTGCCCCGTTGGTCGGCTTGCTGCTGTGGTCCCCCCACTTCTGGTTCGCGGCGGCCTGGTTGCAGGTCCACAGAGTGACGCGGGCGCCCGGAGTGGTGCTGCTCCACGGAATGTCGACGCACATCCCGGATTCGTGGACGAGTGAGCCGTCGGCGGCGGTGTGCCAGCGCTGGCTGTCACTGCCGTCGCAGGCCCACAGTTCGAGCTGGGCGCCCTCGGTGGCCTTGCCGTCGACCGGGCGGGCGCAGGCGCCGAGTACGCGCAGTGTGCCGTCCGTGTCGAGTGTCCACTGCTGGGCGCCGCCCTCGTGGCAGGTCCACGTCTCCACGGGCGTGCCGTTGGTGTTCGTGGCGCCGGTGGCGTCCAGGCAGAGCGGGGTGGTGCCGGTGGGGAGGGCCGAGGGCAGGGTGGTGGTGGCGGTGGTGCTTCGCGAGGTGGTGTTGCCCTGGGCGTCGTACTGAGGCGTCAGGCTCGCGGTGTAGTCGGGGCCACTGGGCCCGTTGACGGTGGCGGGCCACCTCTGGTGCGCAAGGCCGTTGCAGGCCCAAAGGCCGAGCTGGGTGCCCGGTGTCCCGTTCGCCCCGGGGATCTCCAGGCAGAACGTGGAGGAGTGGACGAGGGCGCCGTCGGCACCGTCCGTCCACTGCTGGCTGTTGCTGCCGTCGCAGGTGACCAGCTCGACCTTGGCGCCCGCGAAGCCGTTCCCGCCGACTGGTCGGGCGCACTTGCCGAGGGCACGCAGGGTGCCGTCGCCCGGACGGGTCCACTTCTCGGATCCGCCGTCGTGGCAGGTCCAGGTGCCGACAGGGGTGCCGTCGGAGGTCCGGGCTCCCCAGACGTCCATGCAGAGCGCCGTACCGTCGTCCGCGGTCTGGCCCGAGGTCAGCCGGACGGTGGCCTTGCCGGTGCGGGTGGTGACGTTGGTGACGGTGTTCGGCTTGGCGGCCGGGACGCGGCCCTCACCCGGGTAGTGGCTGGTCTGGGTGATGTCGCGGGCGGTGTCGCCGGTGACGTCGTGCTTGACCTGCTGGGTCCGGTCGCCGAGCTGGTTGTACTGGTAGGTCTGCCAGTACGGGGCCGGACCGCCGATGGTGGCAGGACCGGGGTCGGCGTTGTTGCACCGGGAGACCGCCCCGGCGGTCGGCTGTGTGACGCCCCAGGTGTCGGTCCACGCCTCCACGAGGCGGTTCAGGCCGTCGTAGTGGAAGCACTGGGTATCGAACGTCTGGTCGATGCCGCCCGAGGACTGCAGCTCCGAGGTGTAGGCGAGGTTGCCCGCCTGGTCGTACCCGTAGGAGGTGGACGAGACCGGGTTGGCGTCGGCCTCCTGGAACATCACGTCGCTCTTGGTGAGGCGGCCGGTGATGTCGTCGTACTGCGCGCCGGAGCGCAGGAGGTAGTTCTCCGCGCCGAACTGGGAGCGCAGGATCCGGCCCAGGGGGTCGTAGTTGGCCAGGTGGAGGGTGGTGGTCCGACCGCGGGTGCCGACCACGTAGCCGAGGTCGTTGCGGGAGTAGCCGTAGTCCTCGGCCGGCAGGTTGCCCTCCGTTCCGTACGTGACGCCGGACGGCAGGCCGAGGTTCTCCTGGTACCACAGGGTCTGGCTGTAGTCGCCGGCGAGCTTGCCCTCACCGGCGGGGATGGTGGTCGTGGTGCCGGTGGGCTGGTAGCGCTCGGTGTAGCCGTTCACCTTCTGGACGTACGCGTCCCCGTTCGCGCCGCCGACATAGCGGGTGGAGGAGGTGGGATAGCCCTTGGCGGGGGTGTCGTAGGTGAAGGAGGCGAGCAGCTTGCCCGGGTCGTCCGTCCTGTCGCCCGCGTAGCGGCCGGTGACACGGCCGAGCTGGTCGTAGGTGAACGACAGTTGCGTGCCGCGCCCGTCGGTCGTCTTCGCGACCCGTCCGAACTCGTCGTACGACGTCGCGGAGGACCCGGTGTCCGGGTCGGTCTGGGAGACGCGCCGGCCCTGGATGTCATAGCCGTAGGACCAGGTGTTGTGGGCGTCGTCCTGGATGGTGGCGAGCTGGCCGCGCTGGTCGTAGGTGTACCGGGTGGTGACGTCGCCGGTTGCGCTGCCGCCGTGGAGGACGGAGGAGGTAGTGCGGCCCAGCGCGTCGGTGTAGACGGTGCTGGGCGTGCCCCCGCTCGGCGGTGTGCTGACCGTCAGGTCGGCCCCCGGGTAGGCCGTGCTGGTGCGCCAGAGCTCCTGGCCCCGGGAGTAGAGCACGTTGGCGGTCTTCCGGCCGGCACCGTCGTACAGGAACCGGGTCTGGGAGGGCGCGTCGCTGTCCCGCTCCTCGAAGAGGGTGGTGCTCGGCCCTCCGTGGTCCTTGTCGTACCAGGTCGCCGTGGACTTGGTGACCTGGCCGAGACTGTCGTACCGGGTATGGGTGAGGACGCGGCCGGCGGCGCCGTTGGCCGGCATGCTCTGCGTCTGGCGGGGCTGAAGGAAACCGTCGTAGATGGTGACGGAGGTCTCCCAGTTCCCCGATTCGTGCAGTGCCCTGGTGGTGACGGTCGGTGCCGGGGCCCGGGAGTTCGGGTCGGTGCTCACGCCGTGCGTGTCGTACTCGAACGTCCGGTCCGCGGGCCTGCCCTTGGCGCGGGCGTTTCCGGGCAGCCAGACGGCGGTGCGCCGGCCCAGCGCGTCGTAGGTGGAGTCCGTGACGCGGTCGTTGGCGTCGACTGCCTGGGTGACCAGGCCGCGGGCCGGGGAGACGACGCTCTTGGCCCTCCAGTTGAGCGCGTTGACCGTCGATACCTCCGACGGCAGTACACCGGTGGCAGGGCTGTAGGAGCTGGTGTTCACCCCGTTGGTCGCGTCGACGCTGCGTACGACGCGCCCGTAGCCGTCGTACGCCTGGGCGGCGAGGGTCTGGTAGACGGCCTTGCCCTGGGCGTCGTACGCCGTGACGTTCTGGGTGGCGGTGGGGTAACCGAACGTTCGACCGTTCTGCCCCAGGACGCCGGGAACACCGGGATTCTTCGGGTCGTCGCTGCCGTCGTAGACCACCTGGCGGTCGTTGACCACCGTGGTGGCGGAGGCAGCGGTACCGCACGCTCCGGCCACGGTCTTCACCGCGCTGGGGTAGGCGAGCATCATCGGATTGCTCGCCGGTGCCGCCGCGTAGAGCGTGGTGGTGCAACTGCGATTGTCCGCGCTGGTCACGTCGGGCTGCGCCTCGACGGTGGCGGCCCGGCCCAGTTCGTCGTAGGTGGTGCTGGTGCGTGCGGTCCGCCAGGTGCCGTCGGCCAGCAGAGTGCTGGAACGCGCCTCGGACGACTTGGGTCGGCGTGCCTCCAGGTCCGGCAGCGTGGAGAGCGGCTTCTTCGGGTCCGAGCTCCAGGCGGACCGCTTTCGGGTGGCGATCGCCTTGTCGGCCGTGCTCATGCCGGTGAGCTGTTTGGCGATGGCGGGTCCGCCGGCCTCCCGGTAGGTGATGGCCTCCTGCGGGGTGCCGGAGAGCCAGGCGGAGTCGGTGGCCTCTTCGCCGGCGGAGGTCCTCAGCTTGATGCTGCGGAGCGTGCCGTCGGCGCGGCGGTCCTGGTCCATGCCCTGGAAGTAGGACACGGACGTCTGGCCGAGCGGGTCCGGGCCGTTGGCGGCACCGGTGGTGGTGGTGACGGTGCGGTAGCCGCGGAATTCGTTCCAGGTGCGGTACTTGTCATCCGTCAGGTCCGAGTCGTCGCGGTGCCAGGCCGCGCCGCCGCTGTAGCTGTAGGACGTCTCGCGGGCCGGCGAGGCGGCCGTGGTGTTGTCCGCGGCGGTGACCTTGGCGACCAGCGTCTTGTGGAACCAGTCGGCGATCGGGGCGGCTCCGCGGGGCGGGGTCCAGTAGACCGGGTAGCAGGCCAGGGTGTTGCTGTCGGCCGAGGCCGGCATGACGCCCTTGGTCCGCGAGCACTCCGGGTCGCGGTAGGTGACGGTGACCTGCGTGCCCGACTCGGTATTGATGCCGATGATGCGCGGTCGGTAGAGGGGCGGCGCGGGCGGGTCGAGGCCGTCGACGCGATTGTTGAGCTCGGTGCCGGCGAAGGTCACCGGGTCGAGGGTGATCGGGCCCGCTCCGCCGGCCGAGGTGTCGAGGGCGGTGTGCCGGATCTCGGACAGCCACATGACCGACTGCAGTGAGCCGTCGCCGTAGTTCGGGTCGCCGGGCTTGCCGGTCGCCGGGTCGATGATCGCGCCGGCCTTGGAGAAGATGTGCTTCAGGTCGTAGCGGTCGACGTTCTGCCAGCCGCCCTGGGTGCGCAGCTCGGTTCCGATGCTCAGCAGGCGTTTGGTGGACCAGAACGTCGGCGAGCCGATCCAGCAGACGTTGGCGCCGGTGCCGCTGGTCACCCAGCCTTCGGGGCAGGCGAGGTCGTACGGGACGTCCGGCCAGTCCTTGGCGGTGGTGGCGGACAGGTTCTCCGGTCGGCAGGTGGTGTCGGAGACCACGCACCGTTCGGCGGTGTTGAAGGTGACCCTGGCGGAGGGTTCACGGCCGGCGACGGCGTCGGCGAGCTGGTAGCCGTAGGAGACTCGGCTGAGGTAGCCGCCGCGGGTGTAGGGGGTCAGCGTTCCGGTGCCGCCGGTCTTGGCGGCCTGGCCGGCGCCCATGGCGTAGCGGTTGGTCTCGGTGGCCCAGTCGTAGCGCTGCAGGTTGCCGTTGGGGTCCACGACGAAGTCGAGGTTGAACCGCCATCCGGGCTGCTGGTCGCACTGGGAGTTCTTGCCCTTGGCGGCCGTGTAGCAGGGGTCGGCGCTGTTGGGGTGGTAGACGGGAGTGCCCCAGGCGCTGTTGGTGGCGCCGTCGGAGGTGGTGCCGGGGGCGTGGTTGAGGCCGAAGTAGTAGGCGGTGCCCTCGGTCGTGGTGACCTTGAAGTACTCGCCCTGCCACAGGCCGTTGGCCGCGCCGGTGAGGCGCTCGATGCGGGTGCCGTCGTCGCTCAGGAGGTGGTAGACGCCGGTGTCGTCGCGGACCAGCTCTCCGGAGTGGGAGCCGAGCGACAGTGTGGCGCTCCAGCCTGTCCAGCACTGGTCGCCGGATCCGTCGATGCCGCTGTTCTGGCAGGATTTGTAGGAACGCTCGACGAAGCCGGGGCTGTACGACCAGCCGTCACCGATCCACGACGCCTGCGAGTTGCGGGCGGAGGTCGAGCCGTCGACGGACTGGGAGTTGTACGCGAGGTCGACCCCGGGGGCCTCCCCGCCGACCGACGGTGGCACGGAGATCGGGTACGAGTAGGTGAAGGCGCCGGAGGCGCTCTGCGTCCACGAGCCGGAGGACGAGAGGTCGGTCGCGGTGTAGGAGCCCTGGGAGCCGCCGACATCAGGGACCGCCGCGAGGGCCGTGCCGCCGCCCGCCGGCGCCGGCGCCGGGCTGAGGGCCGTGGCGGGGGCGGCCTCGGTGGGGGCGCCCTTGGCGAGGGAGCCGTGGGCGGGGGAGGCCTGGGCGGGAGCCGCCGTGTCGCCTGGGAGGACGACTCTGCCGGTGATCCGCTTGGTGGCCGGGTCCAGGGTGGTGTCGATGGGCGTGCGCGTACGGCACTCGGCGAGCTGCGGCGTGGTCAGCGCGCAGTCCGGCATGGTCACCAGCCGCAGCCGGGAGGCGTAGCCGCCGCCGTAGGCGTCGGCGATCGAGCTGTAGTCGAGGGAGACGTCGAGGCCGGCGGCGTCCTTTCCGCCGTCGGATCGCTTGAGCCCGACGAGGAGACCGTCGACGTTCGCCTGCTGGGCCTGTGCCCGGTCGGCGACCTTGACCTCGACTGCGCCCGGTGCGCCATCGGCCGGGGTCTGCGGGTCGTTGCCGGCAGTGCTCTGCGTCGTGGCGGGCGAGGCCGGGGCAGTGGGGTGGGTGCCGAGCAACACCGGGGTGGACCCGGCGCGGACGGCCGTGTCCGTGCCGTTCTTGCCGCCCACGATGTCGGGCCGGTTCTTCAGATCGACGGTGATCGTCGCCGGTGGGGGCCACTGGACGGGGTCCGCCTTGAAGGGCTGCAGGTCGTGGGAGCCCGCGGGGTGCGGAAGCTGCTCGGGCTTCCGCTTCTTGTCGGCGTCACGGCCACCGACTGTGGGCAGTTCGGGCAGCGGGGACTTCGCGTCCTGGTCGGCGGCGCGCGCCGTCCAGGCGACGCCGTAGCCGGTCAGGGGAACAACGAGGGACAGCGCGGCGGTGAGTGCGGTGATCGTCAACGCATTTCGCCAGGGCACACCCCCTCTTCGTGAGCAGTTGGCGGATCGTCCCCAACCGGATTGCATGTGCCGCTCCGTGTCAATGGAATTGAAATGGGTCTGTGACCTGCGGTGATGATCGAGGCAGAGGAGTCCCATGGTGATCGCCGGAACCGTATTGCCAGTCCGCGTTCGGACGCAATACCGTTCGGCTGCTTACCGATGGCTGAATTGATGCGACATCAACTGATGGCCGATCGGAAATGGCATCAAATTGGACAAAGGCCCTCCCCGTTCGCCGGCATCGGTGATGCGAGTCACATCAGCCTGCTCTGGACGGGGAGAGTCGTGCTGTGAAGGTGAACTGACACACGATGCGAGAATCCCATCCACCGAGATGGCTACGGGGTCGACTGGCGAGACGCCTGGCTCCCCTGGGTGCCGTCGGACTCCTCCTGGCCACGTCCGGAGTCGCGCTCGCGGCCGTGCCGGCTCCCCAGGCTGCGCCGGCTCCGGGCCACAGCAGCGCTCAGCCGGCGCCTGCCGCCGGCGCGCTGGAGACCGCGCTGCGGAAGGCGAAGGCCACCGGGAAGCCGGTCCCCGTCGAAGAGCTGACGACCGAGACCTCCCTCACCGTCGCCCTGCCGACCGGAAAGCTCGCCCTCACGAGTCATTTGCTGCCGGCGAGGGTGAAGAAGGGCGGCGCATGGGCCGATGTCGATGCCACGCTCCTTCGCGGCGCGGACGGGACGTTCGCGCCGAAGGCCACGCCGTCCGGTGTCACCGTGTCCGGCGGCGGCACCGGGCCGCTGGCGACGCTTACCGATCGGCAGGGCCGCGGTCTCGCTCTGACGTTCCCGGTGAGCCTTCCCGCGCCCGCCGTGGACGGTGACACCGCCGTCTACGCCGAGGTCCTGCCGGGAGTCGACCTCCGGGTCGAGGTCGGCGACCAGGGTTCGGTCCGCGAGGTCCTCGTCGTCAAGAACGCCACGGCCGCCGCCAACCCGGCGCTGAGGTCGCTGCGGTTCGGCACCGCCACGAAGAACCTCGTGGTCTCCGACGACGGCCACGGAAACATATCCGCCGCCCCAGCGGGTGGGGCACCCGTCTTCCAGGCGTCCGCGCCGATCATGTGGGACTCGGCTTCTGAGGCTCCCGCCCCCTCCCCCGCACCCGTCAGGGCGGCGGTCAAGGCGGCCGCGGGTACCTCTTCGGCGGCCGGCGCGCCGTCGGCCGGAGCCGGCAGCGCGTCGTCGACCGACGCCCCCGGCGCGGGCGCGCACGTGAAGCCGATCGGCGTCAGCGTCGACTCCTCGGCGCTGACCCTCACCCCCGATGCCGATCTGCTCGCCGGCAAGGACACCGTCTGGCCGCTGTACATCGACCCGACGTTCCAGCCGACGCCGGCCATGGGGACGAACCACTTCGCCCAGGTCATGTCGGCGTCGGAGTGCGCCAACGTGTCGACCTACGACAAGCCCCAGAGCAACGGCCAGGGAGTGGGATTCCAGCACTACGAGCGGCCCAACTGCTACGGCATGGAGCGCTCCTACTTCGAGTTCGACACCAGTGGCGTGACGCGCGAGATGTACATCGCGGAAGCCAACATGTACGTCACCGAGTCCTACGGGGCGGCACACGACTGCAACGCCACCGCTCCGGTCTGGCTGAAGTGGACCGGCGGCATCGACGGCGCGACCACCTGGAACCGGCAACCGGACATCTACCGGCACCTCGGCGATGCGATGTGGCCGAAGAGCGCCTACGGCGGATGCGGGGCCCAACAGATCGTCTTCCCGGTGACCAACGAGCTGCGTGAGGTGGCCCAGCAGGGCATCCAGCGGTGGACGGTCGGCCTGATCGGCGACGAGAACACGTCGACCGACGTCAATCACTTCATGCGGGTCTTCCCCAACCCGTACATCATGGCCACGTACGACATCGCGCCCTACACCCCGAGCGACATCGACATCAGTCCCAGGCCGAGGAATCCTGACTCGGAGTGCGGCAATGACCAGACAGGCTGGATCGGCCAGACGGTGCCGCTGCCGGACGGCACGTCCGACATCTGGCTGAAGGCCTGGGCCAGGACTCCCATGCCCGGCACCAACATCGCGGTCAACTTCCACATCTGGGACAACATGACCGCGGGCGAGAACGGCGCGCCCGCCGGCGGAATCTGGCGAGCGAGCCAGCCCATCCCGCCGGGCGGCGGCTGGGGCCAGGTCAACCTGGGCTTCCAGGCGCAGGACGGACACCAGTACGTCTGGGACGTCCGGTCCAGCGACGGTGTCCTGGAGAGTCCTCCGACCGGCTTCTGCTACTTCAACGTCGACCG
Organism: Kitasatospora sp. NPDC005748; assembly: GCF_040630735.1. Classification (NCBI taxonomy): domain Bacteria; kingdom Bacillati; phylum Actinomycetota; class Actinomycetes; order Kitasatosporales; family Streptomycetaceae; genus Kitasatospora; species Kitasatospora sp. NPDC005748. Next base: position 22,566 of record NZ_JBEXYD010000087.1, read on the forward strand.
CAGCGCGCCGACGCTCGCGAACATCGCGCCCTCTTCGGTGTTCCCGCCGCTGGGCAGCGGCATCAAGCCCACCGGCCACGCCGGCGACCCCGGCCTGGCCATCCGTGTGACCAGCACCGACCCGGTGCCGGGCGGCTGCACCCGCGGCAGCTGCATCGCCAGTGGGGTCGAAGGCTTCCAGTACGCGCTCGACGACACCAGCTCGCCGAGCGGCTACGCCAGCCAGCCGGCCGGCGGTGTCACGGCCGACGGCAGCGCCTACGCCGACATCCCGATCTCTCTCAACCGTGACAACTGGGGCGTGCACCGGCTCTACGTCCGCGCCGTCGACAGGGCCGGCAACTCCCAGCCGGACTGGGCGGTGTACGAGTTCTACGCTCCGTGGAACCCGGCTACCAAGCCCGTCGCCGGGGACGTGACCGGGGACGACGTCCCCGACTACCTGGTGCCGGCCTCCGACGGCTCCCTGGGCCTGCTCGCCGGGAACAGCGACTTCACGGCCCAGCCCGGAACCGCCTCCACGAGGGAGGCCAGCCCTCGCCGTGACAGCTGGAACAACTATCTGCTGGCCCACCGGGGTTCGTTCACCGGCAACAGCGTCGACGACCTGATCGTCTACGACAAGGCCGAGAAGCAGCTCTTCTACTACGTCAACGACGCGGCGATGGTGCCGCAGGGCGTGACGGGCCACTACACCCAGGTACCCATCCAGATCGGCACGACCGCCGGCGTATGCAGCCGCGGTATCGACGGCACCTGGCAGAACATCACCCAGATGACCGCGGTCAAGACCGCCAACGACACCGGGCAGCCCTACCTCGTCACCATCGAGAAGGGCCAGCTGCTCTACTACGCGCCCGGCGGGGCCGGCGACTGCCGCTTCCAGGGCGGCGTCAAACTCGGCGCCGCCGACGACTGGAGCGGCTTCACCCTCCTCTACCCCGGCGCGGTCAACGGCGAGCCGGCGCTCTGGGTGCGCGACAGCGTGACCGGCGCCGTCACCAGCCTGCCACTGCCCATCGACTCCACCGGAACGCTCAAGCCCGGCTTCACGCCCCTGGCGACGCCCGCCCGCCAACCCCTGGTGTCCGCCCTGAAGGACGCCAACGGCAGGAGCATGTGCGCCGACATCGACCACGGCTGGACGGCCAACGGCACCGCCGCCCAACTGTGGGACTGCGCCGAGGGCGACCGCGGCAACCAGCGGTTCACCCTCGGTACCGACGGCTCCCTGCACGTCCTCGGCAAGTGCCTGGACGTCACCGGCGGTAATACCGAGAACGGTTCACCCGTGAACCTGTGGGACTGCAACAACAGCCCCGCCCAGAAGTGGGTGCCCGTACCCAACTCATCGCTGCTGAAGAACCCGAAATCGGGCAAGTGCCTCGACGTGCCCCGCGCCGACGCCACCGCCGGCAACCACCTGGGCATCTGGGAGTGCCACGACGGCGCGAGCGAGCAGTGGACGGTCCCGACCGCCCACACCGCGCTGCCCCTCGGGTTCGCCTCCGACGTCTTCACCAACGTGGACTCGGCCGGCGACATCAATGCCGACGGGTACCCCGACCTGAACGTCACCGTCTTTGACGGCCGCGTGATCCAGTACCTGGGCAGCACCCCCGACGGCGGCGTGCCGCAGTTCGGGGCGGCGCAGGAAATCTCGGGCGCCCGGCCCGTCAGCTACAACATCAACTCCGCTCGCAACCCGTCCCGTTGCCTCGACAGCTACGGCGCGCCCGACAGCGGCCCGCTCGGCTTCTACGACTGCTGGAGCGGTACGAACCAGAAGTTCACCTTCGCCTCCGACAGCACCCTGCGAACCGGTGGCAAGTGCGTCACCGTTCGCGACGACCGGACCGACTGGGGCGCGCCGGCGGCCATCGAGACCTGTCGGGGCAGCCGCGGCCAGGTCTGGACGTACCGCGGCGACGGCACGTTGTACAACCCCGCGTCGAACGCCTGCCTGGAGCTGCCCGGCTGGAACGACGCCAACGGCACCGTTCTGGGCATCTGGCAGTGCACCCACGACAGCAGTGGCGCAGCCGACGCCAACCAGCGATGGTCGATCTACCCCAACACCGCCTGACCATCCCCCTCGAACGGTAAACGGGCCCGCGACGCACATCGCGTCGCGGGCCCTCAGTCGTCAGCAGAGCGGACCCCAAGGACGTTGCCGCATTCACCGAGCGGGCCGCCGGGTTCGCCGGGAGCGCCGAAGCCCAGTCGGCCCGTGCCAGACAGGCCGCGGCCTCGACCCGCCGCCCCACCGAAGAAGCGACCCGGGCCGCCACCGCCGCCACGTCGCAGGCAGCTGTAGAGCAGTCGGGCAAGGCCCGGGCGGGCCGATCCGCACCACCCCTGATCCGTGGCCTCCCCCCACCCCAATCCTCCGCCGACCGCCGGGAAACGACCGGCGATGATCGCGGCAAGGATGCCCTCCTTCAGCCCGACCGGAGCAGGAGCCAGGCGAGTCGATGGACGCTGTAGCCGGGGTCGGCGGCGTCCTCCCCGCGCCTGCGGCAAGACGAAGGGCCACCCGGCCTACTCCTACCCGCGCCTGCGGGGATGCCCGCCGGGCGCGGACCACCTGCGTTCCCGAACCGACGGCGGACACACCGAAGATTCTTCGGCACCAGGTCGTGCGACAAGCCCATTTGAGGCGTGAATGGCAGCAAGATTTCCTGCCGCGGGGCACGACGTCGAGGTCCCGGACCGGCGGCCCAACTGACACCGAAGCTTTGCCGGTGGTGCCCACTCCTCGCCCGCGACCTCGGGCCAGAGGGGATGAGCGACCTACCCTCGGCCTGACGTCCAGCCAGACGGGCTGCGCCCTGCCGAGTGTGGAGCGCTCAGGCACCGGAGGGTGCGACAGGAGGTTCGGGGGCGTCTACAGGCCTTCCACGTCCGTCCAGGAGACGTCGTTGAGTTCGACGTCGAGGCCGCGGGCGCGGTGGCCGTTGTCCTTGAAGTAGTGCTCGCGCAGGCCCTCGGCGAGGATCCGTTCCTGCTCGGCCTGGGAGGCTCCGGCGTCCCGGGCGGCGTAGAGCTTCTGGGCGACGCTGCCGGGCATCTTGTGGGTGATGGTGCGGGGGCGGGGGTCGTCGGTGGAGCCGGCCGCCGAGCTGTAGCCGAACGTGCCGCTGATGTGCAGCATGAAGCCGTTGGTCTCGGCGGCGTTGCACACGCGCTGCTTGACCTTGGGTTGCCACTTCGCGCGGACCTGCTCCTCGACCTTCTTCGCGGCGGCGGGCTTCGGGGTGCTCTGGCCTTTGAAGCCGTTGTCTTTCCGATAGTGACGGGTGCGTTTCCGCTGGTCAGGCATAGTGCCGGTGCCTCGGTGGCAGAGACGGGGTGTCGTGTCGTCTC
>NZ_JBEXYD010000088.1:0-25850 GCF_040630735.1 Kitasatospora sp. NPDC005748
GCCGACCGGCGCGGGCGCCGAGCAGATCGCCGCCCTCCCGACGGCACTCGCCACCGGCGAGCCGGAACTCGCCGTGCGCGGCACCCTGGCCCACGGACGACGGCTGACGCGTCCATCCCGTTCCACGGAGGCAGTTGAACAGCTGCCGGGCCGCCCATCCGGGCGGACGGCGCTGGTGACGGGTGGCACGGGCACGCTGGGCGGTCTGGTCGCGCGGCATCTGGTGACCGCGGCCCAGGCGGACGGTCTGGTGCTGACCAGTCGTTCCGGTCCGGCCGCCGCCGGGGTGGCCGTGCTGGCGGCGGAGTTGGCGCGGTCGGGTGCGTCGGTGGACGTGGTCGCCTGTGACACGGCGGACCGTGAGGCGCTGGCCGCGCTGCTGGCGGCGATTCCGGCGGGGCGTCCGCTGCGGAGCGTGATCCACACCGCCGGAGTGCTCGACGACGGGACGATTCCGTCGCTGACGCCCGAGCGGGTGGCCGCGGTGATGCGGCCGAAGGCCGACGGTGCCTGGCACCTGCACGAGCTCACCCGGGGTCTGGACCTGGACCGGTTCGTGCTGTTCTCCTCGGCCGCGGCGACGTTCGGCGTCCCGGGTCAGGGCAACTACGTGGCGGCCAACGCGTTCCTGGACGCGCTGGCGGCCGACCGGCGGGCGGCCGGACTGCCCGGCACCTCGCTGGCCTGGGGCCTCTGGGCGGAGGTCAGCGGCCTGACCGGGCAGCTCACCGACGCCGAGCGGTCCCGGATGACCCGGAGCGGGACCAGCGGGCTGAGCGCGGCCGAGGGCCTGGCCCTGATGGACCTGGCGCTCGGCCGGGACGAGGCGGTGCTGGTACCGGCCCGGCTGGACCTGGCCGGGCTGCGGTCCCAGGCGGCCCGCACCGGTGACGTCCCGCCGCTGTGGCGGGCACTGGCCGGCCGACCGGCCCGGCGCACCGCCGCCGCCTCCGACGGGGCGGGCGCGGACTCGCTGCGGCAGCGGCTCGCCGCGCTGCCCGCCGCGGACGGCGACCGGATGCTGCTGGACCTGGTCCGGGCGCACGTGGCGGCCGTGCTGGGGCACAGCTCCGCCGAGGCCGTCGAGCCCGGCCGGGCCTTCACCGACCTGGGCTTCGACTCGCTCACCGCCGTCCAGTTGCGCAACCGCCTCACCACCGGGACCGGACTGCGGCTGCCGGCCACCCTGGTCTTCGACTACCCGAACCCGGCCGTGCTGGCCGGGCACCTGCGGGGCCGGCTCGGCGGCGGAGCCTCGGCGGCCGTGGCGCCGCCGGCCCCGGTCGGGGCGGCGGCCCACGACGAGCCGATCGCGATCGTCGGCATGAGCTGCCGGTTCCCGGGCGGTGTGACGGGGCCCGAGGACCTCTGGCGGATGATCTCCGAGGGGCAGGACGCGATCTCGCCGTTCCCCGCCGACCGCGGCTGGGACCTGGACTCCCTCTACGACCCGGACGCCGCGCACATCGGCACCTCGTACACCCAGGCGGGCGGGTTCGTGCAGGACGCCAGCGCCTTCGACGCCGGGTTCTTCGAGATCAGCCCGCGTGAGGCGCTGGCCATGGACCCGCAGCAGCGGCTGCTCCTGGAGCTGTCCTGGGAGGCCATCGAGGGGGCCGGGATCGACCCGGTGTCCCTGCGCGGCAGCCAGACCGGCACCTTCGTGGGCGGCTACACCTCCGGCTACGAGATGAGCGTGCTGGCGCACGGCGGCGCGGAGGCCGAGGGCCACCTGATGACCGGGATCGCGACCAGCATCCTGTCCGGCCGGCTGGCCTACACCTTCGGCCTGGAGGGGCCGGCGGTCACGGTCGACACGGCGTGCTCGTCGGCGCTGGTGGCGCTGCACCTGGCGGCCCAGGCACTGCGGTCCGGCGAGTGCACGATGGCGCTCGCCGGGGGCGTGACGATCATGGCCACGCCGGGGACGTTCGTCGAGTTCTCCCGCCAGCGCGGGCTGGCCCCGGACGGCCGCTGCAAGGCGTTCGCCGCCGCGGCGGACGGCACCGGCTTCGCCGAGGGCGCGGGCGTGCTGGTGGTCGAGCGGCTGTCCGACGCGCAGCGCAACGGGCACCGGGTGCTCGCGGTGCTGCGGGGCAGCGCGACCAACCAGGACGGTGCGTCCAACGGTCTGACCGCCCCCAACGGGCCCTCGCAGCAGCGGGTGATCCGGGCCGCGCTGGCCAACGCCGGCGTCCGCGCCGACGAGGTCGACGTGGTGGAGGCGCACGGCACGGGCACCAGGCTGGGCGACCCGATCGAGGCCCAGGCGCTGCTGGCCACCTACGGCCAGGACCGGCCGGAGGACCGGCCGCTCTGGCTGGGGTCGGTGAAGTCCAACATCGGACACACCCAGGCCGCGGCCGGCATCGCCGGAGTGATCAAGATGGTGCTCGCCCTGTGGCACGGCCGGATGCCCGCCACGCTGCACGTCGACGAGCCCACGCCGCAGGTCGACTGGACGGAGGGCCGGGTGCGGCTGCTGACCGAGCCGGTGCCGTGGCAGCCGAACGGGCGGCCGCGCCGGGCGGGCGTCTCGTCGTTCGGGATCAGCGGTACCAACGCGCACGTCATCGTGGAGGAGGCCCCCGCGCCTGCCGCGCCCGTCGCCCCCGCCGCCCCGTCGGCAGCGCCGGCGGTGGTGCCGTGGGTGCTGTCCGGGCGGACCGAGGAGGCGCTGCGGGCCCAGGCCGGGCGGCTGCGCGACTTCCTCCTCGACCGGCCGGACGCGGACCCGGTGGACATCGGGTTCTCCCTGGCCACCACGCGCACGGTCTTCGACCACCGGGCGGTCGTGCTGGGCGCGGACCGGGACGGCCTGCTCGCGGGCCTCGCGGTGGCCGCCGCCGGCGTGCCCACCAGGGACGTGCTGACCGGCACCGCGACGGCGGGCCACCGGCCCGTGTTCGTCTTCCCCGGCAGCGAGTCCCGGTGGCTCGGCTGCGCCGCCGCGCTGCTGGACGAGGCGCCGGTCTTCGCGGACCGGATCGCCGCGTGCGAGCGGGACCTGGCCCCGTACGTGGACTGGAAGGTCACCGAGGTGCTGCGGGAGGGCCCGGCCGGTCCGGCGCTCGACCGCCCCGAGGTCCTCCAGCCGGTGCTCTGGGCGGTGATGGTGTCGCTGGCCGCGCTGTGGCGCTCGGCGGGCGTCCACCCGGCGGCCGTCGCGGGCCACGCGGTGGGCGAGGTCGCGGCCGCCCAGGTGGCCGGTGTGCTGTCACCGGCGGACGCGGCCCGGATCGCGGTGCTGACCGCCCGGTCGGCGGCCGGCGCGGCCGCCGACCGGGCGGAACTCGCCGCCGTCCGCCCGCGGGCGGGCACGGTGCCGCTGTTCTCCACCCGGGCGATGGCCTGGGCCGAGGGCGCCGGACTGGGCGCCGACCACTGGGTCCGGAGCCCGCAGGACACCCTGCCGGCCGAGGAGTTGGCGGCGGCCCTGGCCGACGGCGGCTTCGGTGCGTACATCGAGGTCAGCGCCGACCCGGTGCTCACCGCGGCTCTCGCCCGGGCCCTGGACGACCGGGGCCTGCGGGCCGGGGCGGGCGCCACCGTCACCGGGACGCTGCGCCACGGGGAAGGGGGCCTGCGGTCGTTCACCTCCGGTCTGGCCGCCCTCCACGTCCTCGGTGTCCCCGTGGACTGGGCCGCGGTCCTGGGCGGCGGGCGCCGCGTCGACCTGCCGACGTACGCGTTCCAGCGACAGCCCTACTGGCCGCAGCCGCCGGCCCGCAGGCCCGGTGCCGAACCGGTCGCGGCCGGCTCCGCCACCCCGGGCGAGCAGCGCTTCTGGGCCGCGCTGGAGGGCGGGGACATGGCCGCCCTGGCCGAAGTCCTCGGCCTGGCCGAGCCGTTGCGGGAGGACATGCCGCTGGGCACGGTGCTGGCGCGGCTCTCGACCTGGCGTCAGCAGGAGCGCGAGCAGGCGCCGCTCGACGGCCCCGACGGGTCCGCCGACGGCTCCGGTGACCTCGACTGGCTCCGGCAGCTGGCCGGCCTCGGCGAGGCCGAGCAGCGGGAGCTGGTGCTCGACCTGCTCCGCCAAGAGATCGCCACGATGCTCGGCTACGCGTCGGTCGATTCGGTCCGCCCGAACGGCGACGTGTTCGAGATGGGCATGACGTCCATGTCGGCCGTTCAACTGCGGGAAAGAATTACCGGGCTGACCGGCCTTAAGCTGCCGGAGGGCTTCATCTATGACCTCTATCTGCCGGAAGCGATCGCGGATTTCCTGCTCGGCGAGCTGACGGCGGTCCTCCGGGAAAGCGCCGACGGGCAATGAGCCGACGGGCCATGAGCCGGGGGCCGATGAGCGGCCCCCGGCGATCCGGGGCCGTGCCGGTGTCCGACCGGTTCTTCGAGGAAATGTTCCACGGGCTGTGCCGCAGGGAAACCAGCCGTCCGACTCCGAAGATGGGATGAGAAAGTGCCGAACGAGAACGCCTGGAGCGTCATAACCGCCCCGACGTCGAAGTCCCTTGTTCTCGGAATCGATTTCCCCGCCGCCGGGCGGCGCGAGGCCGGATTCGAGGACCTCGCACGGAAGATGGGCCCGGCCTGGGCCGGGCACGGGTTCCTGCAGACCACGCCCCCGCCGGTCCGCCTGGCCGACCGCCCGGCCGGCGACTACTACACCGAGCACTGGCTGAACGCCGGCGAGTGGGAGAAGTACGAGGTGGTGGCCGTGCTCGGCTACTGCGTCGGCGGCGTCTACGCCGGTGAGATCGCCGACCGCCTGGCGCAGCGTCAGGGCACCGCGCCCAAGGTGATCCTGTTCGACCCGCAGGTCACCGACCTGCAGCTGCTGGAGTCCGAGATCCACAAGATGATCGCGCTGGCCGGCCCGGTCTTCACCGCGGAGGAGGCGGAGCACGCCCGCGAGCGGGCCGCCGAGATCGTCGGGACCCCGTCGATCGGCCTGCTCGACGCCGCCGTAGAGATCGTCGGCCTCTACCGCGAGATGGCCTCCATCGCCTTCCGGCGGATCGGTCTCGCCGACGCCCGCCGGGACGAGGTCGTGCTGCTCTTCGAGTCGTACATGACGTGGCTCTCCGCCGCCTCCCAGATCGACCCGAGCCGGGCCTGGGGCGAGGCGCTCGCCGTCACTTCCTCCGACTACGCGGAGCTGGAGCGGACCGGCGCGGCGACGGTGGTCAACGCCAGCAAGGTGCTGGGCCGGCGGCTCTCGCTGGAGATCGGCCACGTCGACCTCCTGCGGGACGACTCGACGGTCCGGCTCCTCCTCGACAACGCCGAATTCTGAGGGCGATGAACTCCGACCTGGGCGCGTCCGGCCGGCCGCCGGAACCGGACCGCGCGAACGCACCGACGAACGCTCCGACTACCGCGACGACGAACGCACCGACGACCTCGGCGCCGACCGCGACGACGAGCAAGGAGAAGGCCCTCTGGCTGCTGGAGCAGCTGGTCCCGGAGACCGGGGTCAACAACCTGGGGCTGGCCCTCCAGGTGAGCGGGCGGCTGCGGCCGGACGCGCTGCGGGCGGCCCTGGCGATCGTGGTCGGCCGGTACGAGGTGCTGCGGACCGTCTACCGCACCACCGGGGCGGACCTGGTCAAGGAGGTCGTCCCCGCGAGCGGGTTCGCCGTGGAGATCGAGCCGCTCGACCTGTCGGGCGACCCGGTGGAGCGGCAGCTGACCGCGTTCGCGGACCGGCCGTTCCGGCTCGACGGCCGGCCGCTGGTCAGGATCGGGCACGCCGTCCGTCCGGACGGCGACGTGCTCTGCGTGGCCGTGCACCACCTGGTCTTCGACATGGTCTCGGTGGCCCTGTTCCTCCAGGCGTTCATCCCGGTCTACGACGCGATCGCGGCGGGCCGGCCGGTGCCGCCGCAGGCCACCGCACCGGCCCCGGCGCTCGCCGAGCCCGAGCCGCGGCCCGCCGACCTCGCCTACTGGCGGGAGACCCTGGAGGGCTTCGACCCGGCCGGGCTGGAGCTGTGGTGCGGCACCCCGCGCGACCGGCAGCCGCGGCTGCGGGGCGAGACCGCGAGCCGCGCGCTCTCCCCCGGGGCGCAGCAGGCCGTGCTGCAGTTGCAGCGCGCGGTCAGGGCGCCGCTCGGCGCGGTGATGCTGGCCGCCTACGCGGCCCTCCTCGCGGCGCACGGCGCCGGACCGGACCTCGTCATCGGCTCCCCGGTCAACGTCCGCGGGGCGAACACCGCCGCCATCGGCTACCACGTCAACGTCGTGCCGATCCGGATCCGGGTGGACCTCGCCGAGGGCTTCCGGGCGCTGGCCCGGCAGGCCCGGGACGCGTTCCTCGGGGCGATGGCCCACGCCGACACCCCGGTCGACGAGCTGACCGGGGAGCTGCCGGGGATCGGTACGTCCTGGCAGACCCAGCTCTTCCGCCACCTGTTCAACTTCCTGCCCGAGGCGCCGGCCGGCGAGCTGTCGGTCGGCGGCATGGCGGCCCGGGTGCTGACGGTGGAGAACCCGCACAGCAAGTTCGACCTGGAGCTGGTCGGCTCGCCGTCCCGGGCGGAGATCGTGTTCCGCCACTCCGAGACGCTGGCCCCGGCCGAGGTCGAGGCGATGCTGGACCGGTTCGACGCCCTGCTGGTCGCGGCCGCGCAGGACCCGGACCGGCCGCTCGCCGGGACGGCGGGCTGGAGCGACGCCGACCGCCGGGCCGTCGACCGGGCCGACGGGACGGCCGCCCCGGCCGTGCGCCCGACGGTGCCCGCGGCGTTCCGGGCCTGGGCGGAGAAGACACCCGAGGCCCCGGCCGTGACCGACGGCGACCACGGCGTGGACTACCGGCAGGTGGACGGGGCGGCATCCGCCGTCCGCGCGCTGCTGGCCGGTGCCGGCATCGGGCCGGGCGACACGGTGGCGATCGCCGTGCCGCGGCGCGAGGCCGCGGCCGCCGCCCTCGGCGTCTGGCGGGCCGGCGCCGTCTGCCTGCCGCTCGACGCCGGACACGACCCGTCCTGGCTGACCCGGCAGCTCACCCACGCGCGGGCGAAGGCCGTCCTCACAGGGACGGGTGTCCGGCTGCCCGACGGCGCCGACCTGCCGCCGGTCCTGACGTCGGCCGACGCCCCTGCGCCCGGTCCCGCCGGACCGGACGCGGACGCCGAACCGACCGGGCCCGCCTGCGTGTTCTACACCTGCGGGGAGGCCGGTGAACCGGTCGCCACCGTGCTCAGCCACGCGGGCCTCGCGGACGCGGTCGGCCACTTCGCGGCCGAGCTCGGCGTCGGGCCCGGCACCGGTGTCCCGGCGCTCGCCGCGCCGGCCGGCTTCGACGCGCTCTTCGAGACCTTCCTGGCGCTGGGCGCGGGCGGCCGCTGCGTGGTCCTGCCCGATGGGGCCCGGACCGACGCGATCGCCCTCCGGGCCGCCGCCGACGGGCTCGACGCGACCGTCGTCGTCGTCCCGCCGGGCACCCCGGCCCGCCTCCTGGCGGACCCGGCCGGGCAGCTGCCCGGACTGACGGTACTGGCCAGGGGCGACGAGCTGACCGCCGAGGTGGCGGAGCGGCTCCTCGCGGCCGGCTGCCGGCTGCACAGCGGCCTCGGCATTCCGGGGACCACCGGCTGGGTGCTGTCCGGCCGGGTGGAGAGCCCCGACGGGCTGACCCGGGGGCGGCCGGTGGCCGGCACCCGGGCCTTCGTCACCGCCCCCGACGGGCGCGAGCTGCCCGTCGGACTGCGCGGTGAACTCCGCCTCGCGGGAACGGCTTCGGCCCCGAGCGGGCCGGACGGTCCGGCGGTCGCGACCGACGCACGGTACGGGCGCCACCACCGCACCGGCGAACTCGCCCGCCGGCGGTCCGACGGGGCGATCGAGTGGCTCGGCCGGGCCGACCACCGGGTCACCACCGAGGACGGCCCGGTCGACCTCGGCCGCGTGGAGGCCGACCTGCTCGGCCGGGCGGGGGTGACGGCGGCCGCCGCGCTGGCCGTGCCGCGGCCCGACGGCGGGCACACCGTCGTCGCCTTCGCCGAGACGACCACCGAGGCGTCCACCGACCCGACCACCGAGGCGTCCACCGACCCGACCACCGACCCGACCACCGACCCGACCACCGACCCGGCCCCCGGGACAGTCGCCGACCCGGCCGTTGCCCTGGGCACGGCCACCGACACCGGCGCCCCCGCCGGGTCCCGGCTGTTCGTCCGCCTGGCCGCGCTGCCCAGGACACCGGACGGCCGCCCCGACCACGAGGCCCTCCGCGCGCTGGCCCGCAAGGCCGTCGAGCAGGGCGCCGACCGGCCGGACCCGGCGGAGGACGACGCGCTCGTCCGCAGCCTCGTCGGGATCTGGGGGCAGCTGCTGAGCACCGGCGCCACGGCACAGACGAACTTCTTCGACTCGGGCGGCCACTCGCTGCTCGCGGCCGTCCTGGCGCAGCGGGTCGAAGAGCTCACCGGCAGGAACCTCGAACTCGCCGACGTGTTCAAGCACCCGACCCCCGCCGCTCTCGCCGCGCTGCTGCGCGCCTGAGCGGCGGACCACACCGGGCCGCGTCACCACGACCGGGCCGGCCGACAGGAACCGGCTCACGAAACAGCAGGGAAGAATCCATGAGCACTGCTCTTGAGGAGCACCGCCTCGCCATCATCGGCGCCGGTGTGATGGGTACCAACATCTCGGCGCTCGCCCTCGGCCACGGCGTCTCCGTCGTCCTGGTCGACGTCGACGAGACCGTGCTGGAGACGGCCCGGCAGACCATCCGGCAGAAGCTGCGGCACGCCCAGCTCATGGGCGTCCTGCCGGCCGACCGCCCGCAGGGCACGCTGACCACCAGCGTCAACCTCGACGACATCGCCGAGGCCACCACCGTGGTCGAGGCCGTCACCGAGGTCGACAAGGTCAAGCAGGAGGTGCTCTCCGCGGCCTCCCGGGTCGTGACGCCCGGCACCACCCTGATCTCCAACACCTCGTGCATCCCGATCGACGAGATGGCCGAGTGGATCGTGCGCCCCGAGGACCTGGTGGGCGTGCACTTCATGAACCCCTCCTACATGATCAAGATGGTCGAGGTCATCCGCGGCCCGCGCACCGACCCGGCCGTCCTGGAGCAGGCCACCGAGCTGCTCACCGTCCTCGGCCGCGAGGCACTCGTCATCGAGGACTCGGCGGGCTTCGTGATCAACCGCCTGCTCCACCCGCTGATCAACACCGCGGCCATGCTCGTCCAGGAGGGCGTCGCCTCCGTCGAGGTCGTCGACGGCCTGCTGGAGGGCTGCCTCGGCCACTCCACCGGCCCGCTGCGCACCGGCGACCTGATCGGCCTGGAGAACCTGGTCGACTCGCTCAACGTGCTCTACGAGCGCCGCGGTGACGAAAGCTGCCGCCCCTGTGACCTCCTGCTCGAAAAGGTGCGGGACGGCCACCTCGGCCGGAAGACCGGCCGGGGCTTCTACGACTACGGAAAGGTCGCGTCATGACCGTCCACGGGGACAACACTCCGCTGACCGCTGAGACCCTCCAGAAGGAGATCCTCGGCTTCCTCGCCGAGCGCATCAAGACCGACGTCGAGCTGGACCAGGACCTCTTCGCCTCCGGCGTGGTCTCCTCGATGTTCGCCATGCAGCTCGTCGTCCACCTGGAGGACGCCTACGACATCGCCATCGTCGGCGGCGACCTCAAGCTCGACAACTTCCGCACCGTCGGGGGCATGGCCGGCCTCGTGCTGCGCCTGCGCGGCGACGCGGTGGCGGCCGGGAATGCCTGACCGACCGGCCGACGAGCGCGCCCTCATCGGCGAGCTCGTCGGCTCCCGGGCCGGCTCCTGGGACGTCGCGGGCGAACTGCCCCTCGACGTGCTGCGCACGCTCGGCGCCAAGGGCCTGCTGTGCGCGCAGGTGCCGGCCTCCTACGGCGGCCTCGGGCTGAGCAGCCAGGACAACGGCGAACTCACCGCGTACGTGGGGAGCTTGTGCAGCTCCCTGCGGTCCATCATGACCTCGCAGGGCATCGCGGCCTGGACCATCCAGCGCTTCGGCGACCGCGAGCAGCGGCGCACCTTCCTGGCGGAGCTGACCGGCGGGAAGCTCACCGCGGTCGGCTTCAGCGAGCCGGGGGCCGGCAGTGACCTGGCGGCCATGCGCACCCGGATCAAGGCCGACGGCGACGGGTTCGTCATCGACGGCGAGAAGAAGTGGGTCACCGGCACCCGGTACGCCGACTTCGTCGTCGTCATCGGCCGGCAGGGGGACAGCGACGGCGCGGCCGCCGCGATCGTCCCCGTCGACGCGCCGGGCGTGCACATCGACCTGGTACCCCAGCCGATGGGCTGCCGGGCCGCCGGCCACGCCAACATCCGCCTGGACAACGTCCGGCTGCCGGCCACCCATGTGCTGGGCGGCGGCGGACAGCCCCTGTCGATGCTCTTCACCACGGCGCTCTCCTACGGGCGGGTGTCGATCGCGTGGGGCTGCGTCGGCATCCTGCAGGCCTGCCTGAGCGCCGCCACCCGGCACGTGAAGCACCGGCACCAGGCGGGCGTGGCGCTCGCCGAGCACCAACTCGTCCGCGGGCACCTCGCGGAGCTGCTCGTCGCCGAGCAGGTCTCGCGGCGCAGCTGCGAGCACGCCAGCCGGCAATGGGACTCCGCCGCCCCGGACATGGGGCTCACGGCGGTCCTCGCCAAGCACGTCAGCGCGAACCACGCGGCCCGCGGCGCCGCCACCGCGGTCCAACTGCTCGGATCGACCGGTGCCGAGGACGGCCACGTGGTGGCCCGCGCGTTCCGGGACGCCAAGCTCATGGAGCTCATCGAAGGCAGCAACGAGATCTGCCGGCTGATCCTGGCGGACCACGCCCTGTCGATTTCCGACTGACGTCCATCCGACCGAAGTCCGACCGAAAGCTGGTAGGAGACCCCCGTGGCTGAGAAGCCAACCCTCGTGAAGTGCCTGGTCTGGGACCTGGACAACACCGTCTGGGACGGCACGTTGCTGGAGGACCCGACCGTCGAACTGTTCCCCGGAATCCACGACACCATCGTCGAGCTCGACTCCAGGGGAGTCCTGCACTCGGTGTCGAGCAAGAACGACCACGACCTCGCCTGGAAGCGGCTCGAAGACCTGGGCCTCGCCGAGTACTTCGTGCATCCCCAGATCGGGTGGGGGCGCAAGTCCGACGCGGTCAGGCTGATCGCCGAGCGGCTGAACTTCGCGGAGACGGCCGTCGCCTTCATCGACGACCTGCCCACCGAGCGCGCCGAGGTCAACTACCACGCGCCCGACATCCGTTGCTACCCGGCCGAGCGGGCGGCCGAGCTGACCGCACTGCCCGAGTTCAGCCCCGAGATCGTCACGGTCGACGCCCGGCGCCGCCGGGAGATGTACCAGGCGAGCTTCCGCCGGGACGCCGAGAAGGACACCTTCAGCGGCCCCGACGAGGAGTTCCTGCGCACCCTCGACCTCGTCATGGAGATCAAGCGCGCCGACCAGGAGGACATCTCCCGGGTCGAGGAACTGACCCTGCGCACCAGCCAGATGAACGCGACCGGCGTCCACTACTCGGACGCCGCGCTGCGTGCGCTGCTGGTCGACCCGGACCACGAGGTCCTGACCGTCAACCTCACCGACCGCTTCGGTCCGCACGGCGCCGTGGGCGTGCTCCTCCTGGAGCGCCACGCGGATCTGTGGCACCTCAAGCTCCTCGCGACCTCGTGCCGCGTGGTGACCTTCGGTGCCGGCGCGGTCATCCTCAACTGGCTGATCGACCAGGCGGCCCGTTCCGGCGCCCACCTCGTCGCCGACTTCCGGCGCACCGAGCGCAACCGCATGATGGACATCGCCTACCGGTTCGCGGGCTTCGCCGACGACCCCTGCGCCTGCCAGGCCGTCCTCGGCGAGCCCGCCGGGGAGGGCGTCCAGCGCCTGCACCTGGTCGCGGACCGCCGCGAGGGGCCGACGACGATGCGGCTGGACTCGCCCGAACTCGCCGCGGCCGCCTCCGAGAAGGACGCCGCCGCCCGAGGGTGAGCGGTACCGGGACTCCCCGGCCGAACGGAAAGGCGCGCCGATCAACCGGCGCGCCTTTCTCGGTTGAACACGTGGTCCTCCGGACGGACCGGCTCATATCCTGACCGTCGGGGGCTCCGGCGGGCCATTTCCCGGATTTCCTCGCACAGCTCCAGTGCGGTTCTTCGACGCAGCTTTCTGTGCGGCCGTTCTGTTCAGCCCTTTTGCATTGCTGTTTCTCCTTGGCTGAAAGACATTCGACCAGGTATCGCACTCCCAGACTCCGGAATGCCGAGGGATTTGTGAACGAGACTGATGGGCCGGCCCTGACGGAACGTGCCGCAGCCGGTGCGGAGCCGTTGGCGATCGTCGGCATGAGCTGCCGCTACCCCGGCGGGGTCCGTTCGCCCGAGGACCTGTGGAGCCTGCTGGCCGAGCGCCGGGACGCCCTCTCCGACTTCCCCGCGGACCGGAACTGGAACCTCGAATCCCTCTACGACGCCGACCCGGAGAGCGCCGGGAGGACCTACCTCACCCGGGGCGGCTTCCTCGACGACGCCGCCGGTTTCGACGCCGCCTTCTTCGGCATCCCGCCGCGCGAGGCGCTGGCGATGGACCCGCAGCAGCGGCTGCTGCTGGAGACCTCGTGGGAGGCCCTGGAGCGCTCCGGCATCACCCCGTCCGCGATCCGGGGCACCCGGACCGGCGTGTTCGTGGGCGCCGAGCCGAGGGAGTACGGCCCCCGGCTGCACGAGGCGCCCGAGGGCGTGAAGGGCTACCTGCTCACCGGCACCACGACCAGCGTGATGTCCGGCCGGATCTCCTACCTGCTCGGGCTGCACGGGCCGTCCCTCACGGTGGACACCTCCGCCTCGAGCTCCCTGGTCGCCATCCACCTCGCCGTGCAGGCGCTGCGGTCCGGCGAGTGCTCGCTGGCGCTCGCCGGCGGCGTGTCCGTGATGGCCACCCCGGGAAACTTCGTCGCGTTCAGCGGGCTGCGGGCGCTGTCCTCGGACGGCGTCTGCCGCCCGTTCTCGGCCGCCGCCGACGGCACCGTCTGGTCCGAGGGCGCCGGCCTGATCGTCCTGGAGCGGCTGTCCGACGCCCTGCGCAACGGCCACTCCGTGCTGGCCGTGCTGCGCGGCTCGGCGATCAACTCCGACGGGACCAGCGACGGCCTGACCGCCCCGAACGGCCGCGCCCAGCAGGCGGTCATCCGCCGCGCCCTGGCGAACGCGAGCCTGTCCGCCGCCGACGTCGACGCGGTGGAGGCACACGGCACGGGCACCCGGGTCGGCGACCCGATCGAGGCAGGCGCACTGCTCGCCACCTACGGCCGGGAGCGCCCGGAGGGCCGGCCGCTGTGGCTCGGCTCGGTGAAGTCCAACATCGGGCACACCCAGGCGGCCGCCGGTGTGGCCGGCGTGATCAAGATGGTGCTGGCGCTCCAGCACGGCGAGTTGCCCGCGATGCTGCACGCGGAGGAGCCGTCGCCGCAGGTGGACTGGTCGGCGGGTGCGGTGCGGCTGCTGGCCGAGCCGGTGCCGTGGCCTGCCGGGGAGCACACGCGGCGCGCGGGCGTGTCGGCGTTCGGGATCAGTGGGACCAACGTCCACGTCGTCCTGGAGGAGGCACCGCCGGCTGTCGAGGCCGCCGAGGTGCCCGACGTGGCGCCGGTCCTCCCGGGCGCCGGTGCGTGGCTGGTCTCGGGCCGGACGGCCGAGGGGCTGACGGCCCAGGCGGAGCGGCTGCACGACTGGGTGACGGCCCGGCCGCCAGTGGAACCGGCGGACCTGGCGGCGTCGCTGGCGACCACCCGGGCGACGTTCGAGCACCGGGCGGTCGTGCTCGGGACCGAGCGCGCCGAGCTGGTGGCCGGCCTGGCGAGCCTGGCTGCCGGGACGCCCTCGGGTTCGGTGGTGTCGGGTGTGGCGCGGCCGGGTGCCCGGGTGGGTCTGGTCTTCGCCGGTCAGGGGTCGCAGTGGGTCGGGATGGGCCGGGGTCTGTACGAGGGCAGTGCGGTCTTCGCCGAGGTCTTCGACCGGGTGTGCGGGCTGCTGGAGCTGGAGTTGGGTGTCTCGGTCCGGGACGTCGTGCTCGGCGCCGAGGGTGTGGACGAGGCGCTGGCGCAGCAGACGCTGTATGCGCAGGCCGGTCTGTTCGCCTTCGAGGTCGCCGTCGCGGCGGTGCTGGAGGCTGCGGGCGTGACGCCGGACGCGGTGGTCGGTCACTCGGTGGGCGAGGTCGCGGCCGCGTATGTGGCCGGGGTGCTGGCGCTGCCGGACGCGGTGCGGCTGGTGGCGGCGCGGGCTCGGTTGATGCAGGCGCTGTCGGCGGGCGGGGCGATGGCGGCGGTCAACGTCTCGGAGTCCGAGGTGCTGGCCGAGCTGGTGCCCGGTGTGGTGATCGCGGCGGTCAACGGCCCGGAGTCCGTGGTGGTTTCGGGTGAGGTCGAGGCCGTCGATCAGGTGGTGGAGCTGTGGCGGGAGCGGGGCCGCCGGGTGCGGCGGCTGCGGGTCTCGCACGCCTTCCACTCCCCGGCGATGGACCCGGTGATCGACGAACTCACCGCCGTCGCGGCCGGGTTGGAGTACCGCCGCCCGAACGTGATGTGGGCGGGCGCGCTCACCGGTGAACTGGTCACCGAGCCCGAGGCGGGCTACTGGCCGGCGCAGACCCGCCAGGCGGTGCGCTTCGCCGATGCGGTGGCGACGCTGGCCCGCGAGGGCGTCTCGGTGTTCGTCGAGGTCGGCCCGGACGGGTCACTCTCCTCGCTCGGCGCGGACATCGTGGCCGGCACCGCGAAGGACGAGCCCGACTTCGTCCCGCTCCAGCGGCGCGACGACGAAGGCACCACGAGCCTGGTGACGGGCCTGGCCCGCGCCTTCGTGCACGGCGTGCCGGTGGACTGGCGTGCGGTCCTGCCCACCGGGAGGCCGGTGGAGCTGCCGACGTACGCCTTCCGGCACAAGCGCTTCTGGCTCGACAGCGGCCCCTCCGCGCAGGTGATGGAGCTGCCGCACGCGGCGGACGACACGGCCGGGGCGCCTCCCCTCGACGCCGCCGAGGGCTTGCTGCGCCGGCTCGCGGGCCTGTCGCGGCCCGAGCAGGACCAGGTGGTCCTCGACCTGATCGCGGCGCACGCCGCGGCCGTCCTCGGACACCCCTCCGCGCAGGCGCTCGACCCCGCGCACACCTTCAAGGAACTCGGCTTCGACTCGGTGACCGGGGTCGAGCTGCGCAACCGGCTGAGCAGCGCGGTCGCCCTGCGGCTGCCCACCACACTGATCTTCGACTACCCGACCCCGGTGGCACTGTCCGAGTACCTGCGGGCGCAGACGCTGGGGCACACCGACGACACCACGGCGGCGGCCCGGACGGCAGCGGCCGCCGACGAGCCGATCGCGATCGTGGCGATGAGCTGCCGCCTCCCCGGTGACGTCAGCGCCCCCGAGCAGCTCTGGGACCTGCTGGCCACCGGCGGCGACGCGGTCGGCGAACTCCCCACCGACCGCGGCTGGGACCTCTCGCAGCTCTTCGACCTGGACGCGGAGCGAGCCGGCACCTTCTACACGCGCGGCGGCGGATTCATCACCGGAGCCGGGGAGTTCGACGCCGGGTTCTTCGGGATCAGCCCGCGTGAGGCGCTGGCGATGGACCCGCAGCAGCGGCTGCTCCTCGAACTGTCCTGGGAGGCCTTCGAGCGGGCGGCCATCGACCCCAGGCGGCTGCGCGGCTCGGCGACCGGCGTCTTCGTGGGCGCCTCCTCGTCCGGCTACGGCGCCAACGCGCCCGAGGAGCTCGAAGGGCACCTCCAGTCGGGCATCGCGCCCAGCGTGATCTCCGGCCGGGTGGCCTACACGCTCGGCCTCGAAGGGCCGGCGCTCACCGTCGACACGGCGTGCTCGTCCTCCCTGGTGGCACTGCACCTGGCAAGCCAGTCGCTGCGGTCGGGGGAGTGCTCGCTGGCGCTGGCGGGCGGCGTCACCGTGCACGCCACCACGGCGTGGCTCGCCTGGTTCAGCCGGCAGCAGGGCCTCGCGGCGGACGGCCGCTGCAAGGCGTACTCGGAGCAGGCCGACGGCATGGGTATGGCCGAGGGCGCCGGCATCGTCGTGCTGGAGCGGTTGTCGGACGCGCTGCGCAACGGTCACAAGGTGCTCGCGGTGGTGCGGGGTTCGGCGGTGAACCAGGACGGCGCGTCCAACGGTCTGACGGCGCCGAACGGGCCGTCGCAGCAGCGGGTGATCCGGGCGGCGCTGGCGGGCGCCGGGTTGTCGGCGGCCGAGGTGGACGTGGTCGAGGGCCACGGCACCGGGACCAGGTTGGGTGACCCGATCGAGGCGCAGGCGCTGCTGGCGACGTACGGCCAGGACCGGCCGCAGGGCCGGCCGCTGCTGCTCGGCTCGCTGAAGTCCAACATCGGGCACACCCAGTGGTCCTCGGGTGTCGCGGGCGTGATCAAGATGGTGCTCGCCCTGCAGCACGAGCAGGTGCCCCAGACGCTGCACGCCGACGAACCCTCCTCGCACGTGGACTGGGAGGCGGGCGCGGTCCGGCTGGCGACATCGGCGGTGGCCTGGCCGCACTCCGAGGAGCGGCCGCGACGCGCGGGTGTGTCGTCGTTCGGCATCAGCGGGACCAATGCGCACGTGATCATCGAGCAGGCGCCGGTGCAGGACGCTCCGGTGGCCCGTGCCGGTGGTGTTGACCTGCCGGTGGTGCCGTGGTCCCTTTCGGGGCGGTCGGCGGAGGGTCTTGCCGGGCAGGCGGAGCGGTTGGCGGCGTTCGTTGAGCGCTCCGATGCTGATGTTCTTGACGTGGGTTGGTCGTTGGTGGTGTCGCGGGCGGCGTTGGAGCAGCGGGCGGTGGTGCTGGGCTCGGACCGCGAGGAGCTGCTGGCCGGTCTTGCGGCGTTGGCCGGGGGCCGTGAGGTTCCGGGTGTGGTGACCGGGTCGGTGGGCGGTGCGGGCAAGGTCGGGTTCGTGTTCACCGGCCAGGGTGCGCAGCGCGTCGGTATGGGGCAGGGCCTCTACCAGGCGTTCCCGGTGTTCGCCGAGGCGTTCGACGCGGTGTGCGCGGGTCTGGCTGAGCACTTGGACGGCTCGCTGGCGGGTGTGATTCGGGGTGAGGGCCCGATCGATGAGACGGGGTGGGCGCAGCCCGCGCTGTTCGCGGTCGAGGTGGCGCTGTTTCGTCTGCTGGAGTCGTGGGGTGTGAGTCCGCAGGTGGTGGCCGGTCATTCGATCGGTGAGCTGGCGGCGGCGCATGTGGCGGGGGTGTGGTCGCTGGAGGACGCCTGTGCGGTGGTGGCCGCGCGTGGTCGGCTGATGCAGCAACTGCCTCCCGGTGGTGCGATGGTGGCCGTCGAGGCCACGGAGGAGCAGGTTCTCGAAGCGATCGCGGGTCGTACTGGTGTCGGTATTGCCGCGGTGAACGGCCCCAAGGCTGTGGTGATCTCGGGCGTCGAGGACGAAGTGCTGCAGGCCGCCGCCCAGTTGGCTCAGGTGGGCGCGCGCACGAAGCGTCTCCAGGTTTCCCACGCGTTCCACTCGCCGCTGATGGAGCCGATGCTGGAGGAGTTCGCTCGCGTCGTCGCCGCCGTCAGCTACCGCACGCCCAAGCTGGCGATGGTTTCCGCCCTGACCGGTCTCCCGGTGACGGACGAGGTCACGGACCCGGCCTATTGGGTGAAGCATGTCCGCGAGGCGGTCCGCTTCCACGACGCCGCGCAGGCCCTTCGCGCCGCCGGTGTGCGGACGTTCGTGGAGATCGGGCCCGACGGTGTGCTGTCCGGCATGGGCCCGCAGACCCGCACGGACGACCAGGGCGAGCCCGAGGTCTGGCTGCCGCTGCTCCGTCGCGGCCGTGACGAGCCCCGCGCCCTGTTCACCGCGCTTGCGAAGCTCTTCGTGCGGGGTGTGCCGGTCGCCTGGGAGCAGGTCTACGCGGACACCGGTGCCCAGCAGGTCGACCTGCCCACCTACGCCTTCCAGCGTCAGCGCTACTGGTTGACCGCGACGGCGGGCAGCCGCGCCGAGGACCTCGGTCTGGAGAACCCGGGACACCCGCTGCTCGGCGCCGCCGTCACCCTGCCGGCCACCGGTGGCGTGGTCCTGACCGGGCGACTGTCATTGGCCGCACAGCCCTGGCTGGCCGATCACGTGGTGGCCGGGCAGGTCGTCGTCCCCGGCGCCGCGCTGGTCGAGATGGCCGTGCGCGCGGGCGACGAGGCCGGCTGCACCCGGGTCGAGGAGCTGGTCATCGAGGCGCCGCTGGTCCTCCCGGCGCAGGGTGGCGTCCGGGTCCAGGTGACGGTGGACGGTCCCGACGAGTCCGGTCGCCGGGAGCTCGGTGTCTATGCCCAGGCCGAGGAGGCCGCGCCCGACGGGGAGTGGACCCGGCATGCGTCGGGCACGCTGTCGGTCGCCACGGCGTCGGCCGACAGCCTGCCGGCCGAGTGGCCCCCGGCAGGCGCCGAGGCGGTGGATCTCGAAGGGTTCTACCCGGCGCTGGCCGCCAGCGGCCTCGCCTACGGACCGGCGTTCCAGGGGATGCGGGCGGCCTGGCGGCGCGGCGAGGAGCTGTTCGCCGAGGTCGCGCTGCCGGACGGCGTGAGCGCCGCCGACTTCGGGCTGCACCCCGCCCTGCTGGACGCCGCCCTGCACGTGATCGTGGGCACGGGCGAGCGCCGGGACCGGCTTGAGGTCCCGTTCTCCTGGGGGAACGTCGACCTGCATGCCACCGGCGCCGCCCTGGCCCGGGTCCGGGTGACCCCGGAGCTGACCGGTGAGGGCGTGTCGCTGACCCTGGCCGACGCGACGGGCGCGTTGATCGCCTCGGTCGGTTCGCTGGTCCTGCGGCCCTTCGCGGGCGCCGCGGCACCCGCGAGCGACGGCCTGTTCGGCGTGGAGTGGGTCCCGGCTGCCCTGGACGGCGCCGCGACGGAGGGCGGCCGGTGGGCCGTCCTCGGGACCATGGAACTGCCGGGCGCGGAGTCGTTCCCGGATCTGGCGGCGCTGGTGGCGTCGGCGGAGCCGGCCCCCGAGGTCGTGGCGGTGCGGGTCGTGCCGGAGCCGGGTGACGTCCCGGCCGGGGCTCGTCGTGCAGCCGCCGACGTGCTGGGTCTGGTGCAGGAGTGGCTGGCGGCGGAGTCCCTGTCCGCGTCCCGTCTGCTGGTGGTGACCGAGCGGGCCGTCGACGCCGGTCCGGAGGCGCCGACGGAGGTCGCGGCCGCTCCGGTGTGGGGTCTGGTCCGGGTGGCGCAGGCGGAGAATCCGGGCCGGATCGTCCTCGCCGATGTCGAGGACGCCTCCATGGAGGTGCTGCGCCAGGGTGTGGCCTCCGGTGAGCCGCAGTTCGCGGTGCGGGCCGGCCAGCTGCGGGTGCCCCGGCTGGCGCGCGTCGCGGAGGGGTTGCCGGTCCCGGCGGAGCGGGTGTGGAGCCTGGGCTTCCACGAGCGCGGCACGCTGGAGAACCTCACCCTGCTGGGTGGCGAGGAAGCGGGTGCGCTCGACGCCGGTCAGGTGCGGGTCGCCCTGCGTGCGGCGGGCGTGAACTTCCGCGATGTGCTCAACGTGCTGGACATGTACCCGGGTGACGCGGGCCGGCTGGGCCTGGAGGGCGCCGGTGTCGTGCTGGAGGTCGGTCCGGGCGTGACCGGGCTCCGGCCGGGCGATGCGGTGATGGGCCTGTTCACGG
Organism: Kitasatospora sp. NPDC005748; assembly: GCF_040630735.1. Classification (NCBI taxonomy): domain Bacteria; kingdom Bacillati; phylum Actinomycetota; class Actinomycetes; order Kitasatosporales; family Streptomycetaceae; genus Kitasatospora; species Kitasatospora sp. NPDC005748. The sequence goes on from NZ_JBEXYD010000088.1 coordinate 19,647, forward strand.
GCGCGTTCACCACCGAGGCGGTGACCGACCAGCGGCTGCTGGCCCCGGTGCCGTCCGGATGGACGATGGCGGAGGCGGCCGGTGCGCCGCTGGTGTTCCTGACCGCCTGGTACGCGCTGGTGGAGCTGGCCGGCCTGCGGCGGGGCGAGCGGGTGCTGGTCCACGCCGCCGCCGGTGGCGTGGGCATCGCGGCGGTGCAACTGGCCCGGCAGCTGGGGGCGGAGGTGTTCGCGACCGCGTCGCCCGCCAAGTGGGCGGCGGTGCGCGGACTGGGTGTCGGTGCGTCGCACATCGCGTCGTCCCGCACGACCGACTTCGAGGAGACCTTCCGGACCGCGTCCGCCGGCCACGGGGTGGACGTGGTGCTGGACTCCCTGGCCGGGGAGTTCGTGGACGCGTCGCTCCGGCTGACCCGCGCGGGCGGCCGGTTCGTCGAGATGGGCAAGACCGACATCCGGGACCCGGAGCAGGTGCGCCGCGACCACGGGGTCGCCTACCGGGCGTTCGACCTGCTGGACCTGGACCCGGACGTGCTCGGCCGGATGCTGCGGTCGCTGACCCTGCTGTTCGAGGAGGGCGCCCTGCGGCCGCTGCCGGTGGCCTGCTGGGACGCACGCCGCGCGGTGGACGCCTTCCGGTTCCTGAGCCAGGCGCGGCACATCGGCAAGGTCGTCCTGACGCTGCCCGCGACGGCCGCCGGGGCGGGCACGGTCCTGGTGACCGGCGCGTCCGGTGCGCTGGGCGGTCTGGTGGCCCGGCACCTCGCCGAGAGCGGGCGGGCCGAGCACCTGGTGCTGGTCTCGCGTCGTGGCATCGAGGCCGCCGGGATGCCGGAGCTGGTCGCCGACCTGGAGGCGCTGGGCGCCGAGGTCACGGTGGCGGCCTGCGACGTGGCCGACCGCGACGAGCTCGCGGCCGTCCTGGCGGGCGTGCCGCTGACGGGCGTCGTGCACGCCGCCGGGATCGTCGACGACGGGATCGCGGCCTCGCTGAGCCCGGAGCGGGTGGCGGCGGTGATGCGGCCGAAGGCCGACGCGGCCTGGCACCTGCACGAGCTGACCCGCGGCCTCGACCTGGACATGTTCGTCCTGTTCTCCTCGATCGCCGGCGTCTGGGGCAACCCGGGCCAGGCCAACTACGCGGCCGGGAACACCTTCCTGGACGCGCTGGCGGCCTCCCGCCGCCGGGCCGGTCTGCCCGCCGCGTCCCTGGTGTGGGGGCCGTGGGAACACGGCATGACCGCCAAGCTCGACCGGGCCGACTGGCAGCGGATGTCCCGCCAGGGGCTGAAGCCGCTGCCCGCGGCCGACGGTCTCGCCATGCTGGACACGGCGGCCCGCGCCGCCGACGCCCTGACGGTGACGGCCAAGCTGGACCTCGCCGCTCTGCGCCGCTCGGGCGAGGTCCCGCCCTTCCTGTCCGGTCTGGTCCGAACCGGGCATGCGGGCCCGCCCGCCCGGCGCACGGCCGGCGGTCCGGCCGCCGACGGCCGGAACGCACTGAGCACCAGGCTCCTGGCGCTCGACCCCGCCGAGCGGACCGCCGCCGTCCTCGACGTGATCGCGGCGCAGGCCGCCCTGGTGCTGGGCATGGCCGGACCGGAGAGCATCGAGGCCGGCCGAGCCTTCCGCGAGACCGGCTTCGACTCGCTGACCTCCGTGGAACTGCGCAACCGGCTGAACTCGGCGACGGGCCTTCGCCTGTCGGCGACGACGGTCTTCGACTACCCGACGCCGGCGGCACTGGCCGGGTTCATGCTGGGCGAGCTGGTCGGCGCGGCCGAGCCCGGCCCGGCGGGGGCCGCGCCCGCGGTCACGGCCGGCGTGCCCGCCGACGAGGACCCGGTGGTCATCGTCGGCATGGGATGCCGGTTCCCCGGCGGAGTGTCGTCCCCCACCGAGTTCTGGGAGCTGCTGGAGGCGCGCCGCGACGCGATCGGTCCGTTCCCGACGGACCGCGGCTGGGCGCCGGACGTCCACGATCCGGACCCGGAGGCGGTCGGCAAGAGCCTGTCCGGCGAGGGCGGATTCCTTTACGACGCCGGGGAGTTCGACGCCGGGTTCTTCGGGATCAGCCCGCGCGAGGCGATCGCGATGGACCCGCAGCAGCGACTGCTGCTGGAGACGTCGTGGGAGGCGCTGGAGGACGCCGGGATCGACCCGAACACACTACGCGGCTCCGCGACCGGTGTCTTCGCCGGCCTGATCTACCACGACTACCTGCCGTTCGGCGCGGTGTCCGAGAACGTCGAGGGCTATGCCGGCACCGGCGGCTCGGGCGGGGTCGCCTCCGGGCGGGTGGCGTACGCGCTGGGGCTGGAGGGCCCGGCGGTGACGGTGGACACGGCGTGTTCGTCGTCGCTGGTGGCGCTGCACCTGGCCTGCCAGTCGCTGCGCTCGGGGGAGAGCACGCTGGCCTTCGCCGGCGGCGTCAACGTGATGTCGACGCCCGGCACCTTCATCGACTTCACCCGGCAGGGCGGTCTGGCCGCTGACGGGCGCTGCAAGGCGTTCGCGGAGTCCGCGGACGGCACCGGGTGGGGCGAGGGCGTCGGCGTCCTGGTGCTGGAGCGGCTGTCGGACGCACGCCGTAACGGTCACAAGGTGCTCGCGGTGGTGGCCGGTACGGCGGTCAACCAGGACGGCGCGTCCAACGGTCTGACGGCACCGAACGGGCCGTCGCAGCAGCGGGTGATCCGGGCCGCGCTGGCCGGCGCCGGGTTGTCCGCGGCCGACGTGGACGTGGTCGAGGCCCATGGCACCGGCACGCGGTTGGGTGACCCGATCGAGGCACAGGCGCTGCTGGCGACCTACGGCCAGGGGCGACCGGAGGACCGGCCGCTGCTCCTGGGGTCCGTGAAGTCGAACATCGGGCACGCGCAGGCGGCCGCCGGCGTGGCGGGTGTCATCAAGATGGTCGCGGCGATGCAGCGCGGTGTGGTGCCGGCGACCCTGCATGTGGACGCGCCGTCCTCGCACGTGGACTGGGAGGCGGGCGCGGTCCGGCTGGTCACCGAGGCGCGGCCGTGGCCGGATGCCGGGCATCCCCGGCGCGCGGGCGTGTCCTCGTTCGGGTTCTCCGGGACCAACGCGCACGTGATCATCGAGCAGGCACCGGTGCAGGACGCTCCGGTCGCCCGTTCCGGTGGTGTTGGCCTGCCGGTGGTGCCGTGGTCCCTCTCGGGGCGGTCGGCGGAGGGTCTTGCCGGTCAGGCGGAGCGGTTGGCGGCGTTCGTTGAGCGTGCTGATGCTGATGCTGATGTCCTGGACGTGGGTTGGTCGTTGGCGGTGTCGCGGGCGGCGCTGGAGCAGCGGGCGGTGGTGCTGGGCTCGGACCGCGAGGAGTTGCTGGCCGGTCTTGCGGCGTTGGCCGAGGGCCGTGAGGTTCCGGGTGTGGTGACCGGGTCTGTGGGCGGTGCGGGCAAGGTCGGGTTCGTGTTCACCGGCCAGGGTGCGCAGCGCGTTGGCATGGGGCAGGGGCTCTACCAGGCGTTCCCGGTGTTCGCCGATGCGTTCGACGCGGTGTGTGCGGGTCTGGCCGAGCACTTGGACGGTTCCCTCGCCGCCGTGATTCGGGGTGAGGGCCCGATCGATGAGACGGGGTGGGCGCAGCCCGCGCTGTTCGCCGTTGAGGTGGCGCTGTTCCGTCTGCTGGAGTCGTGGGGTGTGAGTCCGCAGGTGGTGGCCGGTCATTCGATCGGTGAGCTGGCGGCGGCGCATGTGGCGGGGGTGTGGTCGCTGGAGGACGCCTGTGCGGTGGTGGCCGCGCGTGGCCGGCTGATGCAGCAACTTCCCTCCGGCGGTGCCATGGTGGCCGTCGAGGCGACCGAGAGCGAGGTCCTCGAAGCGATCGCGGGCCGGACTGGTGTCGGTATCGCCGCGGTGAACGGACCTCGCGCGGTGGTGATCTCGGGCGTCGAGGACGAAGTGCTGCAGGCCGCCGAACAATTGGCCGCATCCGGCGCACGTACGAAGCGCCTTCAGGTCTCGCACGCGTTCCACTCGCCGCTGATGGAGCCGATGCTGGAGGAGTTCGCCCGCGTCGTCGCCGCCGTCAGCTACCGCGTGCCCAAGCTGGCGATGGTTTCCGCCCTGACCGGTCTCCCGGTGATGGACGAGGTCACGGACCCGGCCTACTGGGTGAAGCACGTCCGCGAGGCGGTCCGCTTCCACGACGCCGCGCAGTCCCTGCGTGCGGCCGGTGTGCGGACGTTCGTGGAGATCGGGCCCGACGGTGTGCTGTCCGGCATGGGCCCGCAGACCCGGATCGACACCGAGGGCGAGGCAGCCGCCGAGGTCTGGCTCCCGCTGCTGCGCCGGGGCCGTGACGAACCCCGCGCTCTGCTCACCGCCCTCGCGAAGCTCTTCGTGCGCGGTCTGGCGGTCGCGTGGGGCGAGGTCTTCGCGGGCACCGGCGCCCAGCGGATCGACCTGCCCACCTATGCCTTCCAGCGTCAGCGTCACTGGCTGCCGGCCGCTGCCGCCCCGGTGGACGCGGCCGGGCTGGGCCAGTCACCGGCGCGTCATCCGCTGCTGGGTGCGGCGGTGACCCTGCCGGCCAGTGGGGGTCTCGTGCTGACCGGGCGGCTGTCGCTGGCCGGACAACCGTGGCTGGCCGATCACGTGGTCGCCGGGCAGGTGGTCCTGCCGGGGACGGCGCTGGTCGAGATGGCCGTGCGGGCCGGAGACGAGACCGGGTGCGGGCGGGTCGAGGAACTGGTGATCGAGGCGCCGTTGGTGCTGCCCTCCCAAGGGGCGGTCCGGGTGCAGGTCACGGTGGACGAGGCGGACGAGTCCGGCCGCCGTGCCGTGGCCGTCTACGCCCAGGCCGAGGACGCGGCGTTCGGGGAGGAGTGGACCCGTCATGCGTCGGGAACGCTGACGCCGGTCGCGCCGGAGGCGGGGGAGGCGCTGACCGAGTGGCCGCCGGCGGGTGCCGAGGCGGTGGACCTCGAAGGCTTCTACCCGGCCCTGGTCGACAGCGGTCTCGCCTACGGTCCGGTGTTCCAGGGGGTGCGTGCGGCGTGGCGGCGCGGCGAGGAGCTGTTCGCCGAGGTCGCGCTGCCGGACGGTGTCAGCGCGTCCGGGTTCGGGCTGCACCCCGCGTTGCTGGACGCCTCCCTCCACGTGATCGTGGGCACGGGCGAGCGCCTGGCGCGGCCGGAAGTGCCGTTCGCCTGGGGCGATGTGGTCGTCCATGCCGCGGATGCGGCGGCTGCCCGGGTGCGGGTCACGCCTTCGGGTGAGGGCGTGTCGCTGACCCTCGCCGATGCCACGGGTGCGTTGATCGCCTCGGTGGGTTCGGTGGTCCTGCGCCCCTTCGCAGCGGTGGCGGCGCCGGCCCATGGTGACCTGTTCGGTGTGGAGTGGGTTCCGGCTGACCTGACCGGCCCCGCGACGGAGGGCGGTCGGTGGGCTGTCCTCGGGACGGCGGAGCTGGCGGGTGCGGAGTCGTTCCCGGATCTGGCCGCGCTGGTGGCGTCGGCGGAGGCCGTGCCCGATGTGGTGGTGGTGCGGGTCGTGCCGGACGCCGTGGACGAGGTCCCGGCTGCGGCTGGTCGTACGGCTGCCGGTGTGCTGGGTCTGGTGCAGGAGTGGTTGGCGGCGGAGTCCCTGGCCGGGTCCCGTTTGCTGGTGGTGACGGACCGAGCGGTGGACGCCGGTCCGGAGGCGCCGATGGATGTCGCGGCTGCCCCGGTGTGGGGTCTGGTCCGGGTGGCGCAGGCGGAGAACCCGGACCGGATCGTTCTCGCCGACGTCGACGAGATGTCCGCAGAGTGGTTGCGCCTGGGTGTGGCCTCGGGTGAGCCGCAGTTCGCGGTGCGGGCCGGCCAGGTGCGTGTACCCAGGCTGGTGCGGGTGCCGTCGACGCCTGCCGCCGACTCGGGTGGTCGTCCGGGCACGGTGCTGATCACCGGTGCGTCCGGTGTGTTGGGTGGTCTGGTGGCCCGCCGTCTCGCGGAGAGCGGGCATGCCGAGCACCTGGTCCTGCTGTCGCGTCGGGGCATCGAGGCCGGCGGGATGCCGGAGCTGGTGGCCGATCTGAAGGGGCTGGGTGTCGAGGTCACGGTCGCGGCCTGTGACGTGGCCGATCGCGAGGAACTCGCCGACGTCCTGGCGGGTGTGCCGCTGACGGGTGTCGTCCACGCGGCCGGGATCGTCGACGACGGGCTCGTCGCCTCGCTGACCCCGGAGCGGTTGGCGG
>NZ_JBEXYD010000089.1:0-25705 GCF_040630735.1 Kitasatospora sp. NPDC005748
AGGGTGATGCCCGCGTCGAGTGCGGCGTGCACGGTCGCGATGCTCTCGGCCTCGTCGGCCGGGCCGTAGAGGTCGGACATGCCCATGCCGCCCGGCACCCCGGGAGCGCGCTCCCGGGTGAGCCCTCGTCACATGTTGATCATGTGCCCGGCCAGGCCGTGGACGGCCTCCTTGACCGCCTCGCCGAGCGTCGGGTGGGCGTGCACGTTGCGGGCCACCTCGTGCACGGTGAGGTCCCACTGCTGGGCCAGCGTCAGCTCCGGCAGCAGCTCGGTGACCTCGGGGCCGATCAGGTGGGCGCCCAGCAGCTCGCCGTGCTTGCCGTCGCTGATCACCTTGACGAAGCCGATCGGGTGGCCGAGCCCGTGCGCCTTGCCGTTGGCGGTGAACGGGAACTTGGCGACCTTGACGTCGTACCCCTGCTCGCGGGCCTGCGCCTCGGTGTACCCGAAGCTGGCGATCTGCGGCTGGCAGTAGGTGGCGCGCGGGATCATCACGAAGTCGAGCTCCATGGTCTCGGCCCCGCCGATGGTCTCGGCGGCGATCACGCCCATCGACTCGGCCGCGTGGGCCAGCATCAGCTTGGCCGTCACGTCACCGATCGCGAAGATGTGGTCGACGCTGGTGCGGCCCCGGCCGTCGACGTCGATCGCGCCGCGGTCGGTGAGCTTCACCCCGGTGTTCTCCAGGCCGTAGCCGTTCACCCGGGGCGCGAAGCCGATCGCCTGGAGCACCTTGTCGGCCTCCAGCACCTGCTGCTGACCGTCGCGGGTGACGGTGACCCTGACCTTGGCGGCCGGGTCGCTGTCGTCGATCGACTCCACCCGGGTCGAGGTGAGCACCTCGATGCCGAGCTTGCGGTACTGCTTGCCGAGCTCGGCGGAGACCTCGGCGTCCTCCAGCGGCACCATCCGGTCGAGGAACTCGACGATGGTGACCTTCACGCCGTAGTTGTGCAGCACGTACGCGAACTCGACGCCGATCGCGCCGGCGCCCGCGATGATGATGCTGCCCGGCAGCTCCTCGGTGAGGATCTGCTCCTCGTAGGTGACCACGCGCTCGCTGAGGCTGGTGCCGGGGAGCAGCCGGGTGGTGGCGCCGGCCGCGATGACGCAGTGGTCGAAGGTGACGACCTCGAAGCCGCCGCCGCTCAGCGCGACCTGGAGGGTGCGGTCGTCGACGAAGGTGCCCCGGCCGTCGTACTCGGTGATGCCGTTCTTCTTCATCAGGTAGTGGACGCCCTTGACCCGGCCGTCGGCGACGGTCCGGCTGCGGCGGAACGCCTCGCCGAAGTCGAAGCTCACCGTGCCCTCGACCTTGATGCCGAAGGTCTTGGCCTCCTTGGTGAAGATGTGCGCCAGCTCGGCGTTGCGCAGCAGGGCCTTGGAGGGGATGCAGCCGACGTTGAGACAGACCCCGCCCCAGTACTTGGCCTCGATGACGGCGGTCCGCAGGCCCAGCTGGGCGGCCCGGACGGCGGCGGTGTAGCCGCCGGGACCCGCGCCGAGGACGACGACGTCGTAGTGCGTGCTCATGATGCTGACTCCTCCGAGGGTGTCACGGTGACGTGATCTCGGTGCCATGGTGTCAGCAGCCCGGGCGGCGCACTCATCGGCCCCGGCCGATCGGCCGCCGTCCGGGTGCGGCCCGGGAGCGCGACGGGGAAAGGGCGCGGCGCAGCGGGGAACGGCGGGGAACGGGCCGGCGCCGGGGCCCCGCCCGGTGGCGGGGCCCCGGGCGGTCAGGCCGAGACCTCGTGGGTGTGGCCCTCGTGGAGGCCGCCACCGCTGCCGGCCTGCCCCTCGGTGTGCTGCGGCGCCACCGGCGCGTGCAGCGAGGAGAGGTCCCAGGCGTAGGTGCCGACGGCGTCGGCGATCACGTCGATGTTGACGTCGAAGGCCAACAGGTCGAGGTTGCCCAGGTTGTCGCAGGCCTTGTGGTAGCACGTGTCGAACGCCACCCCGGCCGTGCCGCCGTAACGCGCCGCCTGCGCCGCGGACTTGATCACCTCGGCGCCGGTGTCGGTGCCGCCCGCCGGGATCCCCGCGTCGATGAACGGGCCGTAGTCGGAGCGGCCGGTGAAGTCGGTGCCCTCGTGCGGCAGGCCCCGGCGGTCCAGGTAGTCGGTGATGCGCCGCTCCAGTTGCGCCGAGCCGTCCGGGCCGGGGCCGGAGCCGACGTGGTCGGAGTCGTCGCCGTCGTAGACGAACTGGGCGGAGTTGGGCGAGGCGATCATGTCGAAGTTCAGATAGAGCTTGATCTTCTTCTGCTCGGCCGCGGAGAGTGACGCCACGTAGGCCTCGGAGCCCTTGAGGCCGAACTCCTCGGCCGACCACCAGGCGAACCTGACCTTGTTCCTGACCGGCCGGTCGCCGAGGTTCTTCGCCACCTCCAGGACGCCCGCCGAGCCGGAGCCGTTGTCGTTGATGCCCGGGCCCGCCACCACGGAGTCCAGGTGGGAGCCGATGACGACGGTGTTCGCCGGATCGCCGCCGCGGGTCTCGGCGATGACGTTCCAGGTCTTGCGCTTCTCCATGAGGGTACGGATGTCCAGGCTCACCGTGACCGGCCCGGCGGCGGCCTTGGCGACCAGCGCCTCGCCCGCCGCCCTGCTGATCCCGCCGGTCGGGACGCGGCCGGCGGTCGGCTCCCCGAGGGTGCCGTTGAGGTCGCCGTCGGTGTTGTTGTAGACGAGGACGCCGGTCGCACCGGCGTCCGCCGCCGCGGCCGCCTTGACGGCGAAGCTGCAGCCGCCGCGCTTGATCAGCGCGATCCGGCCGGTGAACGCGCCGGCCGCGTAGTCCCCCGCCTCGCAGCCGGTGGTGGCGTCCGCCGGGACGACCGCGAGCGGGGCGGTCAGACCGGCCGCCGGGCCGCCGACGGAGTACGTCATGGCGATCACCGGTACATCCTCGGCCTGGGGGGACACCACCGTCAGTTTCTGCGCGAGGGCCTGGAAGAAGGTGTACTCGAATTCCTGCTTCGACACCTTCAGACCGGCCTGGCGGGCCTGCTCGTAGACGTAGCGCGCCGACTCGTCGTGGCCGCGGGAGCCCGCCACCCGGTTGCCGCCGTTGCGGTCCGCGATCCGCTGCAGTGCGGCCAGCGTCCGGCGGGCGCTGCCGGCGCTGCTCTCCTCGACGAGCCGGGCGGCCAGCTTGGCTCCCTTGCGGCCCGGGTCCGGTGCGGCCGCGGCGCTCCCGGCGCCGACCAGCAGCAGCGGGGTCACCAGGGCCGCGACCGCCAGCGCGGAGCTCGCGACCCGGGTGGTGCGGGCAGCGCCCGGGCGGGGTGAGGCGGTCGGGCGGCGGGTCCGAGCATTCACGGCAGGTCCTTCCGAGAGTCCATGGAGATCCCGATTTGACATGCCCCGGGCCACCTTGCCAACCCTGCCGCGAAAGCTGACCGGATGCGGACATCCGGCGGCGCGGTGATCCTGGAGGGGAGGGGCCGTCTCATCCAGGAGGGTGACCGAATGTCCATGATCGACAAGATCAAGCAGATGCTGAAGGGCCACGAGGACCAGGCGGACAAGGCCGTCGACAAGGCCGGTGACACCGTCGACCAACGGACCCAGGGCAAGTACAGCGGCCACGTCGACACGGCCCAGGACAAGGTCAAGGACCAGTTCCGCGACCAGCCTCCCCAGTAGCCCGCCGACGCAGTCCGGACACACGGGTCCGGTACCCCGGCCGGGTGAGCGCGACCACGCGCGCACCCGGCCGGGGTACCGCGCGTCCACGGCCGGACGAGCGCTCCACTCGGACCGTACGGGCGCCCGCGGGGACCCTCCCACCAGGAGGGCTTTACACAGTCATTACCATTGGCACGGTAGCGCTTCCGCGTGTCGCACACGGCGGGGCGGCCGTTCACCCGTCCGGGTGAGCGGCCGCCCCGCCGGGCCGGCCCAGTTCCGGCGGACGGCCGGCCCTGTTCCGGCGGACGTCGCGCACGCCAGCGGGAAGCCCTGACGAGAGGACAGCCGCCGTGTCGATCCCCCGTGTCCGGACCACTCCCCTGCCCGGCGTCGGCGTCCAGTACGACCTCACCACCCGAGAACAACGGCACCTGTCCGTCATCGCCCACCGGGACGGCTCACGCAGCCTCAACGTCTACCGCTCGGACGACCCCGACGCCTGCGCCCAGGCGTTCCGGCTGACGGCCGAGGAGTCCACCGCCCTGGTCGACGCCCTGACCCCCGCTCACCACAACCCGGGCCTGCTGCACACCACCGACCTGGGCCTGGTCGCCGAACGCCTCCCCGTCGAGGGCGCCTCGCACTGGAACGGCCGGGTGCTCGGCGAGACCCGGATGCGCACCGAGACCGGCGCCTCGATCGTCGCCGTGCTGCGCCGCACCGGCGCCGTGCCCTCCCCGACCCCCGACTTCCGGCTGGCCGGCGGGGACATCCTGATCGTGATCGGCACGCGCGAGGGCGTGGACGCCGCCGCCGCGATCCTGGGCAGGGAGTGATCGGATGCACACCGCAAGCGTCTTCATCGAACTCGGCTCGGTCATCCTGGTCCTCGGCCTGCTCGGCCGAATAGCCGGCCGGTACGGGTTCTCGCCCATCCCGCTCTACCTGCTCGGCGGACTGGCCTTCGGCAAGGGCGGCCTGCTGCCGCTCAGCGCCAGTGAGGAGTTCGTGGCCACCGGCGCCGAGATCGGCGTCGTCCTGCTGCTGCTGATGCTGGGTCTGGAGTACACCGCCGCCGACCTGGTGACCAACCTCAAGGCCCAGTACCCGGCCGGCGCCGTCGACTTCGTGCTCAACGCACTGCCCGGCGCGGCCGCCGCCCTGCTCCTCGGCTGGGGCCCGGTCGCCGCCGTGGTACTGGCCGGGGTCACCTGGATCTCCTCCTCCGGGGTGATCGCCAAGGTGCTCGGCGACCTCGGCCGGCTCGGCAACCGGGAGACCCCGGTGATCCTCAGCATCCTGGTGCTGGAGGACCTCGCGATGGCCGTCTACCTGCCGATCCTGACCGCGCTGCTGGCCGGCGCCGGCCTGCTCGCCGGCTCGCTCACCCTCGCCATCGCGCTCGCCACCGCGGGCGCCGTGCTCTTCGTCGCGCTCCGCTACGGCCGGGTGATCTCGAAGTTCGTCTCGCACGACGACCCGGAGAAGCTGCTGCTGGTCGTCCTCGGACTGACCCTGCTGGTGGCCGGCCTCGCGCAGCAGCTCCAGGTGTCCGCCGCGGTCGGGGCGTTCCTGGTCGGCATCGCCCTCTCCGGCGAGGCCGCCGAGGGCGCGCACACCCTGCTCAGCCCGTTGCGGGACCTCTTCGCGGCAGTCTTCTTCGTCTTCTTCGGGCTCAGCACGGACCCGACGAGCATCCCGCCCGTCCTGCTGCCCGCGCTGCTGCTGGCCGTGGTCACCGCGCTCACCAAGGTGGCGACGGGGTACTGGGCCGCCCGCCGGGCCGGGATCGGCGAACGCGGCCGCTGGCGGGCCGGCGGCGCCCTGGTCTCGCGCGGGGAGTTCTCCATCGTCATCGCCGGTCTGGCCGTCACCGCGGGCATCGAGCCCGAACTCGGGCCGTTCGCCACCGCGTACGTGCTGATCCTGGTGGTCACCGGCCCGCTCGCGGCCCGGTACACCCAGCCCGCGGTGGAGCGCCTCGGGGCGCTGCGCGGGCGCTGGGCTCCGGCGGCCCGGGTCTCGCCGGGCGCCGAACGGCTGCCCGACGCCGGGGCGAGCGACGCCGCCACGGTGCCGGAGGCGATCACGTTCGAGGGACCGGAGCCGGCGGAGCTCGTTCAGGACGGGTTCGCGCAGGACGGGTTCGCGCAGGAGCAGCCGGCCAACGGGCTGCCGCGCTGAGGCCGGGGCCCCGGGGCGGATCAGTCGGACCGGTCCGCCCCGGGGCCGGGCTCCCGGCCCGCCCCGGGCCGGCGGCCGGGCTCGGGGTCCGGCACCGCACCGCAGTTCTCGCAGGGCTGCCGCCCGGCCCGCTCGCGCAGCCGGCCGCACTCCGGGCAGACCCGGTCCAGCCAGCACGCCGATTCGCCGCCTTCGTCCATACCGCCGATTCTGCCCGGCCCACCCCCGCGACGGCGAGTAGACGCTGTCTACTCGCTCCTGGTAGACAGTGTCTATGACTGATCAGGGTTCGGGCCTGCGCGCCCGGCTGGTGGCGGCCGGCGTCGAACTGGTGACGGCTCAGGGGGTCCACGCGCTCTCGCTGCGCGAGATCGCCCGCCAGGCCGGCGTCTCGCACGGCGCGCCGCGCCGCTACTTCGCCACCCACGTCGAGCTGCTGTCCGCCATCGCCCGGCACGGCTTCGACGAGCTGGCCGCGGACCTCACCCGTGCGACGGCCGGCGCGGGCCCGGGCCCGCGCGAGCGGCTCGCCGCACTCGCCCGCGGCTACCTCGGCTTCGCCGCCGCCCAGCCCGGCATGTTCGAGCTGATGTTCCGCCACGACCTGCTGGAGGGCAGCGGCATCGGCCTGCGGCAGACCAGCCTCCCGCTCTTCCGGACCTTCACCGCCCTGGTCGCCGAGGTGCGGCCACCGAGCGGCGCGGAGCCCGCGGCGGCGGCAGCCGCACTCTGGGCCAACCTGCACGGGCTCGCCCAGCTCCGCGCCTGGGGCAGCCTCCAACTCGCCACCGGCAGCGACGACATCGAGCCGCTGCTGCACGCCGCCCTGGCCGCCCACCTGGGCCCGGAGGCCCGGTGAACACGCCCGCCCGCCGGCGCCTCACCCTCGCCGGGAGCATCACCGGCGCCTCCATCGTGGCCCTGGACGGCACCGTCCTCACCGTCGCCCGGCCCGCCATGCAGCACGACCTCAACGCCTCCTTCACCGCCGTCCAGTGGACCAGCACCGCCTACCTGATCGCGGTGGCGAGCCTGCTGGTCTTCGCCGGCCGGCTGGGTGACCGCTACGGCCACCAACGCGTCTTCGCCGTGGGCGTGCTGGGCTTCGCCGCCGCCTCGGCCGGGATCGGCCTGGCGCCCGGCATCGGCTGGGTGATCGGCCTGCGCGTCGCCCAGGGCGTGGCGGGCGCGCTGCTGCAGCCCGCCACCCTGGGCATGCTGCGCGCGGCCTACCCGGCCGACCGGCTCGCGATGCCGATCGCCCTTCGCACCAGCGCGATCGGCCTGGCGGCCGCCGCCGGACCGGTCGTCGGCGGGGCGCTGACCGCCCAACTGGGCTGGCGGGCGGTCTTCTTCCTCACCGTCCTCCCCGCCGTCGCGGCCGGGCTCGCCGCGCTGGCCGTGCGGATTCCGCAGCCACCCACCGACCGGTCCGTCGGCGCCCTGCGCGCGCTCGACCTGCCGGGCGCCGCCCTGCTCGCGGCGGCGCTGGTCTGCCTGGTGCACACGCTCGTCGGGGTGCCCGAGCACGGCCGGCCGGCCGCCACCGTGTTCGGCCTGCTCGCCGCGGCCCTGCTCGGCACCGCCTTCGTCCACCAACAGCGGCGCGCGGCACACCCGTTGCTGCCGCCGCGGGTGTTCGCCTCGCCCACCGTCGCGTCCTCGCTCGGGGTGCTGCTGACCGCGTCCGCGGCGCTCTTCGGGACGCTGTTCCTGGCCACCTACTTCCTCCAGGACGTGCTCGGGCTGGACCCGTTCCAGTCCGGCGTCCGGGCGTTGCCGCTGGCCGTCACGATGGTCGCCGCCGCCCCGGCCGCCGCGGTGCTGATGCGCCGCCACGGGGCGCGGGCCACCGCCGGGGCCGGGATGCTGCTGCTCACGCTCGGCACCCTGCTCGCGGCCCGGTTCGACGAGTCCTCCGGGGCCGTCGCGATCGGCGGCAGCTTCCTCCTGCTGGGCAGCGGGTTCGGGGCGGTGATGGTCACCGCGACGGCCGCCCTCGTCCGCGACGCCTCGGTGGCGGACGCGGGCGTCGCCGGCGGGCTCCAGCAGACCGTGATGAACATCGGCCCGGCCCTGGGGACCGCCGCCGCGACCACCCTCACCGCCGGCCGTCCGCTCGTGACCGCCATGGGCCCGGCCCTGCTGGTCCTCGCGGCCACGGCGGCGGTCGGCGTCCTGCTCGCCACCCGCCTCCCGACCCGGGCCCGGGCCCGGGCGGCGGGGGTGGTGGAGGCGACGCGGCCGGGGCACTGAACCGGCCCCTCCCCCGCACGGGCGTACGGCCCTTCGGTCGGTGCCCTCGGGCCCGTCGATCGCTTCACGCCGTCGAGTTGTCGACGACTTCGGCGATCTCCACGTACCCGATGGACGGCGCCGCGCCACGGAGACCGGTTGCTCACCCGCGGATCGGGGTGGGCGTCACTCCACCGGGGCCCGAAGCGGGGTCTGCCCGGTGGGTTCGGCCGCGCCGACCGGCTCGGCGGGCTCGCCCACCGGGCCGGGGGTTCGGCGGCGGTTCGGGGCCGGCAGGCGCATCAGGATCAGCTGGGTCAGCGCGCCCACCGCCATGCCGGTCCAGAGGCCGTTCACCCCGAGCGGCACCGACAGGGCCACACCGGCGGCGAGTTGGACGGCGAGTCCGAGCAGGCTGGCCGTCACCAGGCGGCGGCCCGCGCCGGTGGCCTGGAGCACGCCGCCGAGGGTCACCACCAGGGCGTAGGGCAGTACGTAGAGCCCGGCCATCCGCAGGTAGCCGACGGCCTGGGCGGCGACCGCGTCGTCCCGGGTGAAGAGCGCGGTCACCGGCACCGCGAGCGCCGCGCAGAGGACGGCGGCGCCCGCGCCGAGGGCGCCGGCCAGCCGGGCGGTGTCACGGCCCAGGGTGCGCAGCCCCGCCGTGTCGCCCGCGCCGGTCAGCCGGGCCGCCTCGATGGCGGCGGCCTGCCGTACGGCGTAGAAGGCCATGGTCACGACCAGCATCACGCGGTAGCCCACGCCGTAGCCGGCGACCGCCGGTACGCCGAAGGACGCGACCAGGGCGAGCTGCACCGTGCCGACGCCCATCCGGGCGGTGAAGTCGAGGCCGAACGAGGCTCCGGCGGAGACGATCCGGCGGGCCTCCGGCAGGAGCCCGCCCGCCGGGGGCGCGGTCCGGCGGCGCCGGCGCCGGAGCAGCAGCGTGACGGCGAAGGTGAGGGCGCGCGCGGTGGTCAGGGCGAGCGCCGCGCCCCTCACGCCGAGGGCCGGGAACGGTCCGGGTCCGAGGATCAGCAGCGGGTCGAGGAGGAGCAGCAGGGCGTTGGTCAGCAGGGCGAGCCGCATCGGCGTCCGGGTGTCACCGGTGCCCTTGAAGAGCTCGTCGGCCACCCGCTGGCCGAAGAAGAGTCCGGCGGCGGGGAAGGCGATCGCGAAGTAGTCCGCGGCGAGTCCGGCGGCGGGGCCGTCCAGGAAGGCGTCCGCGATCGGGTGGCGCAGCAGGAAGCCGGGGACGGCGAGCAGCAGGCTGCCGAGGGCGCAGAGCCGCCAGGCCGCCCGCGCGGTCCGGCCGGCCGCCGCGCGGTCCCCGGCGCCGACGGCGTGCGAGATCCGGACGGTGGTGCCGGAGGCGACCACCAGGACCAGGCCCAGCAGCAGGTTCTCTACGGTGCCCGCGAGGGTGACGGCGGCGACGGCGGGCGCGCCGAGCCCGCCGACCCAGTACGTGCTGATGACCGAGGCGATCACCCCGGACAGGAGTCCGGCGTAGACCGGCCCCGCCAATCCGATCAGCCTCGGCAGATGTCCTCGCACGTCGCCCCCCGGTTCCGTCAGCAGCGCTCGGCCGCCCTCTTGGTGTCTCTTGGTGTCTCTTGGTGTCTCGAACAGAGATACATCGTTTAGAGGCACATCGGCAAGAGGTACCATGACGCCCGAACGGCGCGTGCGACGACGGAAGGGCTTCACCGGTGCTCACCCTCGCGATCCTCGGCTTCCTGTACGACGAGCCGCTGCACGGCTACGAGTTGAAGTCACGGATCACCGGCCTGACCGGCCACGCCCGGCCGGTCAGCGACGGCGCCCTCTACCCCGCCATCGCCCGTCTGGAGAAGGCCGGACTGCTGGAGCGCCGCAGCGAGCCCGGCAGCGGTGCCGCGCCGCGGCAGGTCCTGGAGCTCACCGCGGCGGGCCGGGCCGAACTGGAGCGCCGGCTGGCCGACCCGGCCGAGGCCGAGATCTCCGACCAGATCCGCTTCTTCACCGTGGCCGCCTTCCTCGACCGCCTCACCGACCCGGTCGCGCAGGCCACGGTCCTGCGGCGCCGGCTGGCGTTCCTTGAGGCACCGAGCAGCTTCTTCTACGACGCGCAGGGCCGGCCGGTCGCGGCCGAGCAGGAGTCCAGCCCGTTCCGGCGCGGCATGCTGCTGGTCGCCCGCGCGTCCGGCGCCGCCGAGCGGGCCTGGCTGGCCGGGACGATCGCCGAACTGGAGGGCGGCCGGGCGTCCTGAGGCGGGCGGTGGGGGGCGCGGAAGGGCCGCCGCCCGCGGTCGCCCGGGGCGTGCTCGGGCCCCCGGACAAGGGTGCGAAACGGTCCGCCGATTCCTGTCCCGGGCCTGGCGCAACTGGGGCGTGTCGTCGCTATGATGATCCGCCTCACACCATGGCGCCGCCGCGGGGTGAACCGTACGCGCCGGGCCATGCCCGCACCCCTGGAGGCCGCCGTGCCCACTGCCGACACCGGAACCGCCCGCCCGCAGCAGCTGACGCGCGACGGCATCCCCGGCTGGTTCTTCAAGGTCGACCAGGAGGCCTTCGCCCACTTCCTCACCGAACAGAGCGCGGCCGGGCACACCGGCGACATCCTCGAACTGGGCACCTACCTCGGCCGGAGCGCCGTCCTGCTCGGGGACCACCTCCGGCCCGGCGAGCAGCTGACCGTCTGCGACCTGTTCGACTCCGAAGCGGGCGACGCCGACAACGCCGCCGAGATGACGATGTCCTACCGCAAGACCCTGACCAGGAGCGCCTTCGAGGCCAACTACCTCACGTTCCACCCGCGGTTGCCGGTCATCGTGCAGGCCCCCACCTCGGTACTGGCCGACCGCCGGATCCCGGACGGCAGTTGCCGCTTCGTCCACATCGACGCCTCGCACCTCTACGAGCACGTGGCCGGGGACATCGAGGTCGCCCGGGCGGCACTGGGCGAGAACGGGCTGGTCGCGCTCGACGACTACCGCTCGGAGCACACCCCGGGCGTCTCGGCGGCGGTCTGGCAGGCGGTGTTCACCGGCGGGCTGCGGCCCGTGCTGCTCACCCCCATGAAGTTCTACGGGACTTGGGGGGACGCCGAGGAACTCCAGCGGGTACTGCTCGGCCGGGACTGGCGGGCCGGCGGCTACACGGTGGACGAGGACGCCATCGCCGGTGCGCGGGTGGTGCGGCTGAAGTACGCGGTCAAGCCGGGCGCGGCCCAGGCGCACCGCTCGGCCCCGCGGCGCCTGGCGCTGGACCTGCTGCCGCCGGTCGCCACCCGCGCGACCAGGCGGCTGCTCCAGGCGCTGCGCGATCGCCGTGCGGGCCGGCCGGTGGTCCGTACCGGCTGATCCCGCGCCGGCGTTCGCGGGGAGGGGCGGGCGGCCCCCGGCCGGGACGGGCAGGGCCGGCCGCCCCTCCCGCCGGGGCCGGGCGGATGGCATCGATCCCGCTCGGTAGGCTGTCGCGATGCACCGGACCACCACCACGCCGACCCCCTCCGAGCTGCCCGGATGAGCGTCTTCCTGCCTCCCGAGCCGCCGGCCTTCGCCACCGCCTCACCACGCGAACGGGTCGCGCGGGTCCTCACCGAATCGCTGGCGCCCGCCCATCTGGTCATCGCCCTGCTGCTGCTCGTCGGCGCGCACAGCACCGAGGGCTGGTCCGGGGCCGGCTGGGGCCTGCTGGCCGCGCTGTTCTGCGGCGTGGTGCCGCTCGGCATCATCGCCCTCGGGGTGCGGCGCGGCGCGCTGACCGACAAGCACCTCCGGGTCCGCCGCCAGCGCGTCGTCCCGATGGCCGCCAGCCTGCTGTCGGTGGTGGCGGGCGTGGCCCTGCTGTACGCGCTGGACGCCCCGGCGGAGGTCGCCGCCCTGGTCGTGGCGATGCTGGCCGGCCTGGTGTCGGCGCTCGCCGTCACGGTCTGGTGGCAGATATCCCTGCACAACGCCGTGGCGGGGGGCACCGCGATGATCCTGGTGCTGGCGTTCGGCCCGGCGGCGCTGCCGGTCGCGGCGGCCGCGCCGGTGGCGGTGGGCTGGTCGCGGCTGGTGCTGAAGGCCCACACGGCCGCGCAGGTGCTCGCCGGGACGGCGCTCGGCGGTGTCTGCGCCGTGGTGTTCGCGCTGGTGCGCTGAGCCCCGGCCCTCCCTCGGCCCGCCCCGGGCCCGCGCTTGGCCCCTCCCCGGACTCGGCGGCCGCACCGCACCACACCGCACCGATAGGGTCGGCGGGTCGCCGTCGGGCCCTGAGGAGGTCGCGTTGGAGCCGGTCACGCTGCCGGACGCGGAGCAGCTGCCCGAGGCGCTGCTCGAACTCGCCGTCCCGTTCGAGGAGGTGAACGCCGTCCTGGCCGCGCGCACCCGGCTGGCCCGGGACGGCGGGCTGCGGGCCGCGTTCGACGAGGCCCTGCGCGAGCAGGTGGCGGCGGTCGGGACGCTCGGCCGGCCGTCGGGTCTCCATGGCAGCCGGCCGGCGGGGTTCGAGGCGGACGGACACCTCCTGACCCTGCTCTTCGTCGCCCTCGCCCCGCACGCCCGGGCGTACCACCGTGCCCTCGGGATCGGCCCGGCGGTGACCAGGAGCACCCTGGCCGACCTCGGCCGGCAGCTGGTGGTGAGCCGTTGGCGGGGCCACCCCGGCGGGCTGGGCAACCCCTCCTGGCTGACCCTGCACTTCCGGGGCGAGCTGTACCAGCTCGGCCGGCTCCAGTTCCAGCGCAAGCGGCTCACCGGGGCGGACGCCGAATCGGCGGCCGCGGCCGGGTTCGGCCCGTGGAGCCTGCAGTTGCACATCCCCGACCACAGCGGACCGCTCTCCGCCGAGGCCTGCGACCGTGCGCTGGCCCGGGCCCGCGACTTCTTCGCCCGGCACTTCCCCACCGAGCCGTACCCGACGGCGTTCATCTCCTCCTGGCTGCTGGACCCTCAGCTGCGCCGCCACCTGCCGGCGGACTCCAACATCGTCCGGTTCCAGAAACGGTTCACCCCGCTGCGTCCGCCGGGCGAGCCGGCGGACGACAACCCGCTCCGCTACGTCTTCGGCGACAGCGGCCGGCCGCTGGAGTCGCTGCCCCGGGACACCCCGCTCCAGCGGGCCCTGGTGGACCACCTGCGCGCGGGCGGCCACTGGTACGTCGTCGGCGGGTGGCTGAGGCTCGGCGAGGACGACGTGCTCGGCGAGGACGACGCCTGACCGGTGGTCAGGACCGACACGGCCCCAGGGGCGCGGAGCGGCCGGCCGGGATCCGGAGGCCGGGCCCCGGCGTGCCCTGCGTGCCCTGCGCGCGCACGGCGGATTCTCCTACGCCATTCCGATTGATATGACTGCGCATCACTCACACGGGGGAACTTCATTTAAAGATTTGCCCACGGAACATTAAAGGCCGCATAGTG
Source organism: Kitasatospora sp. NPDC005748 (assembly GCF_040630735.1). Taxonomy (NCBI): domain Bacteria; kingdom Bacillati; phylum Actinomycetota; class Actinomycetes; order Kitasatosporales; family Streptomycetaceae; genus Kitasatospora; species Kitasatospora sp. NPDC005748. The sequence continues at coordinate 13,447 of NZ_JBEXYD010000089.1, forward strand.
AGAGTGCCTCATTTGGCCCTAGTGATGGCCAAGTTCAGGCAAAGTCCGGTGCGCGTCGCGCCCGGGCGGTGGCCGACTGTCAGCCGGTCCCGCCGCCCGCCGCGCCGCGCCCCACCTCGGCAGGTGAGGAGAAGGCAATGCTTCACGAAGACACGGCGCCGGGCTACGGGCAGCGCCTCCGCGAGGACGTCGCGGCCCAGGGGACGACCCCGCTCATCGGCGTCTACGACATGTACTCGGCCTCGATCGCGGCCGAGCACTACAACGGCATGTTCGTCTCGGGCTTCGGCTTCGCGGCGTCCTACTACGGCCTGCCGGACATCGGCTTCATCGCCTGGCCCGACATGGTGGCCTTCGTCGAGCGGCTGCGCGGCGCGTTCCCGCAGCACCACCTCCTGGTCGACATCGACGACGGCTACGTCGATCCGGAGGTGGCCTGCCACGTGGTGCGCAGGCTGGAGCGGATCGGCGCCTCCGGCGTCATCCTGGAGGACCAGAAGCGCCCGCGCCGCTGCGGTCACGCCGACGGCAAGCAGGTCCTGCCGCTGGAGGAGTACCTGGAGAAGCTCGACCAGGTCCTCGCCGCCCGCACCGACCTCGTGGTGGTGGCCCGGACGGATGCCACCGAGGAGAGTGACATCCTGCTGCGGGCCGAGGCGCTCGCGGCCACCGACGCCGACATCGTCCTGGTGGACGGAGTGCGCAGCGAGGAGTGGATCCGCCGGATCCGGCGGGTCGTGGGGGACAAGCCGCTGCTGTTCAACCAGATCGCCGGTGGCAAGTCCCCCCGGCTCTCGCTCTCCGAGCTGGGCGAGCTCGGCGTCGACGTCGCCATCTACAGCACCCCCTGCCTGTTCGCGGCGCACCGCGCGATGGACGAGGCGCTGGCCGGGCTGAAGGTGGCCGACGGCCGACTCCCGGCCCCCGCCGAGGACAGCCCCCAGATCGGGGTCCGGGAGTCCACCGAGCTGCTGGAGCGGAACATCGCCCGCCCGCGCCGGCGCGAGGCGGTAGGAGCGTGACGTCCGCATCGCGCGGCGGGGCGCGGCCGGGCCCGGTGTCGGACGGCCCGGCGTCGGACGGCCCGGTGTCGGGGGGCTCGGCGTCGGGAAGCTCGGCGTCGGGCGACTCGCGGCGGGGCCGTTCGGTCCCGCGCGGGCCGGCACCGAATCGCGCACCGGTGTCGGCCGGGGAGGTATCTCCGAGGCGTCGGGCCCTGTGGCCTCCGGCCGTCGCTGCTCTGTTCGGCGCCTGCGTTCTGCTCGGTGGGGCGGCCTCGCCCGCGGTGGCGGGCGGCAGCCTGATCACCGTGATCGACAACTCCCACTCGGACTCGTTGGTGAGCACCGACTCGCTCCTGGAGATCGACAAGTCGGGCAACCTGCAGTCCGGACAGGGCACGGCGGGCAGTGACCAGGGGCCGGCCAATGCCCTGGTGGGCACGGTGCTGGGGATCGCGCCGGTCACCGCGGTCGACTCGTCGGCAGGGAGCGACGAATGAGCGGCGGGCTCCGGCACCGGGCTCATGGGCCCGGGGCCGGCCCGCCGGGTACGCCGGATCAGCAAGGTTCGTCGGGCCCGCCCGGCCCGCCGGATCGGGCTGCTGCGGGGCCGGACGGCCCGGAGGCCGTGGCAGCGGGCCCGAGTGCGGGGTCGGACGGCCCGGCGGCCGCGCCGCCCGGGCCCGCTCCGGCTCGACGCGGGCTCCGGCTGCGCGGGCTCGACCCGTACGTGGCGGCGCTGGCGGGTACCGTCCTGCTCGCCACCTTGCTGCCCGCCACCGGTCGGGCCGCCCGGGGGGCGGAGCTGGCCTGCGACCTCGCGGTCGGCTTGCTCTTCTTCCTGTACGGGGCCCGGCTCTCCGCCCGCGAGACGCTGGCCGGGCTGCGCCACCTCCGGCTGCACGGCCTGGTCCTGGCCTGCACCTTCGTCCTCTTCCCCCTGCTCGGGCTCGCCACCGCCGCCCTGGCACCCCGTCCGCTCACCGAGCAGTTGCAGACCGGCGTGCTGTTCCTCTGCCTCGTCCCGTCGACGGTGCAGTCCTCGGTGGCGCTCACCGGCGCCGCTCGCGGCAACGTCCCGGCTGCCATTTGCGCGGGCACCTACTCCAGCCTCGCCGGCCTGCTCCTCACGCCGCTGCTGGCCGCCTGGTTGCTGGGCGCCCACACCGCCCTGTCCGCCGACGGCCTGCTGCGGATCGGTGCGCAGCTGCTCGCGCCGTTCCTCCTCGGGCAGGCGCTGCGCCCGAGGATCGGCGGGTTCCTCACCAGGCACAAACGCCTCCTCACCCCGGTGGACCGGGGGTCGATCCTGCTCGTCGTCTACACCGCCTTCAGCGCGGCGGTGGCCCAGGGCATCTGGAGCATGACCACCCCCACCGCCCTGCTCGGCCTGCTGGCGGTGCTGCTCGCCCTGCTCGCCACCACCCTCGCCCTCACCGGGCTCGGCGCCCGCCTGCTGGGGCTCGACCGGGCGTCCGGCATCGCGGCCGTCCTCTGCGGCTCACAGAAGAGCCTGGCGAACGGCCTGCCGATGGCGACCGTCCTGTTCGGACCGCAGGCCGGGCTGCTGGTGATGCCGTTGATGGTGTACCACCAGCTCCAGCTGATCGCCGGCACGCTCCTCGCCGGCCGCTGGTCACGGGCTCCGGACCCTTCCGAGGAGGAGCCGGCCGCCGCCGGCGGGGAGAGCGGCGTCCACGCCGAGTGGGAGTCGGAGGCCGCGGTGTCCGGTGGCGAGGAGCCGCTCCCGGTGGGCCGGTCGCAGGACTGACCGGTCCACCGAGCGCTGCCCGAGAACGTCCACCCGGCCCCGCCGGGACCACCGGGCGCGAGCGCGGAACTCCCCCCGAGCGGCCCTGGCCAGCAGGTCGGGGCCGCTCCTCGCCCGGCCGTACATGGTGGAAACACTCCAAGATCGTCTCGCGATCATTGTTCCTGGCAGGGCCCATGGCCCGCATGCGACCTGGCACAGACTGGCAGGGCGCGGTGGCCCGGTCGGCCGCCGCGCTCCTGTCACGGCCGACCCAAGGACTGCCATCGTGAACGAGCGTGTTCTCACTCCCCGCAACCGGGGTTTCCTCTTTCTCGACTCCCACCCGGCCGGGTGCGGGCAGTCGGTGGCCGACATGTGGCAGGCGTGCCCCGCCCCGGCCGCTCCGCCGGAGGGCGACGGGCCGGTGGCGCTGGTCATCGGTTCCTCCGCCGGGTACGGTCTGGCGGCCACGCTCGCCGGTCTCAAGCGGGCGGGTATCCGCGGTATCGGTGTGTCCTTCGAGAAGGCCCCCACCGCACGCCGCACCGCGACGGCCGACTGGTACCGCACCGCCGCCACCGCCGACCTGGCCCGCGCCGCCGGGCGGGACATGGTCTTCCTCAACGGTGACGCGTTCTCCGACGCGATGAAGGAGCAGGTCGCCGATCTCGTGGAGCAGCGGTTCGGCGGCCGACTGGACCACCTGATCTACTCGGTGGCCGCGCCCCGGCGTACCGACCCGGAGACCGGCACCACCTACGCCTCGGTCCTCAAGCCGATCGGCGGGGTGAACCGCACCAAGACCCTGGTCTTCGACGAGGACGGCGTGCCCGAGGTCCGCGAGGTCGAGACCGGGCCGGCCGAGGGCGACGACGTGGCACAGACCGTGGCCGTGATGGGCGGCGCCGACTGGGAACGCTGGATCGACCACCTCGCCGGGCGGGGGCTGCTCGCCGAGGGGTTCAGCACCGCCGCGCTCTCCTACATCGGCTCGTCGCTGACGGCGGCGATCTACCGGCAGGGCACCATCGGCGCGGCCAAGGCCCACCTGGAGGCCACCGCCCGCACCCTCGACGCGCGGCTCGGCAGGACGGTGGGCGGGCGGGCCGTGACCTCCGTCAACGGCGCCGCCGTCACCCAGTCCTCCACCGCAATCCCCGGCATCGCCCTCTACACCGGCCTGCTGCGCGGCGTCCTCGGGGGCGGCCTCGTCCCGCCGATCCACCAGCTCGCCGCCCTGTGGGACCAGCTCACCGGCACCGCCCCGCTCGCCCTGGACGACGAGGGCCGGGTCCGCCTGGACACCTTCGAACTGACCGACGACGTCCAGGCCGCCGTCGCAGCCCGCTGGGAGAGCGCGACCACGGCGACCATCGCCGACCTGGCCGACCTCGACTGGTTCCGCGCCGAGGTCCGCCGCCTCTACGGCTTCTCGGTGCCCGGCATCGACTACACCGCCCCGGTCGCCACCGCCATCCCCTGGCCCGACCACACCTCCTGAGGAATGCCCCGGCCGGGACGGGCCGGTTGCCTCAGGGGCCCGCCGGGGTGGTGCGCGCGGTAGGGGGGTGGTGCCGGGCAGGTGTCGCCGACGCCGTGCAGCGGCATCGCCGTCCACACACTTCCGTCCGGGACGTCACGCCCCGGACGGATCAGCGCCCCGCTGCTCGTCGTGCCCGCTCGATCCGGGCGAGGGAGCCTATCCCGACAACGATGAGAGCAACGACCCCGAGCTTCTTGACCGTGTCTTCCCAGAGCAGGTGGATCATCCATTGGGCTATGCCATGCGTTTCATTCACAGGGGTGATCGTATGTAGAGCCTGAGGGCGTTCTTGCTGGTGAGAGCCGGATCGCGGCAACGATCCGGTGTCAGTTCAACGCGGTACCCGTGCCGCCGTCCCAAGTACACCGGACGAATGTGCTGTTCCGAGATGACCGTCGTCCGGGGGGCTGACAGCGGCTCCGGAGGCGGGCGGGGTGCCGGACGGCGAGTCAGCCGTTCAGGCCCGCCCGGCCTCCAGGACGAGGACGCGCCAGCCCTGCGCTCCGAGCCGCTCGGCGACCAGCGAGCCGGCGAAGCCCGCGCCGACCACGACGGCGTCCCAGCGCGCGCTCATCGGCCGCCGCCGTACTGCGGCGCCTCGGCCCAGCTGCCGTGTCCGGGCGCGGCGGTGCCGGGGGCGGCGCCCTGGAAGGTGCGCCACATCAGGCCCCGGTCGTAGGCGCGGGGCGAGGAGGGCTGTTCGCCGGGCCAGGCGCCGACGTACCAGAGGTGGACGAGGGCGTGTTCGTCGCGGACCCGGCGGGCCAGCAGGGTGCGGTGGTGCTCGTGGGCCATGCCGGTGGCGCGCAGTTCCCCTTCGTCGAAGCCGGTGAGGCCGGCGGAGATCCGGAGGAACTCGTCGAAGTCCGCGAGGGCGTCGTGCTCGGCACCGTCGTCGTCCTCACGGTCCTCGCGGTCGCGGCCCGCGTGCACACGGTCCGCATGGCGACGGTCCGCATGGCGACGGTCCGCGTGGTCGTCGAAGTCGAAGCGGTCGGCAGGTCGGTGATGGCCGTCCTGCCCGTCACGGCCCCAGAAGCGGTCGTCGTGGTCGTCGTGGTCGTCGTGGTCGTCGATGGCTGGCAACCGGGTACCCCCACACATGAGCACTGCATGGCCGAGACATGACACAGCAGCGGCACGGCCGACCGCCGTTGCGATCATTCCTCCCGACACCGGGGCGAGAGGCTCGATGCCAGAAACTGATCGACCCTGATCCATACGAGACCATTCAAGGCGCGAGCTCGATCACCCGAACCATCGGAAGTGTACGAATCAGCCGCGCCCAGCGGGGCACCCGAGGGCGCGGGCCGGCCCGGGCGACAGCGTTCCGCGCCGCACGGCGGTCGCCCGGGTGGCCCAGCGCAGCGCGCGAAGGCGCCGGGCGGCTGCGATCTTCGGAGCACACGGCGGTGTACCGCCGTGCCTGGTGTCGAGACCTGGAGGCCCGGATGTGGCAGGCTCCCCCCGCGCCCGCTCCCTCGGACAGCGAGTGGCTGCCGGTGCTGGACATGTCCCCGCCGGGCCCGCAGAACCGGCTCACCGTGCTGGTGCGGATCCTGTTGCTGATCCCGCAGTTCATCGTGGTCTGGGCGCTGTCGGTGGTGGCGTTCTTCGTCACCGTGATCGGCTGGTTCGGTGCGCTGTTCCTCGGCCGGCTACCGGGCTTCGCCGCCGACTACCTGTCGGGGTACGTCCCCTACGAGACCCGGGTGAACGCGTACCTGCTGCTCACCCACGACCGCTACCCGCCCTTCGCGTTCCGGACCCCGGGCTACCCGGTACAGGTCGAACTGCGGCCCGGTGAGCTCAACCGGCTCGCGGTGTTCTTCCGGATCATCCTGGCCATCCCCGCGATGATCATCCAGGCCGTGCTGTACAGCGGCTGGTGGACGGTCGCCTTCATCAGCTGGCTGGTGGTCCTGATCCTGGGCCGGATGCCGCAGGCCCTGTTCGAGGCCACCGCGGCGATCCTGCGCTACCGGATGCGGTACCTGGCGTATCTGCTGATGCTCACCTCCGCCTATCCGAAGCGGCTGTTCGGCGACGAGCCGACCACCGCGCCGAGCGGGCCGGTGTCGGGGACCCACCCCCTGGTGCTGAGCAGCGGCGGGCGCGGCCTGCTGGTGGCGTTCCTCGTGATCGGCGTGCTCTCCTCGGCCGCGGGCTCGATCACGTCGACGTTCACGGACGACGACGATGACACCAAGAGCGTCACCGGCCCCCCGGTGCCGGGCCCACTCGCCCCCGGCCCCGGTTCCCCCGCCGTCCACCACGCCCGGCTCCTTCCCTGACCCGGCCCACGCCGCCGGCCACGTACGGAGGAGCGGCCGGCACACGGGCGGGCGCGACCGGGGCCGGCACGACACGCTGTGGGTGCTCTGGCCCGCTGGGGTCGCCGACCTCGACGAACTCGTTGCCACGGGAGCGCCACACGCACCGGTGCGTTGCCGGGCCGCGCCCCGCGCATTGCCGCACTGTGGACCTGCAACTGCGATCAGGTGCCGACGAGCGAGCGCCTGACAGATCGACGGAAGACATGGGAGACACCGATGATCGCGAGGATCCAGGGCGAGGGCCAGGTGAAGCTGGCGGACAGCGTCTTCACCGAGCTGAACCGGCTGGACGATGAGCTTCTCAACGAGATCGAGAGCGGGGACGACGAGGGATTCCGGCGCGCGCTCGGCGAACTGCTGGACGCTGTACGAAGGCTTGGCACACCGTTGCCGGACGATGCCCTGGAGCCGTCGGAGCTGATTCTCCCCGCTTCCGACGCCTCGATCGACGAAGTGAGGGCGATGCTCTCCGACGACGGCTTCATCCCGGGATAGCACCCCGCCCGGCGGTTTCCTCTTCGGGCCGGGTGCGCGATCGAGGACTTCATGATGCAGGGCGGTGATCCCCTGGGCAACGGGCAGGGCGGGCCCGGCCTGCTGGCCACCGGCGCCTCCGGCCACTGGCTCTGGACCCACCGGCCCGCGGCACGGGCCTGAGCGCTACGACGCGCCGCTCTCCCCCAGGTACTCGGCCGCGACCTTCTTCGGGACGACCATCCGCCAGGCCTCGACGACCAGTTCACGCATCTCGGCCGCGTCGACGACGTCCGTGCGGACCTGCACCCAGTTGAACCGCTCGTCCGCCGGCTCCGGCATCAGGAACTTCTGCGGCTCGGCCGCGACCAGGGCCACCCGCTCCTCCTTGGGGAAGGCGAAGCCCATGACCGTCTCGTCCCGCGAGAACGCCAGGTAGACGATCCCCCGGACCCGGAACTTGACCCGGTCCCTGACCAGCGCCTCCTCGGTACGCGGCAGGGACCGGGCCAGGGTGCGCACCTCTTCGACCGTGATCGCCATGCGGCGAGCCTCTCACGCCGCACTGACAGCGGCCGGGACCACACCGCCGAGACCACACGCCGGCCCAGGTGTCCGGTTCAGGCGCGGGACCGGGCCTGCTGCCAGAGCGCGGGATCCGTGAAGTGCACGTCGTAGCGGTCCTGTTCGGGGAGGAGCCGGTCGAAGGTGTCCAGCCCGGCGGCGACCCGGCCGAGATGGCGGAAGTACCCGAAGCGCTCCACCGCGGGTGTCATCACCACGAGCAGGGCGGCGGTCCGGCCGGGTGCCGCGCCGAAGGCGTGCGGCAGCCCGGGCGGGACGACCACCAGGTCACCCACGGCGGCGGTCCTGGACCGGTCACCCAGCAGGAACTCCGCGACGCCGCCGAGCACGTAGAACAGCTCGGAGGACCGCGCGTGGAAGTGCGGCCGGGCGCCGTCCGCCCCCTCCGCCAGGACGAGGCGGTTGACGCCGAACGCTCCGCCGCCCGGCGCGTCGGCACCACTGCCGCCGCCGTCGGCCAGCAGGTGGAAGGCGCTGCCCGCGGACAGGGCGACGCGCTCGGCGTCGCCCGCCCGGACGAGCAGCGGCTCGCGGATCGCTGCGGGGGTGGTGGGGTACGGGGTCGGCATCGGTACGTCCTTCGTGGGTAAGCGACTGATCGGATCCATTCGAACGCGGGAATAGCGGGCGAACCAGGAGCAGTTGGCGATGACACCGATCAGTGATCGCGATCGGTCGGGGACGCGGCGGAAGACGACGACGGACGGGGAGCATGGAACTCCGGCAACTGGCGTACGCGGTGGCGGTGGCCGACGAGGGCGGGTTCGGGCGCGCCGCCGATCGGCTGGGCATCGTGCAGTCGGCCGTCAGCCAGCAGGTCATGCGGCTGGAGCGCGAGCTGGGGGTGATCCTCTTCGACCGTTCGACCCGGCGCGTCCGGCCGACCGCCGCCGGTGAGCGCCTGCTGCCGGAGGCCCGCGCCGTCCTCGCGGCGGCCGACCGCACCCGCCGGGTGGCGGCCGAGATCGCGGCCGGGGCCGAGGGCGTACTCCGGCTCGGCGCCGTCCACGGGCCCGGCGACCGGCTCTACGACGTCCTGTCCGCGCTGTCGGACCTCGCGCCGCAGCTGCGCGTCCGGCTCACCCGGGCCGCCCCGCCGGAACGGCTCGCCCAAGTCCGCTCGGGCACGCTGGACGCCGCCTTCGTACGCGGCCCGGCCGCCGTCCCCGGGCTGGAGCTGCTCCCGCTCTGGAGCGACCCGCTGTACGCCGCCCTGCCGGCCGGCCACCCGGCGGCCGCGCTCGATCCGCTTCGCCCGGCCGACCTGCGCGACCTGCCGCTGCGCCTGGCCCCGCGCGCGCGGAACCCGCCCTTCCACGACCTGATCACCGCCGCTTGGCAGGCGGCCGACCTCGGCACACCGGTCACCGGGCCGCCGTTCACCACGCTGCGCGAGACGCTCACCGAGATCGCCGACGACGCGCCCTCGTGGACGGTCCTCTACCGGGTGTCCGGCCTGCCCCCGGTCCCCCGGATCGCCTACCGCCCACTCGCGGGCCTCACCGTCACCACGTCACTCGCGGTGCGCAGCGGCCCGCCTCCCCCGGCACTGCGCCGGCTCCTTGAGGCGGTCCACCGCAGTTCGGCCCCGACGAAGCGGTCACCCGCCACGAGGACCGGTCGTTAGGCGAACCCGGACAGGTCCGCCAGCACCACGGCCACCAGCTCGCGGCGACTGCGCACACCGAACTTGTCGAAGACGGCGGTCAGGTGCTCCTGCACGGTGTTGGCGGAGATGTGGAGTTCGTCGACCAGCTGGCGGGTGGACCGCCCCCGGATGACCAGGGCGGCGACCCGGGTCTGAGCGTCGGTGAGTCCGTGGGCGCTGAGCAGGACCGCGCCGAGTTCCGCCGGTCGGGCCGGTTCCACCACCACGCCGATCTGCGCGCCCAGGCGACTGGTGTGCAGGGCGAGCCACCGGCCGGAGCGCCCTCGGACGCGGACGGTCGAGGGCACCGGCCCGGCGGCGGCCGCGAGCACGCTGACCGGGAGCAGACCCGCGTCCTGCCGGTCGCCGTCGGGGAGGTCGGTCAGCCACTGCTCGGCCTCGGGGCTCATGGACACCGTCCTGAGCGCGGAGTCGAGCAGGATGAGGCCCACCCCGTCCGGGCCGGTGGTGGCGTTCGGAGGCGGTAGCGCGGTCACCGCCGTGCGCAGACCGGCCGCCAGAACCGGAGCGACGCGTCGGACCAGGGCGATCTCCTCCTCGGTGAAGCCCGGGGAGGAGGCCTCCCGGTGCAGGCAGAGCACTCCCCAGCAGCGGTGCCCGGTGACCAGAGCGGCGCGCAGTTCGTCGCCTAGCCCCAGCGGGGCCATGATCTCCCGGTAGCGGGCGCTGTCCGTCCGGCTGCCCTCGGTGGCCCGGTCCAGCGACCCGACCGGATCCGCCGCGCCGGCGAGGCCCGCGAACTTGTTGACGTCCGCCTGCCCGAACTCGTTGTCGAGGAACAGCCCCGTCGCGGGGCCGAGCGGGTCCTCGGCGGTCGCCGAGGTGAACAGCAGCGTTACCGGATCGACGGTCGCGGAGAAGGCCGCCTCGGCCGGCACCACCCGGCGCAGACGGCCGACGATCTCCGTGCCCAGCGCGGCGGTGTCCAGCCCGCTGCGGCACCGTCGCTCGATGTCGGCGAGTCGGCGTTCCACGACCGCGCCTGCCACCACGTACATCAGCGTACGCCGCCCGACTACCCCGGGCCCGGGACGAGCCCGAGCTGGCGCAGCAGCCCCAGCTCGTCGAGCCGGCCCCAGCGCTCGACGATGCGGCCCTCCCGGATCCGGAAGATGTTGATCCCCCGCAGCGTGACGGTACGGCCGGTGGGCGGCGCGCCGAAGATCTCGCCACGCTGGGTGCCACTGGCGCTGAAGTGCTCCACGACCATGTCACCCTCGGCGACGAGGAAGTCGGGCATGGCGTGCCAGTCGGGGAACGCGCCGCGGAACAGCACGGCGGCCGCGCGCATGCCCTCACGGCTGGTGTCGGCGCCGACCGGCGGGTCGTGGTCGAGGAAGTCCTCGGCGAGGTACTCGTCGACCGCCGCGAGGTCGCCCTGGGTGAACAGTGCGTCGATGAAGGCACACACGATCTCCCGGTTGTCTGTGGTTCGGGTCTGCTCGATGGTGTCCATAGCCACAGTCTTGGACGCCGCCCGGGCCCCCGGTACCCCAACAACCTGGGGTTTCGCACCCGGGACATCCGGTGGAAAGGGCCCCGACCGGGTCGCCGGTCGGGGCCCTCACACGCAGGCAAGCTCAGACGGCGCCGAACTCACCCGTACGCACACCGGCGATGAACGACTGCCAGGCATCGTTGGGGAAGACGAGCGCGGGGCCCTCGGGGTCCTTGGAGTCGCGCACGGGGACAGCACCCGGAACGCTCGCGGAGACCTCCACGCACTCGCCACCATTGGTGGAGTACGACGACTTGGCCCAGGATGCGCCGGAGAGATCAGGGTTCATGGGGCTAGCTCCTTCCGAGCCTTGTGGATCAGTGCCAGGGATGCCGCCTTGGGCAGCGCTTCCACCACCAACTGATCGTACTGTCTCTCCCAACCCGTGACCGTCTCGCGGGTTCGCTCAAGATGGCCGCGAGCATGCGACTCGGCATAACCGACGACCGAACCGTCCGGGAGGTCCAGCAAGGTCACTGGCAGTGCGAACGGCAGATTCTCTCCGAGGTCAAACGGGGCGACCTGAACGGTGATGTTCGGCTGAGCAGCCAACTCCGCCAAGCGATCGAGCTGTTTCAACATGATGCCCTGCCCACCGACCTGCCGAACCAAGCAACTCTCGTCCAGTACTGCGTGGATCAGGGGCGCTTTCTCTTTACTCAGGAGGCGCTGACGTGTTGCCAGGAACTCGACGCGCTCCTCAGCCTCGGACCGTGTGATCGCCCCCCTCTGGACAGCAGCACGAGCCAGCGCCTCGGCGTACTCGGGCACCTGCAATAGCCCTGTCACGATCGTCAGCGCAAAGGTACGCAGTCGACGGCAACGCGCTTCCGCATCAGCGAACTCCGGGAAGCCCTCCAAGAGACTGGCCTTGGAGTACCGGCGCCACAGCTCATGGAACGTCCCACCTGTCTCGAACACCTCATCAGCCTTAACTGCGAAGCTATGAGTTACAGACTTCTTCGCTCGTTCGACGTACGAGACCATCGCATTCGAGTAACCCATCCGCAGCCCGAGTTCGGTCTGCGACCACCGCATGGCCCGCCTTGACCTGCGAAGTTCTGCGCCGAACCTCGCTAGCGGCGATGAGGTTGCGTCAAGCTCGTTGGCTGCCATGAATATTGACCCCCATAACCAGACCGAACAGTCAAGGTTAGACCCTGGCAATCGTAGAGCCACTCGGGCCACCATGGCTACACCCCGCAACAACTCGGGGACTCACAGCAACCAATGGAGCCCGCATGCCCAGCCGCCCCCGCACGCCCGCCTACCAGCCGGAGGTCGGCGAAGTCGTCCGCGACCGGGCCCACCGCTCCCCCGACGGGCAGCCCGCCGAAGGCGTCTACATGGACACCCTCGGCGGCGCCGCCTACCTCCGACCCGAAGCCGGCGGCTGCGAG
>NZ_JBEXYD010000090.1:0-25642 GCF_040630735.1 Kitasatospora sp. NPDC005748
CGCCGGCGAACACGACGGTGCGCAGGGCGGTACCGGTTCCGGTGCCGGTTTCGATGTCGGTACCGGTGCTGGTGGTGAGGGTGGTGGCGAGGGAGTGGAACGCGGAGGGGGTCTGGCAGAGCATGGTGATCTGCTCGGTGGTGAGCAGGTCGGCCATGTCCTGGGGGGAGCGGGCGATCGCGGTGGGGACGACGACGAGGCGGGCGCCGTGGAGGAGGGCGCCCCACATCTCGAAGACGGAGACGTCGAAGGCGTAGGAGTGGAACAGGGCCCACACGTCGTTCGCCGAGAGGGCCAGCTGGTCGCGGGTGGCGGTGAACAGGCGGGCGACGTTGGCGTGGGTGAGGCTGACGCCCTTGGGTCGGCCGGTGGAGCCGGAGGTGTAGATGACGTAGATCTGGTTGTCCGGACGCACGCCGGTGACGGGTGCGGTGGCCGGGCGGGCCGCGATCTCGGCCGCGTGGGTGTCGACGAGGACGCGGGTGCCGGTGAACTCCAGCTCGTCGAGCGCGGAGTGGGTGAGCAGGATCGGCGCCTTGGCGTCGGTGAGCATGTAGGCGAGGCGGTCGGCGGGGTTGGCCGGGTCGAGCGGGAGGTAGGCGGCGCCGGACTTCAGGATGCCGAGGAGGGCGGGGATGAGGTCGGGTCCGCGTTCCAGGGAGAGGCCGACGATCCGCTCGGGGCCGGCGCCGAGGGCGATGAGGTGGTGGGCGATGCGGTTGGCCCGCTCGTCCAGCTCCGCGTAGGTCAGGTGGGACGAGCCGCTGGTCAGGGCGATGGCGTCCGGGGTGCGGGCGGCCTGGGCGGCGAACAGCTCGTGGACGCAGTCGTCCACCGGCTGCTCGACGGCGGTGTTCCAGGTGTCGAGCAGCAGCTCACGCTCCGCGGCCGGCAGGAAGTCGATCGTGGAGAGCCGGGCGTCCGGCGTCGCGGTGAGGCCGGCCAGCAGGTTCAGGTAGTGCGCGGCCATCCGCTCGATCGTGCCGCGGTCGAAGAGGGCGGTGGCGAAGCAGAGCCGGGCCTCCAGCGGCCCGTTCACACCGTCGGTGATGTCCAGGGTGAGGTCGACCTTGGCGATCCGGTCGGCGGACTCGGGGCGCACGGTCAGGCCGGGCAGCTCGAAGGCGGGCGCCTGGTGCTCGCGGAGGATGAAGTCGACCTGGTACAGCGGCGTGCGCGAGAGGTCGCGCTTCGGCTGCAGCTCGTCGACGAGGCGGGCGAACGGCACGGACTGGTGCTCGTAGGCGTCCAGCATGGTGCGGCGGCCGGTCGCGAGCAGCTCGCGGAAGGTCGGGTCGCCCTGCCAGTCGAGGCGGTTGACCACGACGTTGATGCCGTAGCCGATCAGCCGCTGGAGCTCGGGGCGGGCGCGGCCGGAGACGGTGACGCCGACGGGGATGTCGGTGGTGCGGGTGTAGCGGGAGACCAGCGACTGGAAGGCGGTGAGCAGGACGACGAACCGGGTGACGTCGTTCTCGGCAGCCACCCGCTGGGCCCGCTCGGCGAGTTCGGCCGGGATCGTGAAGGTGACGGCGTCGCCGGCGGACTCGCGGCGGGCGGGGCGGGGGCGGTCGGTGGGCAGGTCGATGACCGGGACGTCGGACAGCCGGCCGCGCCAGTAGTCGAGCTGGCGGTCGAGCACGTCACCGCTCAGCTCCTTGCGCTGCCAGGCGGCGAAGTCGGCGAACTGGACCGGCAGCGGGGCGAGCGGGGAGGGCGCGCCGGTGGTGAACGCGGTGTACAGGGCGCCGAGTTCCTCCGCGAAGACGCCCATCGACCAGGCGTCGCACGCGATGTGGTGGAAGGTGACGACCAGGATGTGCCGGTCCTCGGCGAGGGCGAGCAGCCGGGCGCGGACCGGCCAGTCGCGCTCCAGGTCGAACGGGGTGACGATCTCCTGCTCGGCGAGTTCCCGGGCCCGCGCCTCGCGGTCCTGGACGGGGACGTCCGCCAGGTCCACGACGGGGAACGGCGGGGCCGCGGGAGCGTCGACGATCTGGACCGGCTCCTCGCCGGCCAGCAGGTAGCGGGTCCGCAGGATCTCGTGGCGGGCGACGATCTCCGTCCACGCCGCGCGCAGGGCGGCGCGATCCAGCGTCCCGTGGAGCCGCAGCGCCAGCGGTACCAGGTACTCGGCGCTGTCGGGCTCCAGGCGGTTGAGGAACCACATCTGCTGCTGACCGAACGTGACGGGCAGCGGCTGGTCCCGATCAACCGTGGTGATCAGGGACCGGCGACCGCCCCGCTTGCCGGCCAGCCGGCGCCGCAGCAGCTCCTCGCGCTGCGCTGCCACGTCCTGCTTGGTCGACTTCATGTCGCCGGTGTTCATTCCTAGTTCTCCTTGGAGTTCGTGGCGGCGGCGCCGGCCGTGGCGGTGCTGGGGGCGAAGAGGTCCGACTCCGCGATCTCGGAGTCGCTCAGCTGCTCGATCTCGGCCCTGATCTGGTCCTCGATCGCCGCGGCCAGACGGCCGACGGTGGGCTGGGCGAAGACGGTGCCGATGGAGAGGTCGATGTCGAACTCGTCCTGGAGCTGGGAGGTCATGCGGATGGCCAGGATCGAGTGGCCGCCGAGCGTGAAGAAGCTGTCCTGCACGCCGACCCGGGGCAGTCCGAGCAGCTCGGCCCAGATCTGGGCGATCCGCTCCTCGGTGGGGGTGGTGGGCGGCTGGAAGCCGTCGTCCCCGGCGTCGATGTCGGGCAGGGCCCGGCGGTCGACCTTCCCGTTGGCGGTGAGCGGGATCCGGTCGATCACCGTGAGGGCCGACGGGACCATGTAGTCGGGGAGGCGCTCGGCGAGCGCGGCCCTGACCGGTTCGAGGTCGACGGGCCCGGTGCCGTCCGTGACCAGGTAGCCGACCAGCGACTTCTCACCGGTGGTGCTCTCCCGGACGATCACCACGGCGTCGCGGACCGGTGCCAGCTCCGACAGTACGGCCTCGATCTCTCCGAGTTCTATGCGGTATCCGCGCAGCTTGACCTGGGTGTCGATGCGGCCGAGGAAGGAGATGCTGCCGTCGGACAGCACCCGGGTCAGGTCGCCGGTGCGGTAGAGGCGGGAGCCGGGCGCGCCGAAGGGGTTCGGGACGAACTTCTCGGCGGTCAGCTCGGGCCGGCCGTGGTAGCCGCGGGCCAGGCCCTCGCCGCCGACGTGGAGTTCGCCGGCGACGCCGACCGGGACGGGCCGGCCGGACCGGTCCAGCACCAGGGTGGTGGTGTTGGGCAGCGGGCCGCCCAGCGGTACGGCGGCGGCCTGCGGCCGGTCGACGGGGTGCACGGTGGAGCCGATCGAGGCCTCGGTCGGTCCGTACTCGTTGATCAGCCGGCCGGGGCCGAGGGCCGTGAGCCAGCGGTTGGCGAGGCGGGCGGGCAGTTCCTCGCCGGCCACCAGCACCAGCCGGGCCAGTGCCGACATCCGGTCGTCGGTCAGCTGGTCGGTGAGCAGTTCGAGGTGCCCGGGGGTGAGCTTCACGAAGGCGTACGGCGCACCGGCCAGCAGCGTCTCGCCGAGGGTGGCGAGATCCAGGTCGGCGGGCAGGACGTGCACCGCGCGGCCGGTGATCAGCGGCACGTACAGGTTGGTGGCCGGCAGGTCGAAGGCGATGGAGCTGAACAGCGGGGCGCCGCCCTCGGCGCCGGTCAGGTCGCGGGCCGCCCAGCGCAGGTGGTTGGCCAGGCCGCGGTGGTGCACCATGACGCCCTTGGGGCGGCCGGTGGAGCCGGAGGTGTAGATCGCGTAGGCGAGCAGCTCCGGGTCCCCGGAGCGGGCGGGCCGCTCGGCCGGGCGGGCCTCGACGGCGGCGCGGTCGGCGTCCAGCAGGACGAGGGCGCCCTGGTGGCCCGCCGTGGCGGAGGCCTGGTCGGAGGTGGTGACGAGCAGCGGCGAGCGGCAGTCGGAGAGGACGTGGCGCAGCCGCTCGGCGGGCAGCGACGGGTCCAGCGGCAGGTAGGCGGCGTCGGCCTTCCAGATGCCGAGCAGGGCGGGGACGAGCTCCGGTCCGCGGGCCAGGCAGAGGCCGACGACGGTGTCGGGGCCGGCGCCCAGGGCGATCAGGTGGTGGGCGATGCGGTTGGCCCGCTCGTCCACCTCGGCGTAGGTCAGCCGGGTCTCGCCGGCGATCACGGCGACGGCGTCGGGGGTGGTCCGGGCCTGCTCCTCGAACAGGTCGAGGGTGGTGCCGGCCGGCCAGTCGGCGTGCTCGCCGGTGCCCCAGCCGGTGAGCTGCTCGCGGTCCCGCTCGGCCATGATCCCGGCGGCCGCGAGGGTGACGGCGGGCTCGGCGGTGACGGACTCCAGCAGGCGCAGGAAGTGGTCGGCCAGCCGCTCGACGGTGGTCCGCTCGAACAGCGCGTCGGTGTACTCGAAGGCGCCGCTCCAGGTGCCGTCGGCCTCGCTGCGGACGTAGAGGGTGAGGTCGGTCTTGGCGACCTGGCGGGCCGGGTGGAGGTAGTCGATGTCGGCGCGGTCGGGCATGCCGCCGATCAGCTGGCCGTCGTGCAGGTTGAAGGCGACCTGGTAGAGCGGGGTGCGGGACTGGTCGCGCTCGGGGCGCAGCTCGTCCACGATGTGCTCGAAGGAGAGGTTCTGGTGGGCGAAGGCCTCGCGGCAGACCACCCTGACCTTCTCCAGGGCCTCGGTGAAGGTCAGGCCCTCCGCCAGCCGGCAGCGCAGCACCAGCGAGTTGAGGAAGAAGCCGACGGTGCGGTCGACCTCGGGCCGGGTGCGGCCGGCGACCGGGGTGCCGATCACCACGTCCCACTGGCCGCTGAGCCGGGCGAGCACGGTGCCGAAGGCGGTCAGCAGCGTCATGAACGGCGTGGCCTCGCGGCTCTGGCCGAGGTCGGTGACCGCGGCCATCAGGCGCTGCGGGATGTCGAAGGTGACGACGTCGCCGTGCGGGTCGCGCTTGGCGGGGCGCGGGTGGTCGGCGGGCAGCTCCAGCGGGACGAGCCCGTCGAGCGCGGTGCGCCAGTAGTCGAGCTCGTCGGCCAGCCGCTCCTTGGAGTGCCACTCCTGCTGCCAGCCGGCGTAGTCGGCGTACTGCACCGGGACGGCGGGCAGCCGCGGGGTGACGCCGGCCCGAAGGGCGGCGCACAGCTGGTGGAACTCCTCCTCCAGGACGGCGGCCGACCAGCCGTCGCAGGCGATGTGGTGGATGGTGACGAGCAGCAGCTGCTCGTCGCCGTCGGCGGGGGTGCGGGCCAGGGTGGCGCGCCAGAGCCGGCCGGAGGCGAGGTCGAAGCCGGTCTCGAACTGCTCGCGGAAGAGCTCGACGATCCGCTCGCGGCTGCCTTCGGCGCACCGCAGCTCGATCGGCAGGGTTTCGCCGATCTCCTGGAGCGGTTCGCCGTCGACGACGGTGTAGCGGGTGCGCAGCGCCTCGTGGCGGTCGGCGAGGGTGTCGAGCACCAGGCGGACGGTGTCGGCCTCGACGTCCCCGGGCAGCCGCAGGAACAGCGGGGCGGTCCACTCCGGGCTGGGCTCCATGGTGTCGAGCAGCCAGATCCGGCGCTGGCCGTACGAGAGCGGCAGTGGCCGGTCGCGCGGCACCGGGGTGATGCCGGCGGCGGTCGGCCGGGCGTCCGCGAGCAGGGCGACCTGCTCGCGGACGGTGACCGCGCCGAACAGGTCGGCGAGCACGATCGGGGTGCCGGTGGCCGCGTGGAGGCGCTTGGCCAGCTCGGTCATGATCAGCGAGTAGCCGCCGAGCTGGAAGAAGTTGTCGTCCAGGCCGACCTGCGCCACCTCCAGCAGCTCGGACCAGATCCGGGCCACGGTCCGCTCGACGGCGGTGACGGGGGCGACGTGGGCGGGGCGGCCGGGCGCGGTGTCGGCGGGCGCGGCCTGCGGGCGGTCGGCCTCGTCGAGCAGCTCCAGGATGCCGCCGCCCTGCCAGCGGACCAGGTCGCCGGTGGCGTGCATGCGGCTGCCGGCGGTGCCGTAGACGGCGGGGCGCAGCCGCTCGGCGGTGGTGCGCGGGTCGTCGAGGTAGCCGGCGCCGGCGCCGAGGCCGGCCGCGTTCAGCCGGCCGGGGACGCCCGGCGGGACGAGGTCGCCGTACTCGTCGAGGACGAGCAGCGGGATCCGGTCGATCGGGCGGCCGAGCAGGGTGTTCGGGCCGGTGCGGTCCGGGTCGACGGTGTGGGCGGTCACCGCGAGGGCGCCGTCGAGCAGGTGGACGCTGCACACCTCCTCGGCGCCGGCGGCGGTCAGGGCGCGCGCGGTGCCGGCGGTCAGCCCGGCGCCGGCGGCGAGCACCAGGCGGGGGGCGGTGCCGGGCCGCAGGTCGGCGGCGGCGAGCAGCGCGGGCGCGCCGGCCAGTACGGTGGCCCGCTGCTCGGTGGCGACGGCGGTGAGGCCGGCGGGGTCGGTCACCGGGACGGCGGTGGCACCGGCGGCCAGCGCGGCGAACAGCGGGGCGAACCAGCCGTCGGTGCCGTCGGCGCAGAGCACCCGGTCGCCCGGCTCCAGGCCGAACTCCTCGACCAGCCAGTCGATCTGGTGCAGTACGGCGGATTGGTCGAGGACCAGGGTGCGGCCGGTGGCCGGGTCGTGGCGCAGCCAGGCGGCGTCGGTCGGCGCGGCGGGCCGGCCGGGGTGGTCGGCGGGCCGGTCGGCGAGGTCCCGCGCCAGCGCGCGGGGGCCGACGACCCGGGCGGCGCCGTGCCGCTCGGGCGCGTCCTCGTCCAGGGTGAGGACGAGCTCCACCCGGGCGGGCAGGGAGCCGAGCGGGAGGTCGGTGGGCAGGGGCAGGACGGCCGCGCCGGCGCGCCAGATGCCGAGGGCGGTCCGCGCGAACGCCGCCCCGGGGGAGAGGCGCACGCCGACGACGCCGCCGGGCGCGATGCCCGCCTCGGCGAGGAAGTGCGCCAGCCGGCCGGCGTGCTCGTCGAGCCGGCGGTAGTCGGCGCGGTCCTGGTGGTCGGACACGGCGACGGCGTCGGGAGCCCGGCGGGTCGAGCTCGCAATCAGGTCGTGCAGGGAAGGCCGCGGGGTCACGAGAGCTCCTCGCTCGGTGTCACGGTGGGGTGGGCGGTACGACGACGCGCGCTCTCCCGCGGCGGCCGGTGGGGGCCGCCGCGGGAGAGCGGGGTCGTTCAGTTGGCGGCGGCCTGGGCGGCCATCCGGGTGCGCAGGCTCAGCGGGCGCATGTCGGTCCACACCTCGCCGATGCGGGTGAGGCACTCCTGCTTGGTGCCGCCGGTGCCCTCGGCCCGCCAGCCGTCCGGCAGGGCGCGGTCCGCCCACCAGATCGAGTACTGCTCCTCGTCGTTGAGCACCACGAGGTAGGTCTGCTCGTCGACAATCTGCTCAGCCATGACGCTCCCAGGTCGGTTGAGGCCGGTGCCGCCATGGGCGGCTGGATGCACGGGACGGCCGAGCTGTTGGGCGGGCCGGCTGCCCGCACACTCGTCCGACTGCCCGGGAAGTCTGCGGTGGCCCGCTATAGACGCTCTATACCGCCGGATCCGGCCGTCGGCGTGCCTTCCGGTGCAGGTCACGAGGGGTGCGCGGGCCCCGGATCGGGGCGGTCCGGGGCGTGGTGGAAATCACGATTGCTTATATCGAGGGGTTTGCGGTGGCCGAAAAATGCCCTTCCGCCACCCTGGGTGTCCATTACTTGACTTCATGTCATTCGATGACAGAAACTCGACCGGGGGCGTGCAGGGAGTGACATTTCCGTGGCTCGGCCCAGCCGGGGGGCAGCCATATTCAAGGCCCCCGTGTGAAGAAGTTCAGAGATTCCTCGGGGGACGTTTCACCATGTCAGACCTGCTTCGTGTGATCAGACCGCATCTGTGTCCAGCCTCTTCGCATTCCGACTGTCCAATGTCGACTGATTCTTGACGGGCCATCAGATCACCCTCCCTGGACAATTGGATTCACGGCAATGCTGGAGAAGCTGGGCCTCGGTGCCGAGGCCGGTTCGGTCTACAAAGAAATGCTCAAGGATCCGCAGAGCGGACCCGCCGACATCGCCGGCCGGCTCGGCTGGACCGAGGCCCGGGTGCGGTCGTCCCTGGACGAGCTCGCCCGCCTCGCGCTGCTGAGACCGTCCTGGCAGGACCCGGGCGTGCTGAAGCCGGTGGAGCCGGAGGTCGGGCTGCGCTATCTGCTCGACCGCCGGGAGGCCGAGCTCCAGCGGCGCCTGCTGGAGATCGAGCAGGGCCGCCGCGACCTCGTCGAGGTGGTCGCCGAGTACGCCAACCTGACCCGGTCCTCCCGCAAGAGCGCGGACGTCGAGGTGCTGGAGGGGATCGACTCGATCCGGCTGCGGATCGAGTCGCTGGCGACCGGCTGCACCGAGGAGGTGCTGGGCTTCGTCACCTCGGGGGTGATGTCCGAGGCGAACATCGAGGCCAGCCGTCCGCTGGACCTGCGGGTGCTGCGCGGCGGGGTCCGGCTGCGCTCGATCTACCTGGAGAGCATCAAGAACGACAACAACACCATTGCGTATGCTCATTGGCTGACGGAGCAGGGCGCCCAGGTGCGCGTCGCGCCGACGCTTCCGCCGCGCATGGTGATCTATGACCGGTCCACCGCTATTGTTCCGGTGGACCCCGAGGAGACCCGCAGGGGCGCCCTCGTGCTGCGCGGCCACGGAGTGGTCGGCGCGCTGTGCGAACTGTTCGAGCGGGTCTGGCAGAGCTCCCTGCCGGTCGCCTCCGAGCCGGAGGCTCCGGTCGGCCGGGAACAGCCCGAACTGTCCCCGCGATCGCAGGCCATCCTGGTCCTGCTGGCCAAGGGCGCCACCGACGAGATGATCGCCCGCAGGCTCGGCGTCTCGGTCCGCACCGTACGGCGCGGCACCGCCGAGCTGGCCGCCCAGCTGGGCGCCAAGACGAAGTTCCAGGCCGGGATGATGGCGCTCCAGCACGGCTGGGTCGATCCCGCCCTGCTCTCCTGACACCGGCCGCCGCCGGACCCGGACCCGGGGCCGGCGGCGCTCGGCCCGGTCGGGAGCGTCGGCGGCCGGCCGGGGCGGGAACGCCGGTGCCGCGCCCCGGGGGAACCCAACCCGCCGCATCCCCGTCCTCGCGGGCCGGGCCGGCCGCCCCGTGCCACCGGGGGTGTAGCCAGCCATACCCCGGGACTGAATCCCAGGCCATTGAGCCGCACCCACCCCGACTGATGGGCTGAGACTATGAACGCCACGGACTTTGCCGTTGAACTCCGATCGGTCTGCCGGACCTACCGACGCGGACCCGAGCCGGTCGTCGGCCTGGACGACGTGAGTGTCGGATTCCCCTTCGGGACCTTCACCGCCGTCATGGGCCCCTCCGGCTCCGGCAAGTCGACCCTGCTGCGGTCCGCCGCGGGCCTGGAGCCGATCGACCAGGGGGAGGTACGGGTCGACGGCACCGCCCTGGGCGGCCTGCGCGACAACGACCTGACCGTGCTGCGCCGGGAGAAGATCGGCTTCGTCTTCCAGTCCTTCAACCTGCTGCCCGCCCTGACCGCGGCGCAGAACGTGGCGCTCCCCGCCAAGCTGGCCGGCCGGCACCCCGCGCCCTCCGAGGTGACCGCCGCGCTGGCCGTCGTCGGCCTCGCCGAGCGGGCCGGACACCGGCCGGGCGAGCTCTCCGGAGGCCAGCAGCAGCGGGTGGCCATCGCCCGCGCGCTGATCACCCGCCCCGCGGTGCTGTTGGCCGACGAGCCGACCGGCGCCCTGGACACCAAGAGCGGCCGCGAGGTCCTGGCCCTGCTGCGCTCCATGGCCGACGAGCCCAGCCGCGCCGTGGTCATGGTCACCCACGACCCGGTCGCCGCCTCCTACGCCGACCGCGTGGTCTTCCTCCGCGACGGCCGGCTGGCCGGCTCGCTGGAGCGGCCCACCGCCGAGCAGGTCGCCGCCCGGATGACCGCCCTGGAGGCCGTGGCATGCTGAGCCTCGCTCTCGCCACCATCAAGCTGCGCTGGGCCTCGTTCGTCGGCAGCTTCGTCGCCCTGGCCTGCGGCGTCGCCCTGATGGCGACCTCGATCCTGGTCATGGCCGCCACCTCGGACATCCCCGACCAGGAACGCCAGCGCTTCTCGCAGGCCCCCGTCCTGGTGTCCGCCTTCCACACCCTGGACTTCAGGCGGGACGACGGCGACGTCTCCCCGACCCCGGTGGCCAAGCAGCAGGGCCTGCCGGCCGAGCTGATCGCCGCGGTGGCCGCCACCGGCCGGACGGTCGAGGACCGCACCTTCTACGCCCAGCTCGCGGACGGCCCGCACGACCAGGTCGGACGCGCCTGGTCCAGTGCGGAGCTCGGCGGCTACCGGCTGACCGCCGGCTCGGCGCCGACCACCGACGAGCAGATCGTCATCGGCGGCGGCAGCCCCGACCAGGTCGGCCGGCGCGTCCAGTACGTCACCGCCGACGGCCTGCACAGCGCGACCGTCTCCGGCGTCACCGAGGCGGAGCCGTTCGAGCACGCCGTCTTCTTCACCGACGCGCAGGCCGCCCGCTTCTGCCCCGCCGTCGGCGTGCTGGCCGCCTTCGGCCCCGTCGACGCGGTCCGCCAGGCGGTGGCCGGCGCCGGCGGCGCGACCACCGCCCGGGTGCTGACCGGTGCCGAGCGCAGCCAGCTGGACCCGCACCACATCGACGTCGCCGGTCAGCTGGACAACGTGCAGACCCCGCTCGGGCTCTCCGCCGCGGTCTCCGGCGGCACCGCCGTGTTCGTGGTCGCGGGCACCTTCGCGCTGTCGATCGCCCAGCGCCGCCGTGAGCTCGCCCTCCTCCGCCTGATCGGCGCCACCCGCAAGCAGCTGCGCACCCTGGTCAACCGGGAGGCCCTGCTGGTCGGCCTGCTGGCCTCCGTCACGGGCTGCGTGCTCGGTGCGGTCGGGGCGCCGCTGGCCGGCCGCTGGCTGATCGACCACGACATGGTGCCGGCCGACTTCACCGTCCCGATCAGCTGGTGGGGGCTGCTCGTCGCGGCCCTGATCGGACTGCTGACCGCGATGACCGGCGTGGTGCTCTCCTCGTTCAAGGCCGGACTGGTCAGCCCCGGCGAGGCGCTGATGGAGGCCGACGTGGAGCGGCGCTCGCGGGTCGCCCTGGCGGTCCGCTGGATCAGCGGCCTGCTCGTGCTCGGCGGCGGCATCGCGGCGCTCGTGGTGGTGGCCCGGACCTGGCCCGACGCCGCGGCCAGCGCCGCCGACTCGCTCGGACTGCTGCTGGCCGTCGTCGGCGGCTGCGTCCTGCTCGCGGGCGTGCTGGCCACCCCGGTGATCCGGCTGCTGACGGTGCTGCCCACGCTCTCGGCCCGGCTGCGCGGCCGCCCCGCCGAGGACGGCGGCGGCATCGTCTGGGCCACCGCCCGGCAGAGCGCGCTGACGGCCTTCCGGCGCACCGCCGCCACCACCACCCCGGTGGTGCTGGTCGTCGCCTTCGCCGGCTGCCTGCTCGGCAGCGTCGACACCATCAACCGCTCGAAGGTCACCGAGGTCCGCGGCCAGCTGGCCGCCACCGACTTCGTCGTCGCACCGGCCGGCACGCCCGGGCTGAGCCGGACCGTGGTGGACCGCGTGCGCGCCGTCCCCGGCGTGCGGAGCCTGGTCATCACCCCGACCCTGGTGATGGCCGACCAGGACGGCCAGGCCCTGGTCGCCTTCCCCGCCGCGACGGCGGACGCCGCCGCGCTGGCCGAGGTCGACCGGCTCCCGGTCGTCGAGGGCTCGCTGGCCGACCTCGGCCCCGACTCGATCGTGCTCAGCCGCACCTGGCCCGGCTCGCCGCGGACCGGGCAGCAGGTCCCGGTCTGGCTGGCCGACGGCACCCCCCGGACCCTGCGGGTCGCCGCCGTCCTCGGCACCGGCGCCGAGACGGTCCAGGCCTGGGTGACCGGGCACAACGCCGTCACCGGCGGGGTCGGCGGCCAGGCGCTGGCGAGCCAGATCCACCTGCGGGTGCTGCCCGGCACCGACCGGCAGCAGGCCGCCGACGCCCTGCGGACGGCCGTGCAGGGGCTGGGCGCCAAGCTCGCGACCTCGGAGGAGACCTGGTCGGCGGCCACCGACAGCAACGAGGAGGCCTCCTGGAACGCCCTGCTGATGATCCTCGGCCTGGCGATCTGCTACGCGGCCATCGCGCTGGCCAACTCGCTGGTGATGACCGTCGCCGACCGCAGGAAGGAGCTGTCGCTGCTGCGCCTGGCCGGCGCCACCAAGGCCCAGGTGCTGCGCACCGTCGCCGTCGAGACGATGCTGTGCGTGGCGGCCGGGACGTTCCTCGGCCTGCTCGGTACCGCGATCAGCATCGGCGGCTCCTGCGCGGCCCTGACCAACCTGGTCGGCCCGACGCCCGCGGTGGTGCCCTGGGGCACGATGGGCGTGCTCGCCGCCTGCTGCGCGGCCATCGCGCTCGTCTCGGCGGTGCTGCCGGCCGCGCTCGCGCTGCGCGACCGGGACGGCCAGGGCATCCTGCGCGGGGCCGCCGGTTCGGCCTGACCACCCCACCAGCGGCTCCAAGTGCCGGGAACTCCAAGGGAGTTCCCGGCACTTTCGGTTTCCGGAGGCGGTGCCGGAGCGGCCGGCCCCGGCGGCGTATAGGGGCGTTATAGCGAGGCTGCGCAGACTGGCCGGGAATCCCATCCCACCGTGAACTCGGGAGCGTCATGGCTGAGCAGATTGTCGACGAGCAGACCTACCTGGTGGTGCTCAACGACGAGGAGCAGTACTCGATCTGGTGGGCGGACCGCGCCCTGCCGGACGGCTGGCGGGCCGAGGGCACCGGCGGCACCAAGCAGGAGTGCCTCACCCGCATCGGCGAGGTGTGGACCGACATGCGCCCGCTGAGCCTGCGCACCCGGATGGCCGCCCAGGCCGCCGCCAACTGACCCACCACCGACTCGTCCGGGGAGGCCGCACGCCCGCTGAGGGCGACGCCGGCCGCCCCGGACGGTGATGTCACCGCCAGCTACCCGCCCGAAGTGGAGCAAGTCGAAGTGTCAGGATCGCGGATCGATGCGAGCAACCCCGTACTGACCGGCGAGCTGTTCGCAGCCCAGGCGGCGGCCACTCCGACCGCGGTCGCGGTGGTGGTCGGTGATGTGGAGCTGACGTACGGGCAGGTGGCGGAGCGGGCGGCGCGGTTCGGTGCCCTGTTGCGGGCGGCTGGTGTCGGTCCGGAGAGCGTGGTGGGTGTGTGCCTGCCGCGTGAGGCGGATCTGGTGCCGCTGCTGCACGGCGTCTGGCTGGCGGGTGGGGCGTATCTGCCGATCGATCCGGCGCTGCCGGGCGAGCGCATCGACTACATGCTGGCGGACTCGGGCGCGGCGGTGCTGGTCACCGTGAGCGGTCAGGCGGTGGACTTCGCCGGGACCAGGATCGACCTGGACACGGTGGTGCTCGACGAGACGCCGACCCTTGCCGTGCCGGGTGTGACGGATCCGGAGCAGTTGGCGTACGTGCTGTACACGAGTGGTTCGACGGGGCGTCCGAAGGGCGTGATGATCGGGCACGGTGCGCTGCACAACCTGCTCGCCTCGATCCGGGACGACCTGGGGGCCCAGGGCCGTACGGTGTGGCTGGCCTCGACCTCGGTGTCCTTCGACATCTCGGGTCTGGAGCTGCACCTGCCGTTGATCACCGGTGGCCGGGTGGTGCTGGCGCGGGACCACGAGGTGAAGGATCCGGCGGCGCTGATCGCCCTGATCGGGGCCCACCGGGTGACCCATGTGCAGGCCACGCCGTCGGCGTGGCGACTGCTGCTGGAGGCCGGCTTCGACGACTGGACGGTCACCGCCCTGACCGGCGGCGAGCCCCTCCCGGCGCACCTCGCGACCCGGCTGATCGAGACCACGCAGCGGGTGGTCAACGTCTACGGTCCGACCGAGACCACCATCTGGTCGAGCTTCTGGGACGTCCCCGAGGAGCCGGAGACCATCGCCGTCGGCCACCCGCTGGCCAACACCGGCCTGTACGTGCTGGACGAGCGACTGCGGCAGCTGCCCCCCGGAGTGACGGGTCAGTTGTTCATCGACGGTGACGGGGTGGCCCGGGGCTACCACGGGCGGGCGGACCTCACGGCGGAGAAGTTCCTGCCGAACCCGTACGGGGCGGTGGGTTCGCGGCTGTACGCGACGGGTGACCTGGCCCGGTTCCTGGCGGACGGCAGTCTGGAGTGCCTGGGCCGGATCGACAGCCAGGTCAAGGTCCGCGGTTACCGCATCGAGCTGGGTGAGATCGAGACGGTCCTGAGCGGGTTGGAGCAGGTCCGCCAGGCCGTCGTGACCGTCCACGACGAGGCTCTCGTCGCCTACGTCATGCCCGCCGGCGGCCGGGTGGACGCGGGGGAGCTGCGGGCCCGCCTCGCCGAAACCCTGCCCGAGTACATGGTCCCGGGCGCGTTCGTGGCCATCGACGCCGTCCCGCTGAGCAACAGCGGCAAGGTCGACCACCGCGCCCTCCCCGCCCCCGACCTGGACGCGTTCGCCACCGGCGGCTACACCGCCCCCCGCACTCCGGTCGAGGAACGCCTGGCCGCAGTCTGGGCCGAGGTCCTCGGCCTGCCCCAGGTCGGCGTCGAGGACAGCTTCTTCGACCTCGGCGGCGACTCCATCCGCGCCGTCCGCCTCGTCGGCGCCCTGCGCGCCACCGGCTACGACGTCACCATCCCCGACGTCTTCCAGCAGCGCACCATCACCGCCATGGCCACTGCGGTCGGCGACGGCACCGGCGAATCCCTCATCACCGCCGTCCAACCCTTCGCCCTCATCGGCGACGACGACCGCACGGCCCTCCCGGCCGACGTCGTCGACGCCTACCCGCTCTCCCAGGCGCAGACCGGCATGCTCGTCGAACTGGCGGCGGCCCAGGGATCGACGCTCTACCACAACCTCAACTCCTTCCGGGTCGCCGAGAGCATCGGCTACGCGGCGGAGGAGCTGCGCCGCGCCGTCGACATCCTGACGGAGCGTCACGAGATCCTGCGCACCTCGATCGCGCTGTCCGGGTACGCCCAGCCGCTGCAGCTCGTGCACGCCTCGGCGCGGATCCCGCTCACCACCGTCGACCTGCGCGGCCTCACCGCCGACCAGGCGCGGGACCGGGCACGCGAGTACGTGCGGCAGGAGCGCGCGGCCGGCTTCGACCTGACGGCCGCCCCGCTGCTGCGGATCGCCGCACACATCGAGTCCGACCGGGCCTGGCACCTGACCTTCAGCCACAGCCACACCGTGACCGACGGCTGGACGCTCAACTCGCTGCTGATGGAGCTCCTGGGCGTCTACCAGGCGCTCTGCGAGGGCCGTGAACCGGCGGTCCACGAGGCTCCCGCCGTCCGCTACGCCGACTACATCGCCGCCGAACAGGCCTCCCTCGCCGACCCGGCCGACCAGGCCTTCTGGCAGCAGGTCGTCGACGAGCACAGCCCGCTGGTGCTGCCCGGCAGCTGGGCGGACCAGGCGGGGCGGGCCCCGGTCGACCGGACCGTCGACTACACCGACCTGGAGGACGGGCTGCGCGTCCTCGCCGGCCGGGCGAAGACCTCGCTCAAGAGCGTGCTGCTGGCCGCGCACCTCAAGGTGCTGTCCGCCCTCACCCCGGACGAGGCCTTCCACACCGGCGTGGTCTACCACGGCCGGCTGGAGGCGCCGGGCGCCGACCGGGTGCTCGGCATGCACCTCAACACCCTGCCCTTCCCGACCACCCGCGGTGCCCGCACCTGGCGCGAGCTGGTCGAGCGGACCTACGCCACCGAGACCGCCATCTGGTCCCACCGCCGCTACCCGCTGCCCGCCGTCCAGCGCGCCGCGGGCGGCGTCGGCCTGCTGTCGACCCTCTTCGACTACCAGGACTTCCACCAGGTCGACAGCGGGAAGGCCGGCGGCGGCATCGGCATCGACGGCGGCCTGGACGGGGGCGGCAACGAGTTCGCCCTGATGGCCATCGCCGGCAACGGACGACTCGGCCTCGCCGCCGGAGCCGGCGCCCTCGGCAGCGCGAACCTGGAGCGGCTGGCCACCCTCTACCGGCTGGTCCTGGAGTCGATGGCCGCCGATCCGGACGGTGACGCCCTCGCCGTCCCGCTGCCCGAGACCGACCGCCGGCTGCTCGCCGACTGGCAGCGGCGCACCGAACTGCCCGTGGCCGACTGCCTCCACGAGCTGTTCGCCGCCCGGGCCGCCCGCACCCCCGACGCCGTCGCCCTGACCAGCGGCTCGGCCCACCTCACCTACGCCGAACTGGACGAGCGCGCCAACCGCATCGCCCACCACCTCACCGCCCTCGGCGCCCGTCCCGACACCGTGGTCGGCGTCAGCCTGGAGCGCGGCCCCGACCTCGTCCCCACCCTGCTCGGCATCCTGAAGTCCGGCGCCGCCTACCTGCCGCTGGACCCCTCCAACCCGGCCGACCGCCTCGCCTACATGCTGGCCGACGCCAAGGCCGACCTGCTGGTCACCCATTCCGCCCTGGACGAGCTGGAGTTCACCGGCACCCGCGTCCTCGTCGACGCCCACGCGGCCGCGATCGCAGCCCGTCCGGCCACCGCGCCGGTCACGGATGTGCGTCCGGACAACCTGATCTACGTCATCTACACCTCGGGCTCCACCGGCCTGCCCAAGGGCGTCAGCCTCACCCACGCCAGCGTCGCGCGCCTGTTCACCACGACCCGCGAGCAGCTGGCCTTCTCGGCGGACGACGTGTGGGCGCTGTTCCACTCCTACGCCTTCGACGTCTCCGTCTGGGAGATGTGGGGCGCCCTGCTGCACGGCGCCCGCCTCGTCGTCGTCCCGCCCACCGTGAGCCGCTCCCCGCACGACCTGATCGACCTGCTGGTCCGCGAGCGGGTCAGCGTGCTGTGCCAGACGCCGTCCGCCTTCCGCGCGCTGTCCGGCCTGGCCGAGCAGGACGACCCGCGGGTGGACCGACTCGCCCTGCGCACCGTCATCTTCGCCGGTGAGCGCCTCGACATGGCCGAACTCCGCTCCTGGGCGGCCCGCAAGGGCACCGAGCGCCCGGCCCTGGTCAACATGTACGGCCCCACCGAGATCACCGTGTACGCGACCCACCACGTGATCACCGCCGACGAGGTGGCCACCTCCCACCGCAGCAACATCGGCCATGCGCTGGGGGACCTGAGCATCCACCTCCTGGACACCGCCGGCCACCCGGTGCCGGTCGGCGTGCCCGGTGAGATGCACATCGGCGGCCCGGGCCTGGCCCGCGGCTACCTCGACCGCCCCGGGCTGACCGCCGAGCGGTTCGTCCCCGACCCCTTCGGCGCGCCCGGCTCCCGCCTCTACCGCACCGGCGACCTCGTCCTCCGCCTGCCCGACGGCGCCATCGACTTCCTCGGCCGGATCGACGGCCAGATCAAGATCCGCGGCTACCGCGTCGAGCTCGGCGAGATCGAGGCCGCACTGGCCGCCTGCGCCGGGGTGCGCCAGGCCGTGGTCACCGTGCGCGAGAACGCGGCGGGGGAGAAGTCCCTGGTCGGTTACGTCGTCACCGGGACCGCCGGGGCGGGCGCCGACACGGCCGCGCTGCGCGCGGCGCTGGCCGTCACCCTGCCCGAGTACATGGTCCCGGCCGCGTTCGTCGCCCTGGACGCCCTCCCGCTCAGCAACAGCGGCAAGCTCGACCGCCGCGCGCTGCCCGCGCCGGACCTGGACGCCTTCAGTACCGGCGGCTACACCGCCCCGCGCACCCCCGTCGAGGAGCGCCTAGCGGCGGTCTGGGCGGAGGTGCTCGGCCTGTCCGAGGTGGGTGTGGAGGACAGCTTCTTCGACCTCGGCGGCGACTCCATCCGCGCCGTCCGCCTGGTCGGCGCGCTGCGCGCGGCCGGCTACGACGTGAGCATCCGCGACGTCTTCGACCACCGCACCGTCGCCGCCCTGGCCGCCACGGTCGGCGACGGCGGCGCGTCGCTGATCACCGCCGTCGAGCCGTTCGCGCTGCTCGCGGAGGAGGACCGCGCGGCCCTGCCCGCCGACGTCGTCGACGCCTACCCGCTCTCGCAGATCCAGACCGGCATGCTGGTCGAGCTGATGACCTCCGGCGACCGCGGGCTCTACCACAACCTCAACTCCTTCCGGATCCCCGACGCCGCGCCCTTCGACGCCGTCACGCTGCGCGGCGCGCTCGACCTGGTCGCCGCCCGGCACGAGATCCTGCGCACCTCGCTGCACCTCGCGGACTTCTCCCGGCCGCTCCAGCTGGTGCACGCCGCCGTCACCTTCCCGCTCGCCGTGCACGACCTGCGCGGCCTCACCGCCGAGCAGGCACAGGACCGGGCGGACACCTACCTGCGGGAGGAGCGCGCGGCCGGCTTCGACCTGACGGCCGCCCCGCTGCTGCGCTTCGCCGCGCACATCGAGTCCGACCGGGCCTGGCGCCTGACCTTCAGCCACAGCCACACCGTGACCGACGGCTGGACGCTCAACTCGCTGCTGATGGAGCTCCTGGACGTCTACCGGGCGCTGTCCGAGGGCCGTGAACCGGCGGTCCACGAGGAGCCCGCCGTCCGTTACGCCGACTACATCGCCGCCGAACAGGCCTCCCTCGCCGACCCGGCCGACCAGGCCTTCTGGCAGCGGATCGTCGACGAGCACAGCCCGCTCGCGCTGCCGGCCGGGTGGGGCGGCGAGCGCGGCGGGCAGGTGAGCCACCGGGTGCCGTTCGCGGACCTGGAGGACGGCCTGCGGGCGCTGGCCGCCGAGGCGAGGACGTCGATCAAGAGCGTGCTGCTGGCCGCGCACCTCAAGGTGCTGGGCAGCCTCACCTCCGAGCAGGCCTTCCACACCGGCGTGGTCTACCACGGCCGGCTGGAGGCGCCGGGCGCCGACCGGGTGCTGGGCATGCACCTCAACACCCTGCCGTTCCCGGCCACCCGGGGCGCGAAGACCTGGCGTGAGCTGGTCGAGCGGACGTACGCGACCGAGAGTGCCATCTGGTCCCACCGCCGCTACCCGCTGCCCGCCATCCAGCGCGCCGCCGACAACACCCGTGACCTGATCACCGTCCTCTTCGACCACCACGATTTCCACCAGGTCGACACCGACACCGTCGACGTGGACGGCGGGATCAACGACGGCGGCACCGAGTTCGCGCTCAACGCGATCCCCTCGAACGGGTACTTCAACCTGAGCGGCTCGACGGAGTACTTCACCCCGGCCAACCTGGAGCGGCTGGGCGCCATGTACCGGTCGGTGCTGGAGGCGATGGCCGCCGACGCCGACGGCGACGCCCGCGCCGCCCACCTCCCGGCCGACGAACTCTCCCGACTGCTCGACACCTGGAACACCGCCGTCGAGCAGCCGGTCGAGGACTGCGTCCACGAGCTGTTCGCCGCCCAGGCCGCCCGCACCCCGGACGCCATCGCCCTGACCAGCGGCTCGTCCCACCTGACCTACGCGGAGCTGGACGAGCGGGCCAACCGCATCGCCCACCACCTCATCGCCCTCGGCGCCGGCCCCGAGCGGATCGTCGGCCTCTCCCTGGAACGCGGCCCGGACCTCATCCCCGCCCTGCTCGGCATCCTGAAGTCCGGCGCCGCCTACCTCCCGCTCGACCCGGCCAACCCCGCCGACCGCCTCGCCTACATGCTCACCGACGCCAAGGCGCCGATCCTGCTCACCCACTCCGCCCTCGACGAGCTGGAGTTCACCGGCACCCGCGTCCTCGTCGACACCCACGCGGCCGAGATCGCGGCCCGCCCGGCCACCGCACCGGTCACGGACGTGCGTCCGGACAACCTGATCTACGTCATCTACACCTCGGGCTCCACCGGCCTGCCCAAGGGCGTCAGCCTCACCCACGCCAACGTCGCCCGCCACTTCGCGGCCACCCGGAAGCAGTTCGGCTTCCGGCCGGGCGACGTGGCCACCCAGTCGCATGCCTACAGCTTCGACGTCTCCGTCTGGGAGATGTGGGCCGCCCTGCTGCACGGCGGCCGGCTCGTCGTCGTCCCCTCGGCGATCGCCCGCTCGCCGCACGACTTCCTGGACCTCATGGTCGAGCAGCAGGTCACCGTCCTGCTGCAGACGCCCTCCGCGTTCTCCGCGCTCGCGGCGGCCGCCAAGGACGGCGACCCGCGGCTCGACCGGCTGGCCCTGCGCCTGGTCGCCTTCGGCGGTGAGCGGCTGGAGACCGCCGAACTCCAGCCCTGGATCGCCCGGATGGGCCTGGACCACCCCGAGCCGGTCAACCTGTACGGCCCGACCGAGACCACCATGCACTGCGCATACCACCGGGTCGGCGCCGAGGACCTCGCCGACCCGCGCCGCAGCGTCATCGGGCGCCCGGTCGGCGACCTCACCATCCACCTGCTGGACGCGGCCGGCCGCCTGGTCCCCACCGGCGTTCCCGGCGAGATCCACGTCGGCGGCCCCGGCGTGGCCCGCGGCTACCTCGACCGCCCCGCCCTCACCGCCGAGCGCTTCGTCCCCGACCCGTTCGGCGCGCCCGGAACCCGCCTCTACGCCACCGGCGACCTCGCCCGTCGCCTGCCCGACGGCAGCCTCGACTCCCTCGGCCGGATCGACAGCCAGGTCAAGATCCGCGGCCACCGCGTCGAGCTCGGCGAGATCGAGTCCGCGCTGACCGCCCACCCGGACGTCCGCGACGCCGTGGTGACCGTCCACGAGCCGGCCCCGGGGGTCAAGCGCCTGATCGCCTACCTGGTGGCCGCCGGGCCGCTCGACCTGACCGGGCTGCGCGCCCGGCTCGGCGAGAGCCTGCCGGAGTACATGGTCCCGGCCGGGTACGTCCTGCTCGACCGGATCCCGCTGACCAGCAGCAGCAAGGTCGACGTGCGTGCGCTGCCCGCCCCCGACGCCGAAGCCTTCGACGCCTCGGAGTACGTCGGCCCGCGCACCCCCGCCGAGGAGCGGATCGCCGCCATCTGGGCCGACGTCCTCGGCCTGTCGCAGGTGGGCGTGCGGAGCAGCTTCTTCGACCTCGGCGGTGACTCGATGCGGGTCGTCCGGCTGGTCGGCGCGCTGCGCGCCGCGGGCTTCGACATCACCGTCCCCGCGGTCTTCGAGCACCGCACCGTCGCCGCGCTGGCCGCCACGGTCGGGACCGGCGGCGAGTCGCTGATCACCGCCGTCCGGCCGTTCGCGCTGATCGGCGACGGTGACCGGGCGCTGCTGCCCGCCGACGCCGTCGACGCCTACCCGCTCTCCCAGGTGCAGACCGGCATGCTCGTCGAGCTGCTCGCCACCACCGCCGCCCCCGGGAAGCAGCGCAGCCTGTACCACAACGTCAACTCCTTCCTGATCCGGGACGGGCAGCCCTTCTCGCTGGAGTCGCTGCAGGGCGCCGTGGACACCGTGGCGGCCCGCCACGACATCCTGCGCACCTCGATGCACCTGGAGGGCTTCGACGAGCCGCTGCAGATCGTGCACGCCACCGCCGACTACCCGGTGGTCCTGGAGGACCTGCGCGGCCTCGACCAGGCCGAACGGGCGCGGCTCAAGGGCGAGTTCCTGACGCGGGAGCAGTCCCGGACCTTCGACCTCACCGTCGCGCCGCTGCTGCGGGTCTCGGCGCTCGTCGAGTCCGAGGACTCCTGGCGGCTCAACTTCACCTACAACCACGCCATTTCGGAGGGCTGGAGCTACAACTCGCTGCTGATGGAGGTGCTCGACTGCTACCGCGCGCTGCGCGCCGCGGGCGCGCCGGACGCCTACGAGCAGCCGGCGGTGCGGTACGCGGACTTCATCGCCGCCGAGCAGACCGCGCTGGCCGACCCGGCGACCCAGGCCTTCTGGCAGCAGATCGTCGAGGAGCACACGCCGCTGGCGCTCCCGGCCGGCTGGGCCGCCGAGGCGGGCGAGGCGACCCGCCGGCACCTCCAGGTGCCGTTCGCGGACCTGGAGGACGGCCTGCGGGCGCTGGCCGCCCGGGCGAAGACCTCGCTCAAGAGCGTGCTGCTCGCGGCGCACCTCAAGGTGCTGTCCGCCCTCACCCCGGACGAGGCCTTCCACACCGGTGTGGTCTACCACGGCCGTCTGGAGGCGCCGGGTGCCGATCGGGTGCTGGGTATGCACCTCAACACCCTGCCGTTCCCGGCCAGTCGGGGTGCGAGGACCTGGCGTGAGCTGGTCGAGCGGACGTACGCCACCGAGACCGAGATCTGGTCCCACCGCCGTTACCCGCTGCCCGCCATCCAGCGCGCCGCCGGGAACACCCGCGACCTGCTCACGGTGCTGTTCGAGTTCCTCGACTTCCACCAGGTCGACACCGAAGCGGTCGACGTGGACGGCGGAGTCAGCGACGGCATCAACGAGTTCGCGCTCAACGTCATCCCGACCCGCGGCAGCGTGAACTTCCACGTCTCGGCCGGGGTGCTCAGCCAGGCGAGCCTGGAGCGGTTGGGTGGGTTGTACCGGTCGGTGTTGGAGGCGATGGCGGCGGATCCGGAGGGTGACGCGCGTGTGGTGGCGTTGTCCGGGGCCGAGGTGGCGGTGTTGTCCGCGCCGGGGCGTGAGGTGGTGTGGTCGACGGCCAGTGCGCCGGAGGCGTTCGCGGCCCAGGCGGCGGCCACTCCGACCGCGGTCGCGGTGGTGGTCGGTGATGTGGAGCTGACGTACGGGCAGGTGGCGGAGCGGGCGGCGCGGTTCGGTGCCCTGTTGCGGGCGGCGGGTGTCGGTCCGGAGAGCGTGGTGGGTGTGTGCCTGCCGCGTGAGGCGGATCTGGTGCCGCTGCTGCACGGCGTGTGGCTGGCGGGTGGGGCGTATCTGCCGATCGATCCGGCGCTGCCGGGTGAGCGGATCGACTACATGCTGGCGGACTCGGGCGCGGCGGTGCTGGTCACCGTGAGCGGCCGGTCGGTGGACTTCGCCGGGACCAGGATCGACCTGGACACGGTGGTGCTCGACGCGACGCCGACTCTTGCCGTGCCGGGTGTGGTGGTTCCGGAGCAGTTGGCGTACGTGCTGTACACGAGTGGTTCGACGGGGCGTCCGAAGGGCGTGATGATCGGGCACGGTGCGCTGCACAACCTGTTGGAGTCGGTGCGGGACGACCTGGGTGTGCCGGATGGTTCGGTGTGGCTGGCCTCGACGTCGGTGTCGTTCGACATCTCGGGTCTGGAGCTGCACCTGCCGCTGGTCACGGGTGGTCGGGTGGTGCTGGCGCGGGACCATGAGGTGAAGGATCCGGCGGCGCTGATCGCTCTGGTCGGGGCGCATGGGGTGAGTCATGTGCAGGCGACGCCGTCGGCGTGGCGGCTGCTGCTGGAGGCGGGTTTCGAGGAGCGTTCGGTCACCGCGCTGACGGGTGGCGAGCCGTTGCCCGGACACCTGGCGTCCGCCCTGTCGGCGGTCACGCGGCGGGTGGTCAACGTCTACGGTCCGACGGAGACGACGATCTGGTCGAGCTTCTGGGACGTCCCCGAGGAGCCGGAGACCATCGCCGTCGGCCACCCGTTGGCCAACACCGGCGTCTATGTCCTGGACGAGGGGCTGCGGCTGCTTCCGTCGGGGGTGACGGGTCAGTTGTTCATCGACGGTGACGGGGTGGCCCGGGGCTACCACGGGCGGGCGGACCTCACGGCGGAGAAGTTCCTGCCGAACCCGTACGGGGCGGCGGGTTCGCGGCTGTACGCGACGGGTGACCTGGCGCGGTTCCTGGCGGACGGCAGTCTGGAGTGCCTGGGCCGGATCGACAGCCAGGTCAAGATCCGCGGTTACCGTATCGAGCTGGGTGAGATCGAGACGGTCCTGAGCGGGTTGGAGCAGGTCCGCCAGGCCGTCGTGACCGTCCACGACGAGGCCCTCGTCGCCTACCTGGTGACCGAGGACGGCAGCGCGCCGGACATCGCCGCCGTACGGCGCGAACTGGGCCGGCAGCTGCCCGAGTACATGGTCCCGGGCGCGTTCGTGACGATCGACGCCGTCCCGCTGAGCAACAGCGGCAAGGTCGACCACCGCGCCCTCCCCGCTCCCGACCTGGACGCGTTCGCCACCGGCGGCTACACCGCCCCGCGCACTCCGGTCGAGGAGCGCCTGGCGGCGGTCTGGGCCGAGGTGCTGGGTCTGCCCCAGGTCGGTGTGGAGGACAGCTTCTTCGACCTCGGCGGCGACTCCATCCGCGCCGTCCGACTGGTCGGCGCCCTGCGCGCCGCCGGCTACGACGTCACCATCCCCGACGTCTTCCAGCAGCGCACCATCACCGCCATGGCCGCAGCCCTCCCTGGCAACGGCACCGGCGAATCCCTCATCACCGCCGTCCAGCCCTTCGCCCTCATCGGCGACGACGACCGCACGGCCCTCCCGGCCGACGTCGTCGACGCCTACCCGCTCTCCCAGGTCCAGACCGGCATGCTCGTCGAACTGCTGGGTTCGGGGGACCGCGGGCTCTACCACAACCTGAACTCCTTCCGGATCCCGGACACCGCGCCCTTCGACGCCGTCGCGTTGCGCGGCGCGCTCGACCTGGTCGCCGCCCGGCACGAGATCCTGCGCACGTCGCTGCACCTCGCGGACTTCTCCCAGCCGCTGCAGTCGGTGCACGCCACCGCCGAGGTCCCGCTCACCGTGCACGATCTGCGTGGTCTGACCGAGGCCGAGGTGGCGGAGCGCACGACCGCCTACGTCGAGCAGGAGCGTGCGGCGGGCTTCGACCTGGCCGCCGCCCCGCTGCTGCGGATCGCCGTGCACATCGAGTCCGACCGGGCCTGGCGGGTGACCACCAGCCACAGCCACACCGTGACCGACGGCTGGACGCTCAACTCGCTGCTGATGGAGCTCCTGGAGGTCTACCGGGCGCTGCGCGACGGCCGCGAACCGGCGGTCCACGAGGCTCCCGCCGTCCGCTACGCCGACTACATCGCCGCCGAGCAGACCGCGCTCTCCGACCCGCAGACCCAGGCCTTCTGGCAGCACCTGGTCGACGCCCACAGCCCACTCGCCCTCCCCGGCAGCTGGGCGGATCCGGCGACCCCGGGTACGCCCGTCGGCCGGATCGTCCACTACGGCGACCTGGAGGACGGTCTGCGTCGGCTCGCCACCGAGGCGAAGACGTCGCTGAAGAGCGTGCTGCTGGCCGCGCACCTCAAGGTGATGGGCAGCCTGACGGCCGAGGACGCCTTCCACACCGGCGTGGTCTACCACGGCCGCCTGGAAGCACCCGGCGCCGACCGGGTGCTCGGCATGCACCTCAACACCCTGCCGTTCCCGACCACCCGGGGCGCGAAGACCTGGCGCGAGCTGGTCGAGCGGACCTACGCCACCGAGACCGAGATTTGGTCCCACCGCCGCTACCCGCTGCCCGCCGTCCAGCGCGCCGCCGGCAGCTCCGGCGAGCTGGTCTCGATCCTCTTCGAGTACCTGGACTTCCACGTCGTGGACGAGAACTCCGTCGACCTGGACGGGTCGATGGGCGACGGCGCCAACGAGTTCGCCCTCAACGTGCTGGCCCGGCGCGACCATCTGACGCTGGCCGGTACCAGTGCGGCCGTCGACCGGTCGCGGCTGGGCCTGTTGGGTGAGCGTTACCGGCTGGTGCTGGAGGCGATGGCCGCCGACCCGAACGGCGACGCGACCCTCTCCCACCTGCCCGAGACCGAGCGCGCCCAGCTCACGACCTGGGCCGCGGGCGGCTCGGTCGACTGGCCGCAGGGCCTGACCGTCGACCTGATCGAAGCCCAGGCCGCCGCGACGCCGGACGCGG
Organism: Kitasatospora sp. NPDC005748; assembly: GCF_040630735.1. Taxonomy (NCBI): domain Bacteria; kingdom Bacillati; phylum Actinomycetota; class Actinomycetes; order Kitasatosporales; family Streptomycetaceae; genus Kitasatospora; species Kitasatospora sp. NPDC005748. Next base: position 25,615 of record NZ_JBEXYD010000090.1, read on the forward strand.
TCGCCGTCATCGCCGGGGACGTCCGCCT
>NZ_JBEXYD010000091.1:0-22341 GCF_040630735.1 Kitasatospora sp. NPDC005748
TCGACGGGCAGCACATCCGCACCCTGCTGCTCACCCTGCTGTTCCGCTTCATGCGGCCGCTGGTCGAGTCCGGCTACGTCTACCTCGCGATGTCCGGCGTTCGCCGTCCTACAGCGCGATGCCGAGCAGCGCGTCCACCGTGCGGGAGACCAGGCCGGGCGCACCGATGTCGGTGCCGCCGTCGGCCTCCTGGCCGGCCGCCCAGCGGTCCACCGCGGCCAGCGCCGCGGGCGCGTCCAGGTCGCGCGCGAGCGCCTCCCGGACCTCGGCCAGCAGCGCCTCGGCCGGCGGGCCGTCCGGGCGGGAGACCGCGGCACGCCAGCGGGCGAGGCGCTCGACGGCCTCGTCCAGGGTGGCCTTGGTCCACTCCCAGTCCTCGCGGTAGTGGTGCGAGAGCAGCGCGAGGCGGATCGCCGCCGGGTCGACGCCCTCGCGGCGCAGCGCCGAGACGAAGACCAGGTTGCCGCGGGACTTGGACATCTTGTGCCCGTCCAGCCCGACCATGCCCGCGTGCACGTAGGCCTGGGCGTACGGGTGGCCGCCGGTGGCGACCTGGGCGTGCGCGGCGCCCATCTCGTGGTGCGGGAAGGAAAGGTCGCTGCCGCCGCCCTGGATGTCGAAGGACATGCCCAGGAACCGCAGCGCGATCGCGACGCACTCGATGTGCCAGCCGGGGCGGCCGTGGCCGAGCTCGGTGTCCCAGGCGGGCTCGCCCGGGCGGGCCGCGAGCCAGAGCAGGGCGTCCAGCGGGTGGCGCTTGCCGGGGCGGTCCGGGTCGCCGCCGCGCTCGGCGAAGAGCGGGCGCATGGCCTCCCGGGTCAGGCCGGAGACCTCGCCGAAGTGCGGCTCCGACTCGACCGAGAAGTAGATGTCCTCGTCCACCTTGTAGGCGGCGCCGCTCGCCAGCAGCTTCTGGACCAGCGGGACGATCCACGGGATCGACTCGACGGCGCCGATGTAGTGGGCCGGCGGGAGCAGCCGCAGGGCGGTCATGTCCTCGCGGAAGAGCGCGGTCTCACGCTCGGCGAGGGCCACCCAGTCCTGGCCGGTCTCGATCGCCCGCGCCAGCAGCGGGTCGTCGACGTCGGTGACGTTCTGGACGTACAGGACGTCGTGGCCGGCGTCCTTCCAGACGCGCTGCACCAGGTCGAACGCGTTGTACGTGGCGGCGTGGCCCATGTGGGTCGCGTCGTAGGGGGTGATGCCGCAGACGTAGATCCGGGCGGTGCCGTCCTGCGGGACGACCTCGCGGATACCGCCCGCGGCGGTGTCGTGAATACGAAGGGGGAGCCCCTGACCAGGCAGGGCGGGAACCTCGGAGGCGGGCCAGGCATGCATGGGAATCACTTTAACCGCGCGAACATTTGAAAGCCTAACCAGTACACAAGATCGACTGGATTCGGTTTCCGACGTTGCCTGAGCGGTTCCGGACTGATAGGGACCGGCTCCCGACGTGGTCCGCCCGGTACGGGGGCGGTTTCCGGGCGCGCGGATGAGCGCCCGGTCGGCCCTGCCGCCGACCGGGCGCCCGGCCCCTGGGGGACGCGGTCGGAGCCGCTACGACCGCTGCCAGAGGGCCGGCACGTTCGGCGGCTCCCAGCCGGTGATGGCGGTGTGCCCCTGGAGGCAACGGTAGGAGGCGCCGGCGTAGGTGACGCGGTCGCCCGCGTTGTAGAGGGTCCCGGCGGTCCAGGAGCCGCCGGGCGGGGAGGTCGGGGGTGCGGTGGTGGGCGTGGTGGGGTTCGGACTGGTCGGCGGCGTGGTGGGGGTCTGCGGCACGTTCAGGACGAAGTCGTAGGTGCCCTCCTTCGCCGAGCCGACCTGGCGGACGTTCATCAGCAGCCGCGCGTCGTAGATGGTGTCGGTGCTGTTGCGCGGCTCGCCGGGGAAGTAGAGCTGGGTGGTGAGCACCGGGCGGCCGGGCGCCTGGAGCTTGACGTGGATGTGCCGGGTGCGGCCCGGGTACAGGCCCGGCACGATGGTGGTGAGGGTGAACGCGCCCTGGGCGTTGGTGAACTGGTGGCCGCGGAAGGCGAAGCCGGTGTTGTCGTAGGCGCCGTTGACGTCGGCCTGCCAGAAGTCGAGCAGGACGTTCGCGATCGGGAGGCAGGCCCGGCCGAAGACGTAGCCGCTCACGGTGAGCCGGGTGCCGGGGGTGCTGTCGGTGATCAGCGACGTCCGCAGCGGGGAGTTCGGCTTGAAGTAGGGGCCCTCGGTCTGCTCGATCGTCGGCTCGTCGCCGTCGTGGCAGGCGGGGGTGAGGCCGGGTGCCTCGCCGGTGCCGACCCGGTCGCGGGCCAGTGCGACACCGCCGCCGATCAGCAGCGGGGTGGCACTGAGGACGGCGGCCGCCTTGAGGACGGTCTTGCGGCTGATCCGGCGGTCGATCAGGCCCTCCGGCCCGGTGGGCTCTTGGGACGCTGGCATGCGCCGACTCCTTCACTGGGGGGGGTGTGGGGGGAGGTGGGGGCGGCCCTTGTCATGGTGGGGGCATGACAAGGACCGGGCCGGCGGCCCACCCGTTCCGTACGGGCCGGTCACCGGCGGCCAGCAGCCAACCTACGGGGCGCCCGGGACGGCCGCGATGGACGTGATCCGGGGATCGTGGTGATTTCCTCCGACCCCGGCCCGGAACTCCCCCGGCGTCATCCCGGTCTCCCGCCGGAAGAAGCGGCAGAAGTACGCCGGATCGGCGAACCCGGCCTCCCGGGCGACCTGACGGATCGTCAGCTCGGTGGAGGCCAGCAGCCGTTTCGCCTCCAGCGTCTGCTGCTGGCGGATCAGCCGGCCGGGTGTGCACCCGGTGGCCTGCTTCACCAGCGTCTGCAGATGGCCGGGCGACAGGCCCAGCTCCTGGGCGCAGGAGGCCACCGAGCGGTGCAGCCCGCCCGGGTCGGCGATCAACCGGGTGAAGGCGGTGGCCAGTTCGCTCCCCCGCCCGGGCACCGCCGGACCCGGGCCGGGGGCGCAGGCACGCAGCGCCCGGACGATCAGGATGTGCAGGCTGGCCCGCAGCACGCCCAGGTAGCCGGACGGCAGCGCCCGGTACTCCTGCTCCATGTCGGCCAACAAGGCGGCGATCGGCCCGGCGTGTTCGCCCAGGGACAGGGCCGGCCGGGAGGAGAGGCCGCGGAGCGCGGCGAGGTCGTCGGGGCGGGAGAGCAGGAAGTCCTCGTTGAAGAGCACCACCTGCCCGGTCAGATCGTCGGCGTCGGCCCAGTAGTGCACCTGTCCGGGCACGATCACGCACAACTGCGGCGGCTGCAGCGTCCGGTGGACCAGGTCCAGGACGTGGGCGCCGCGGCCTCCGGTGACGTAGACGATCTCGTAGAAGGAGTGCCGGTGGGGGAAGGCGGCCCGGGAGAGCGGGCCGATGGCGTCGAAGCTGCCGATCGCGAACGGGAGCAGGTGCGGCAGCGGGACCTGTAAGCGATGCAGCGGCAGGTCCAGGTGGGGGGTGGTCCGTCGCTCGTCCATCGGAGCAGTCTGCGGCCGAACCGCCGCACCGGTCCAGACCATTGCTACAGGGTCGGCAGGTCGGCGCCCCGGGCGGGCGCCGGTCCGGCTCCGCGCGGGGCGGTGCGGGTCAGATCGGCGGCCAGGGGATGGACGGCCAGTCCTGCGAGGGCAGCGGGTGGCGGCCGGTGCCGAGCAGCTCGGCCACCCGGGCGCGGGTGGCACCCAGTTCGGCTGCGGTCAGATGCGGGGCGAGCCGCTCGCCGAGCGCGCCGTCCAGCTGCTCGGCGAGGCCGCCCAGCACCGCCAGGGCGTCCTGCGGCAGCGGCCGACCGGCCCAGCCCCAGAGCAGCGTGCGCAGCTTGCCCTCGGTGTTGAAGGTGACGCCGTGGTCGATGCCGTAGATCCGGCCGTCGGCGGCGGCGATCAGGTGGCCGCCCTTGCGGTCGGCGTTGTTGAGCACCGCGTCCAGCACGGCGAGCCGGCGCAGCCGCTCGTCGTCCGGGTGGACCAGCAGCGCGGTGCGCCCGTCACCGACGTCGGCGCGCACGATCGGCAGCCAGCCGTCCTCCGGTCCGCGCGGGTCCTGGAGGGCGAGCAGCGGGTCCGCCTCCGGGTCGGGCTCCACCCAGAGCTGCACCATGCCGGGTCCGTGCGGACCGTCGCGCAGCACGGTGGGCGGGATCGGCGCCCAGCCGGTGGCGGCGGCGAGCTCGTACGCGGCGACCTCGCGGCCGGCCAGCGTGCCGTCCGGGAAGTCCCAGAGCGGGCGCTCGCCGGCCACCGGCTTGTAGACGGCCTGGGCGGTCAGCCCCTGCGGGCCGTCCAGCGTGACGCTGCAGTAGAGCGCGGCGTTGGAGGCGTCGGTCAGCCGGCCGTGGACGGTCAGCCCGCCCTCGCGCAGCAGGCGCAGCGCGGTCGGCACGTCGGCGGCCAGGGCGGCGCCGGCCACCGGGTCCGCCTGTGGTGGGGTCTCGGTGTTCAGCGCCGGTACCCGTTCGCGCGCGGGCACAGGTGGCCCTCCGGGTCGAGCGGCAGGTTGCAGAACGGGCAGGGCTTGCGACCGGCCGAGACGAGGTCCAGCGCGCGCTTGGCGAACACCCGGGCCATCGCGCCGGAGAGCCGCACCCGCAGCATGTCCGGGCCGTTCTCGTCGTCCTCGAAGACCGCCTCGGCGGCGTCCTCGCCCTCGTCCTCCTCGATCACCGCCTGTGCCTCGACCACCAGGCAGCTGTCGATGCTGTCCCAGGCCAGGGCCATCGTGCCGACCCGGAACTCCTGCTCCAGCGGCAGGTCCAGCGGGGCGGTGTCGAGCAGGTCCACCGGGGCGGCGGCGGGGATCGCGGAGTCGCCGCCGCTGCGCCGCAGGGCCTCGTCGAGGACCTCCTCGATCCGCTCGGCGAGCGCGGCGACCTGGGTCTTCTCCAGCAGCACGCTGGTGATCCGCCCCCGGGCGCTGGCCTGCAGGTAGAACGCCCGGGCGCCGGGCTGGCCGACGGTGCCGGCGACGAACCGTTCGGGCTGGTCGTAGAAGAAGACCTGACGGGGCACGCTCTCGCTCCGGATCGTTTCGATCGTCGTATGTCGGGTGTTGCGTGGGTGTCGCGTAGTCGTACGTCTGACGGGTGTGTGTCGTCTGCCTGTGGTGCGGGGCGCTCGGACAGCCGGACCGTCCGGGCGCCACCGCCCGCCCGGACACCGGTGGGCCGGTCCCGGCAGGCTCGCTAGTCACCCTACGACCTCCGGGCCCGGCCCGGGGAGCCGAGCCGGTGAGCCGGGGCGGGTCCGCCGGGGTCCGCGCCGGTCGGGGCCGGTCCGCGGCGACGGCGGCCGGCGCGGGTGCCGGCGCCGGGGCGGGTCGGTCAGGCGGTGCCGCCGACCACCGCGTCCCCGGCCGGGGTCGCGTCGCCGCCCCGGTCGCCGTGGCCGCCGGCGCCCGGCTTCGGCGCGAGCGAGGAGAGGTCGCCGGTGTCGCCCATTCTCAGCACGAAGGGGCGCTGCGGGGTGTAGCGGATCGCGGTGACCGAGCAGGGCTCGACGGAGATCCGCTGGAAGTGGTCGAGGTGCAGGCCGAGCGCGTCGGCCACCACCGCCTTGATCACGTCGCCGTGCGAGCACGCGACCCAGACCGCGTCCTCGCCGTGCTCGGCGGCGACCTTGGCGTTCCACTCGCGGACCGCGTCGACCGTGCGGTGGCTCAGCTCGCGCAGCGACTCGCCCCCGGGGAAGGCAGCGGCGGCCGCGTGGTCCTGGACGGTGCGCCAGAGCGGCTCCTTGGCCAGCTCGGACAGCGGGCGGCCGGTCCAGTCGCCGTAGTGGCACTCGCCGAGGCGCTCGTCCTCGGCCGCCGCCCCGAGCTCGGGGCGGACCGCGAGCAGCGGCTCCACGGTCTGCCGGCAGCGCTCCAGCGGGCTGCTGACGACCTGCGCCACCGGGATCGCGGCGAGCCGGCCGGCCAGCGCGGCGGCCTGCTCGCGCCCGGTGTCGTCGAGATCCACGCCGGGTGTCCAACCGGCCAGGATTCCGGCGGTGTTCGCGGTGGACCGGCCGTGACGGACGAGCAGCAGCGTGGGCATGGAGCCCAGCGTACGGCCTCCCGGCCGGGTCGCGGGCGAGGGGTGGGGGTCCGCGGCGGCGGGTGGCGGGCGAGCGGCGGACCGGTGGCGCGGCGGAGGGGGCCGGGTCGTGTGGAGCGCCCGTGCAGAGCGAGGCGTTGTGCCGCCACCGTTCCCGCCGAGGGGCCACAATGGCCCGATGATCGTCCACTGTGCCATCTACCGCGACGGCCGCCGGATCGAGGCGCCCGAGGACCACACCGGCGCCCTCGCCGCCGCGCGGGCGGCCGGCAAGGGCAGTTTCGTCTGGATAGGCCTCTTCGAACCCACCGTCGAGGAACTCGACCGGGTCAGCGAGGAGTTCTCGCTGCACCCGCTGGCCGTGGAGGACGCCGTCAGCGCCCGTCAGCGCCCGAAGGTGGAGGCCTACCAGGGCTCGCTGTTCGTCTCGCTCAAGACGCTGGGCTACCACCCGGGCGGGCACGCGGTGACCAGCGGCGAGGTGATGATGTTCGTCGGCGAGGACTTCGTGATGACGGTCCGGCACGGCGCCGACAGCCCGCTCGGCGAGCTCCGGGCGGAGCTGGAGGCCCAGCCGGAGCTGCTGAGGTACGGGCCGAGCGCCGTCCTGCACTCGGTCTGCGACACCGTGGTGGACGGGTACGTCGATGTCGCCGTCGGGCTCCAGGCCGACCTGGACGAGCTGGAGGCCGACGTGTTCGCCCCCAACCGGGTCGGCCGTGACACCGCCGGCCGGATCTACGGCTACAAGCGCCAGCTGGTGACCGTCCGCCGGGCCACCGGCCCGCTGCTGGACCCGATGCTGCGGCTGGAGCGCGGCGGCGTGCCGTTCGTCCGCCCCGAGGCGCTGCCGTACCTGCGGGACGTCGCCGACCACCTCGCCAAGGCCAACGACCAGGTCGAGGGCATGGACCGGCTGCTCTCCGACATCCTGAGCGCCAACCTCGCGCAGGTCAGCGTGCAGCAGAACAACGACATGCGGAAGATCTCGGCGTGGGCCGCGCTGGCCGCCGTGCCGACCATGATCGCGGGCGTGTACGGGATGAACTTCGACCACATGCCCGAACTCCACCAGGTCTGGGGGTACCCGGCGGCGGTGGCGCTGATGGTGCTGGTCTGCCTGGTGCTGCACCGGGTGTTCAAGCGGCACGACTGGCTGTAGGCCCCGTCCGCCCGTCCGTCCGTACGCGGGGCGCGGGGACACGGAGCGGTCGGCCCGTGCCCCCGCGCCGCCGGATCAGGCCAGTCCGGCGCGCTCCATCGCCTCGACGCCGGTGCGCAGCGCCCGGACCCGCTCCTCCAGGCTGAAGCCGGCCGGCGCCAGGGTCAGCGTGGTGACGCCCGCGTCGGCGTACGCCTGCATCCGGTCCGCGATCCGGGCGGTGTCGCCGACCAGCGAGGTGGCGTCGATCAGGTCGTGCGGCACGGCCGCCGCGGCACCCTCGTAGTCCCTGGCCAGGTACTTCTCCTGGATCTCGTCGGCCGCCTGCTCGTAGCCCATCCGCCGGGCGAGCTGGTTGTAGAAGTTCTTCTCCTTGCTGCCCATGCCGCCGATGTAGAGCGCGGCGTAGGAACGCTGGGCGTCGACCCCGGCCTCGATGTCCTCGCCGACCGCGATGGTGACGGTCGGGCAGAGGTCGAAGCCCTCGTCCAGGGTCTTCCCGGCCTTGGCCCGGCCGGCCCGCAGCGGGTCGAGGGAGAGCGCGGCCTGCTCGGGCGCGAAGAAGATGCCGAGCCAGCCGTCGGCGATCTCGCCGGTCTGCTCCAGGTTCTTCGGCCCGATCGCGGCGATGTACAGCGGGATGTGCTCGCGCACCGGGTGCACGGTGAGCTTGATCGGCTTGCCGGGCCCGCCGGGCAGCGGCAGCGTCCAGTTCGCTCCTTCGTGGACCAGCCGCTCGCGGGACATCGCCTTTCGGATGATCTCCACGTACTCGCGGGTGCGGGCCAGCGGCTTGTCGAACTTCACGCCGTACCAGCCCTCGGAGACCTGCGGGCCGGAGACCCCGAGCCCGAGCCGGAACCGCCCGCCCGAGAGGGTGTCCAGGGTGGCCGCCGTCATCGCGGTCATCGCCGGCGTGCGGGCCGGGATCTGGAAGATGGCCGAGCCGACGTCGATCCGCTCGGTCTTGGCGGCGACGTACGACAGCACGGTGGCCGCGTCCGAGCCGTAGGCCTCGGCGGCCCAGCAGACCGAGTAGCCGAGCCGGTCCGCCTCCTGGGCGACGGCGATGTTGTCGGCGTCCATGCCGAGGCCCCAGTAGCCGAGGTTGATACCGAGTCGCATCTGCCATGCCTTCCAGTCGGGTTGTCCGTGAGGGTAACCGCACGTCCGGCGGACATGCTACTGGCCGGTAGCTGTGGGCTGGGCCACATTCGGACCCGCCACCCGGGTGCTGATCGTTCTGCGGGTCTGCGCATCTGCCCGGGCACCGGCCGCTACGCTCAGCCGACGTGGGGACGCCTCTCCCCACCTGCGCGTTTGCCGGGCCCGCGCGGACGGGGCGAGCGGCCCGGGCGCGGGCGGCACCGGCGGCGCCGGGGGCGCGCGCGGTTCCGGCGGGTTCAGCAGGACGAGTGGTTTCAGCGGTATCAGCGGTATCAGCGGTGTTGTCGGCCAGTGGAGGGCCCGTCCGATGGAAAAGCGTCACCTCGGCCGTACCGGGCTGCAGGTCTCCCGGCTCGGCCTCGGAACCATGACCTGGGGCCGCGACACCGACGAGCACGAGGCCGCCGAGCAGCTCAAGGAGTTCGTCGACGCGGGCGGCAACCTGGTCGACACCGCCGACGTCTACGGCGACGGCGGCGCCGAGTACCTGCTCTCCCGGCTGACCGACAACCTGATCCCCCGCTCCGACCTGGTCATCGCCACCAAGGCGGGCAGCGTCCCCGACTCCGCCCGCCGCTTCGACGGCTCGCGCGGCCACCTGCTCGCCGCCCTCGACGCCTCGCTGCGCCGGCTGGGCACCGACTACGTCGACCTCTGGCAGGTGCACGCCTTCGACCCGGCCACCCCGGTCGAGGAGACGCTCAGCGCCCTGGACATCGCCGTCACCTCCGGGCGCGCGCGGTACGTCGGCGTCTGCGACTACAGCGGCTGGCAGCTCGCCCGCGCCGCCACCTGGCAGCGCGCCCACCACGGCCGGGTGCCGCTGGCCGGTGCGCAGCTGGAGTACTCGCTGCTCCAGCGCGGCCTCGAACGGGAGGCGCTGCCCGCCGCCCGGGAGGCGGGCGTCGGGCTGCTCGCCTCCTCGCCGCTCGGCCGCGGCGTGCTCACCGGCAAGTACCGGCACGGCGTCCCGCAGGACTCGCGCGGCGCCTCGCCCTACCTGTCCGGCTTCGTCCAGCCCTACCTCGGAGAGCGCTCGCGGCGGATCGTGGACGCCGTCGCCACCGCCGCCGACGGGCTGGCCAGCAGCCCGCTCGCGGTGGCGCTCGCCTGGGTGCGGGACCGGCCGGGGGTGGCGAGCGCGCTGGTCGGGGCACGCACGGTCGCACAGCTGCAGTCGGCACTGTCAGTCGAGGCGCTTACGCTTCCGGGTGAGATCCGTGGTGCGCTCGACGACATCTCGTCGCCGGTCCACCGCTATCCGGACCAGGGGTGGACCGAGCTCTAGGGCTCGCGCCGCCGCCGGACAGGCCGGATCTCGACGACCGACGACCGACACACTGAGGGTTGACGGCCGACGACGGACGTGATGCCCCGACCCGACGCGGGCCGGCTCGGCCCCGGCACGGTCGGGCCCGACCCCGCGCGCCGCCCGTGGCGGCCGCGAGCGGCGGCCGCTCCGGGCGCGGAGCGGCCGGCGCCCCAGCAGTGGAGTGATCTTTTGGAGCGAACGATGAGTGACACGGAGAACGGCGCTCCGCAGGAGTCCCCGGCGGCCCCGGGGACGGACGGCGCCGACAAGGCGGCCGCCGTCGCGGCGCTGGCGGAGGCGATCCGGGTGGTCGGGCAGCAGTCGGCCCGCCCGGGCGCGCCGGCCTCCGGGAACACCCCGCGGGTCCCGGGCGCCGCCGCGGGTTCGGACGCCCCGGCGGGTGGCGCCGCCCCGGCGGGTCCCGGTGAGGCCGCCCCGGCCGCGGCACCGGCCGCCGCCCGCCCCTCCCGGTACCAGGCCGAGACCGACGAGCAGCGCGCGGAGGCCCTGCGGGCCACCGCCGAGGTGCTGGCCGCCGGCGGTGCGCCCACCGACCTCGCGCCCGCCGCCGTGGCCGCCTTCGGTGACGGCGCCGCCGAGGAGCTGCGCGCCGACCCGTGGGCCGTGCTGACCCTGCCCGGCGTCCGTCCCGAGCACGCCGACGGCTTCGCCCGCGGGCTGCTCGGCCCCGCCGCCGGCCCGGGCGACCCCCGCCGGGCCCAGGCGCTGGTGCCCTGGCTGCTGGAGCAGGCCGCCCTGCGCGGCCACTCCGCCGTGGAGATCGGCGAGGTGACGGCCGGGCTGGACCGCCTCGGCCTGCCGGACGCCGCCGCCGCGCTGCAGTCGGCCGTGGTCGACGGCCGGGCGATGCCCTTCCAGGAGGAGCTGACCGGCGCCGAGGCGCACTCCGCCGGCGGCGACGAGGACGACGAGCCGCCGACCCGCACCGTGCTCGCGCTGGAGCGGCTGGCCCTGGCGGAGGAGAGCCTGGCCGACGGCCTGGTCCGGCTGATGTCGACCTTCGTCCCCGGCGTGGACGGGTCTGGCGAGGTGAACGAACCGGACGAGGCGGCCGAGGCGGCCGAGGCGGACGGCGGCGAGGGCGGGAGCGGCGAGGAGGCCGAGCCCGCTCCGGCGGCGGACGCGCCGGCCGACGGGGACGCCGCCGAGGACGCCTCCGACGACCCGGCCGGGGGCGCCTGCGCCGAGGACGCCACCGAAGACCCGGCCGCCGAGGGCGTCGACGAGAGCCCGGCCGTCGAGGGCCCGGCCGGCGGCGCCGACGCTCCCGGTACACCCGCCGCCCCCGGCCCGGCCGCCTGGGAGGCGGCCGCCGCCGCGGCGCCGTCCTCCTCGGCGACCGCCCTGATCCAGGCCGCCGCGGAGAGCGCCCTGGTCACCCACACCGGTGGCGAGGCCGCCCGCGCCGAGCCGGTCGCGCTGGTCCGCGCCGCCGCCGGCCTCGGTCTGCGCGCCTGGGCCGCCACCTGGACCGAGCAGGGCCGGGACGCCCTCGCCGGGCCGGCCGACGAGCCGCTGCCCGCCGCCACCCTGGCCGAGCTGCTGTCCGGCACGGCCGGCCCCGGCCGGTCCTCGGACGGCACGCTCGCCCTCGACGTCCTCGTCGTGCTGGACGCCCCGCTGCTGGACGTCGAGCTGGCCGCGACCCTGCTGGAGTCGCTCGCCGACGGCACCCGGCTGGTCCTGAGCGGCGACCCGGGCCAGCTCTGGTCGGCCGGGCCGGGCCGGTTCTTCGCCGACCTGCTGACCGCCAAGGTCTGCCCCTCCGTGGCCTCCCGCACCCCGGACTTCGGTCCGATCGGCGAACTGGTCTCCGGCATCGGCATCGGCGAGCTGCAGCCGGTCGAGGCGCCGGACAAGGAGGTGGTCATCCTGACCGCCAAGGACGGCGGCGAGGCCGTCCACCGCGCCATCCAGCTGCTCACCGACTCCATCCCGCGCGCGCTCGGCATCCCCGCCGAGCAGGTGGTGCTGCTGACCCCCGGCCACGGCGGCTCGGCCGGCACCCGGGCGCTGAACGCCGCCGCCAAGGCCGCCCTCAACCCCGGCCCGGGCCGCTTCGGCGGCTTTGACCCGGGCGACCGCGTGGTGGACTCCCCCGCCCCCGGCGTCGTCCGCCCCGCCCGCGTGCTCGACGGCGACGCCACCGGCCTGCACCTGGAGTACCCGGACGGCTCGCGCCGCAGCGTCCCGCCGGCCGAGGCCGGCCGGCTGCGGCACGGCTGGGCGCTGACCGTCCACCAGGCGGTCGGCCGCCGCTGGCCGGGCGCGGTCGTCGTCCTCCCCGAGGACGCCGGCGCGGCCCTCACCCGCCAGTGGGTCTACACCGCGTTCGGCCGCGGCGAGCGCCACCTCTCGGTGGTCCACGCGGCCGGCCCGGCCCTGCCCCAGGCCGTCGCCGAACGCCCGGCCGCGCCGCGCACCACCCGGCTGCGGGCGATCCTCGCGGAGAACGCCGCCCAGGCGTACTGAGGGGTGTTCGCCAGGTCGCGCGCGGACCCGGCGGGACTTGGCGAACACCCCTAGCGCGCGGGCGCGGAGGGGGGGACCGGGCCGGTCCCCCCTCGGTGCCGGGGCCGGTCCGCTGTCGGAGGGTGGGTCTAGCGTGCTCCGGGGCCACCACCGTGGCCGGGTACGAGCAAGGGGAGATCATGACCACACTCGAAGGCCGTCCGCGGACCGCGCTGCTCGTCGTCGACGTGCAGAACGGCGTCGTCGAGGAAGCGCACGAGCGCGACGCCGTCGTCGCCAACATCGGCCGCCTGGTCGCGAAGGCCCGCCACGAGAAGGTCCCCGTCGTCTGGGTCCAGCACTCCGACCCGGACCTGGAGCCGGGGAGCGACGGCTGGCGGATCGTCCCCGAGCTGACGCCGGGCGACACCGAGCCGCTGGTCGGGAAGACCTACGGCGACTCCTTCGAGGACACCGAGCTGGAGACCGTGCTGGAGGGCCTCGGCGTCGGCCGGCTCGTCGTCGCCGGCGCGCAGACCGACCAGTGCATCCGCTCGACGCTGCACGGCGCCCTCGTCCGGGGCTACGACGCGGTCCTGGTCGCGGATGCCCACACCACCGAGGACCAGACCGCCTGGGGCGCGCCGCCGCCGGCCCAGGTCATCGCCCACACCAACCTGTACTGGACGTACCAGACGGCACCCGGCCGGACGGGCGGCACGGTGGGCACCGAGGACGTCGATTTCGGCGCCACGTCCTGACGGCCGCGCCACGCGGCCGGGAGGGCCCCCGGGGTGCCGACCCCGGGGGCCGACGGGAATGTCCGAAACCATGCGCTCGCAGAAGCGTTCGAGCAGCCGGCCGGGAGCTGCGGGGCGCCCGGGCCGTCCTCCCCGCCCCGGCGTCCCGCTCCGCCGCCCCGGGCAGGCGGGGCGGCGGAGCGGGCGGTGGCGGAGCTCAGGTCACTCGTCCGGGTCCTCGTCGTCGTAGACCTCGCTGACGTCGAACCGGCAGATCAGCAGCTGCGGGTCCGCGTGCTCGAAGGGCTCCGGCAGCCACTCCCCCGGCTCGGTCGGCTCGGCGGCGGCGACCCAGAGCGTGGAGTCGCCCTCCTCCAGGCCGAACTCCTCGCTCCGGGCGGCGATCTCGTCCGGCTCGTACTCGCCGAACAGCACACCGATCGCGGCGTTCACCTCGCCCGACCCGCCCCCGCCCGGGGTCAGCGAGTCGTCCAGCCGCTCGGCCTGGGCGCGCAGCCGCTTCGGATCGACCACGTGGTAGTCGCGGCGGATCAGGACGCTGATCGCCTCGGGCTGCTCGGGGCCGTTGTACCCGCCCGGTCCCTCGTCGCCGGGGACCTCGAACGGGGTGACCTCGTCGTAGACCTCGTAGAGGAGTTGGTCGTAGGCGATGGCCGCCGTCGCGAGCTGCTCGTAGGCGGTGAACACAGCGGGATCGTCCGCTGCGCTGGGGCTTGACACCGCTTCCAGATGACGGTCGATGGCGGCCTTGACCGCCTCGGCGGCGGCGCGTACCTCGGCAATGGTGGGCTGCGCGGCATCAGACATGGTGCAGACGCTATCTCCCCTCGGTGTCGGTACGCACAGCGGTTGTCACCTACACCCGCGATTTCACCGCAACTTCCCCCCTGATGTCCGATCCGCGTGGTTCTGTACCCGCGCACGCCCGCGCGGAGCGCGCGGATCCGGCACGGCGGGGCCGCCCGCGTGCCGCTTCCACGGGCCCTGATCGGGGTATCCCGTCCACAGCGGAAACGGAACTGATGAGCTGTCAGGCGTACGCGCGGGGCCTCGCCGGGAGGGCGGCCGAAAATACCCGGGCCCGTTGTCGGAGGCAGGCCGTAGGCTTGCTCGCAGGTGACCCTCAGGAGGAGCGTTTTGACTTCACCGAAGCCGGTCCGGCAGCCGGAGTACGAGTACCAGTCGTTGCGCATGCCGCGCGGTACCTCCCGCAACGCGGCGCGCCAGCTGCTCACCGACCATGCCGAATACGGGCATTGGGAGCTGGACAGGCTGCGGCTGTTCCCGGACGGTAGCCGGACGGTGCTGCTGCGGCGGCGAATCATCCGGCAGGTGCGGAGCTGGTGACGGGCCCCTCCCGCTGACCGGTACGGGCTGCCACCTCCGCACGCCTCCTCGGGCCGGGGCGTCGCGCACGACCCGGCCCGGTGCCACCGTTCACACTCCGTGACCGGGCGGGTCGTCGGCATGTGCGCTCCCGCCGGTCCGGAGCTGTCCGTCTGTGGTGCCCGCGGCCGTCCGAACCACGCACGGTCGCGGGCACCACGCGTCCACACCCGGGCTCGCACGGCGCTCACCGCCGTGCCGCCGCCGCACCGGGGGTTCGACCCGGGGTGCCGCAGCGGCACGGCCGCTCACTCAGGCCGGAGCCCGCTCCGGCGTCCGCCCCGCCGCCCCGGGCGGGAGCGACCCGCCGGGCACGTGGTCGACGCCGGGCACGTGGTCGACGCTCAGCGCGCGCCGGCGCGGGCGCGGCGGTAGAGCACGCCGCCGCCGAGCAGCAGGGCGAGGCCGGCCGCGCCGAGCAGCTCGGTGCCGCCCGCACCGGTCGAGGCCAGCTGGCTGCCGGCCGCCTCGGGAGCGGCGGTGCGCGCCGATGCCGGCACGGCCTGACCGCTCTGGCCGCCGCCGGCCGCGGGAGTGGTCGCGCCGGGCGCCGCCGGGGTGGTGGCGGACGGGCTGCCCGTCCGGGGGTTGCCGGGCGTGGTCTCACCGCCGCCCGGGTGCGACGGCGGTGTGGACGGCTGACCGGTGGGCGGCGGCGGGTTGTGCGAGCCGTGCTCCTCGGGGCAGTCCTCGTCCGGCTTGGCGGGCGGGGTGGTGGCCACCGACGAGCCCTCGTTCCCACAGGCGTTCCCGAAGGCCGGGTTGCCGACGCCGACCACGTCGACCGAGTTGCCGCAGGCGTTGACCGGGACGTGCACGGGCGCCTGGACGCTGTTGCCGGAGACCACGCCGGGCGAGCCCGCCGCCGCACCGGAGGCGGACGACCCCGAGGCGCTGTGGCCGCCGCCGGGGTGCCCGCTGACGTTGGCGCAGTGGTTGCCGTACGCCGGGTTCAGCACGCCGATCACATCGACGGTGTTGCCGCAGGCGTTGATCGGCACCTCGACCGGTACCTGCACCGAGTTGCCGGAGGCCACGCCCGGCGAACCGGCGGCTCCCCCCTGCGCCTCGGCGCCCGCGTAGGCGTAGCCGGCGGTCGAGGCCAGGACACTGCCGGTGGCCACGGCCGTGAGGAGCCCCTTCTTGGCTACATTCCTCATATTTTCCCCTGACGTATCGAGACGACGTGATGACCTATCCGAAAGTCGGAATTTCCGACGAACGGGAAAGGTCTTCGAGTGCACAGGAGACAACGAGGTGCAAGCGGTGAGGTTGAGCCGAAAGAACCCTATTCACCCGATCGAGTGAGGCACGACAATAGGCTGACGGCCCGCCGATTCCCGGCCGTGTCCGGACGCACAAGCGCCCCCGGGTGGCGCGTCCGCCACCCGGGGGCCGAGTGAGTCATTCCGGTGATCGGCCCGTCGACCTGTCGGCCGGTGCCCCACCGGCCGGTCGACCCGTCGACCGGTCATCCGGTCATCGCGCGCTCAACGCGCGGGCGCCTTAGAAGTTGGCGCAGTGGTTGCCGAACGCCGGGTTCAGCACGCCGATCACGCTGACGGTGTTGCCGCAGAGGTTCACCGGGATGTGCACGGGAATCTGAACCTGGTTGCCCGCGACCACGCCCGGGGAGCCGGCGGCCACACCGTTGGCGGCGGCGCCGCCGTGGGCGGACGCGACACCGGCGGCGGCCAGCACCAGGCCACCGGTGGCGGCGGCAACGGCAGCGATCTTCTTGACCTTCATCATTCCTCCTGTATGAGCAGCGCAACCCGTTCGGCGGGCTGCATAGGAATGAACGACGGTGTGGCAAACGGGGTACGGAACCTTTTCCCCATTCACCCGCAACGGTGATGACCCGCACGGATGATCGATCCGTGGATACTGGCAGAATCGTTTCTCTCGATCTCCATTTCCCGGTCCCAAATCATTAGCTCGGACAATGCGGACGGCCCGCCCCCGGAACCCCGGGAGCGGGCCGTCGTCCCGCGGGCGGGAGGGTCGTTCAGCAGGCGTCGATGAAGCGGTCCAGCACCCGCACGCCGAACTTGAGCCCGTCCACCGGCACCCGCTCGTCCACGCCGTGGAACATCCCGGCGAAGTCCAGCTCCGGCGGCAGTTGCAGCGGCGCGAAGCCGAAGCAGCGGATGCCGAGGTCCTGGAACGACTTGGCGTCCGTCCCGCCGGACAGGCAGTACGGCACGGCCCGCGCGATCGGGTCCTCCGCCTGCAGGGCGCTCTGCATCGCCTCGACCAGCGCACCGTCGAAGCTGGTCTCGATCGCCTTGTCCGAGTGCAGGCTCTCGCGCTTCACGCGCGGGCCGAGCACACTGTCCAGCTCGGCCAGGAACTCCTCCTCGTAGCCGGGCAGGAAGCGCCCGTCCACGTGGGCGGTGGCCTGCCCGGGGATCACGTTGACCTTGTAGCCGGCGCCGAGCATCGTCGGCTGGGCGGTGTTGCGCAGCGTGGTGCCGATCATCTTGGCGATGCCGCCCAGTACCCGCAGCGTCTCGTCCATGTTCTCCGGGTCGAGCCGCACGCCGAGCGCGTCGGACAGCTCGTCCAGGAAGGCGCGGACGGTCTTGGTGATCCGCAGCGGGAAGGTGTGCCGCCCGAGTCGGGCCACCGCCTCGCACAGCTCGGTGATGGCGTTGTCGTCGTTCTCCATCGACCCGTGCCCGGCCCGGCCCTCGACCGTGAGCCGCATCCAGTGCATGCCCTTCTCAGCCGTCTCCACCAGGTAGAGCCGGACCTGGTCGTTGACGGTGAACGAGAAGCCGCCGACCTCGCCGATGCCCTCGGTCACCCCTTCGAAGAGGTCCGGGTGCTTGTCGACCAGGTACCGGGCGCCGTAGGTGCCGCCCGCCTCCTCGTCCGCCACGAAGGCCAGCACCAGGTCCCGCGGGGGCTTGCGCCCGGTCCGCAGCCGGTCGCGCACGACGGCCAGCGTCATCGCGTCCATGTCCTTCATGTCGACCGCGCCGCGCCCCCAGACGCAGCCGTCCGCGATCTCGCCGGAGAACGGGTCGTACGTCCAGTCCGCCGCGTTGGCGGGCACGACGTCGGTGTGCCCGTGGATCAGCAGGCCCGGACGCGAACGGTCCTCGCCCTCGATCCGGACGACCGTCGAGGCCCGCCCCTTGGCGGACTCGAAGATCTGCGGCTCGATGCCGAACTCCGCGAGCTGCTCCGCGACGTACTCGGCGGCCTTGCGCTCCCCCGGGCCCGAGCCGTCGCCGTAGTTGCTGGTGTCGATCCGGATCAGGTCGCGACAGATCCCGGCGACCTCCGACTCGGCCGTCACCTTCGGCGCCGCCGCCCGCCCCGCCGTCGACTCGCTCCGCTCGCTCACGGTCACTCCTCGTCTCTGGCCCGCACCGACGCACCGGCGCCTTACCCCCGGGACCTGCACCCGGGCGTACGAGCACGTCCGCCCATCCTCCCCCAGGCCCCCAGCCGTATCCACCCCGCGGGCCCCCGGGAACCGAGGCGAAATCCGCTGGTCACACCCCCGCCACAGAGCACCCCTTGCCCAGGTCACCGCCCCTGCCCGACGATCCGGGGCCGTTTTGGGAGCGCAAGCCGATCTTTGCTACAGTTACATCTGTCAGCGCGGCCGACGAGGCTGCGGAGACAACACCCGGTCCGGGTGGCGGAATGGCAGACGCGCTAGCTTGAGGTGCTAGTGCCCTTTATCGGGCGTGGGGGTTCAAGTCCCCCCTCGGACACCAACGAAGACCCCTGTTGATCAGGGGTCTTCTGCGTTTCCCGGGCACGGTGGGAGGACCCCCCGGCCCGGCGGGGCGGTCACCGCGTGAGATCTCCGCGTCCGCCGCCGGGCCTCGCCCGCGCCGCCGGACCGGAGCGGCCGCCATGGCTGGTCAGAGGCCGTGCTCGTCCAGGATCCGCAGGAGGTTGCGCTTGCGCCGGTGGTCGGCCCGCAGGGCCGCGAGTTCGGCCGCGAACGCCGGCTCCGTCCCCAGGGCCCGGTGGCAGGAGCGGACCTCCCGCAGCAGCCGGGCCAGCTCGCGGTAGCGGGCGTCGCCGGCGAGCGGACCGAGCCGCTCGATCGCGCGGCGGTACCCCTCCAGGGCGTCCCCGGGCCGGCCGGGGTCACCGGGGCCCGGTCCGGCCGGCGGCCTCGGGCCCGGGACGCCCTTGCCGGCCGCCCGTGCGAGGGCGCGTTCGGCCTTGGCCAGCTGCTTCATCAGGTCCTTCTCGGCCCGGCCGGCGGGACTGCGCCGGGCGGCCTCCTCCGCCCGCTCCCGGACCCGGCGCAGACCGGGCCCGCCCAGCAGGTCGCGGTAGTCCGCCAGCTCCGCCTCCACCAGGTGGTCGTGGCCGCCCAGCAGCCGGTCGACCAGCCAGTCGGCCAGCTCGGCGCGGTCCGGCGGCGCCGACCGGCAGGCCTCCAGGTGGGCCTCGTCGAGATCGGCGGCGACCCCGCCGACGCACCCGGCGGAGTCGTCGATCCGGTCGTACGCCCGGCCGAGCAGCCGGATCGCCTCCCGCGCCAGGGCGATCGCCTGCCCGGCCTGCCCCTCCGCCGTCAGCGCGCGGACGGCGGTCACCGCCTCGCCGGCCTGGAGGGCGTACGCCTGCGCGTCCGCGTACTCGACGTACCCGTAGCGGCTGAAGCGGCCCACCGCGAGCAGATCGGTGATCCGGGAGCGCAGTTGGGCGGGATCGGCCTGCGCGGTCGCGGCCCGGAGCTCCAGACGACGCCGCAGGGTCCGGTCGCCGTCCATCAACTCGCGTACCAGGAGCAGCAGGTCCTCGCGCGAGCGCGAGCCCAGCCAGGACTCCAGGCTGCCGGCCCGCGCCGTCGCCTCGGCCTTGAGCCGGGGCAGCTCGTGCCACTTCTCCAGCACCACCAGGCCCACCGCGACGCAGTGCTTGCAGAAGTTGCCGTCGAGCCCGTAGGGGCAGTCGCACTCGCCCGACAGCCCGTACTCCGCGTCGAGTTCGAGCACCACCTCGTAGGCCTCGGTGCCGCTCACGACCGCGGTGAACCGCTCCGCCCCGACGTCGAGTTCGGCGACCGCGTCCCGGTAGCCCCGGCCCCGTTCGAAGGAGCGCGGCCCGGCCAGGCCGCTCAGGTCGTCCTCGGTGAATCCGGCGCTGCTCGTCACCCTGTCATTCAAGCAAACGGCACCGGCCGGCCGACCGGATTCGGTCGCCTCAACGGGCCGCCCAGACCGGGCAGGCCGGGTGGTGGCGGTGGGTGCGGATGATGGTCCCGCCGAGGGAGCGGTGCTCGGTGGTGGAGACCGCGCAGCAGCGCGGTGCCGCGGTGGCGGTCGCGGGCCCGCGCGAGGAGGCCGGCGCGCTCGGGCCCGGCACGGTGGCCGGGGCGGAGGTGTGCTTCGGGGCGAAGGTGTGCGCCGGAGCCGGCGTCCGGTGCGGGGCGGCCGAGCGGCGGCGTCGGCGGCGGGGAGCAGAAGTGGTCACGGAGCGAGACTGCCCAGGTCTCGGCCGGTGAATCCGGGGCTCACCCGGATGGACGACGGGCGGCCGGGGCGCGGGCGCCCGTCAGCCTTCGGCCGGCCGCTCCGGCGGGGCCCCGCCGGCGGGCTCGGCCCCGGCCCGGCGGCGGCCGAGCCGGTGGATCGTCTCGGCGACCACGAAGGCCGTCACCGCGGCGACGATCAGCAGCGGCATCGAGTTCGCCGAGTCGGCCCCGAGCAGTGCCGACGCGAGCACGGTGCTGGTGACCGGCAGTCGGGTGACCGCGGCGGCGGAGGCGGCGAGGCCGGCCGCCAGCCCCGGGGCGAAGCCGAAACCGGGCAGCGGCCCGCAGGCGATCCCCAGGGTCGCGCCGATCAGGAGCGCCGGGAAGATCGGACCACCGCGCAGGCTGCCCAGCGCGATGCCCCAGCCGAGCGCCTTGCAGACCAGCAGCGCCAGCAGCGCGCCGACCGGCCAGGACGCCGGATCGGCGGCCAGCTCGCCGAGGGTGGCCTGTCCGGAGAGCGCGGCCTCCTCCGGCGAGCGCCCGGTGAGCAGCGCGTACGCGGTGATGCAGGCGCCGACGGCGACGGCGCAGAGCACCGTCCGGACGGCCGTGGCCCGCCGGGTCGGCGCGGGCCGGTCCGGGAGGCCGGTGACGTACCCCTTGACCCGGGTGCCGAGGAGCCGGCCGGTCACGCAGATCGCCGCCACCACGACCGCGAGCGGGACCCCCCAGAGGAAGTCACCCGGGTCCGGGACGCCGGACGGCGGCTCCGAGGGCAGCGAGAGGGCCCCGATCGACAGCCCCGTCCAGTGGCCGAAGCCGGTGAACACCAGCGCGCCGATGCCGCTCGCCAGCAGGCACGGCAGGATCAGCGCCGTCAGCTGCGGCCCGCCGAGGCCGGCGCCCTCGATGATCATCACGGCGGCGACCAGCGGACTACCGAAGATGGTGGAGATCGCCGCCGCCGAGCCGGCCGCGCCGAGCACGGGCCCCAGTTGGGGCTTGGCGGTCAGCCAGGCGGGCCGGACGGCGAGCAGGGCGAGGCCGCTGCCCAGGGCCATCAGCGGCGCCTCGGGACCGAGCACGACGCCGAGCGGCAGACAGGCCAGGGCCGCCAGCACCACGCCGGGTACGGCGACCGGGAGGGTGGGCGGACCACCGAGTCCGTCCACCGGGACGTGGCCGCCGCGGCCGGGCAGCCGGGTGACGATCGGGGCGAGCAGCAGGCCGGCGAGCAGCAGCGCGGGCAGCGGCCACCACCAGGGCGCCCGGTCCAGGCCGAGGCTGTCCGGAAGGCTCTCCCAGACCCAGTGCTGGAGTTCGTGCTCCAGGCTGACGAAGCCGAACGCGGCGAGCGAGACGGGGATGCCGACGACGGCCGAGATCAGCAGGAGGACCAGGTAGCCCTTCTTCAGCAGTACCGCGCGCACGGCCTCGGGTCCGCCGACGGGCCGACCGGTCTGCTCGGGCATGCCCGCTCCTTCGCGCTCACCGGAGCCGGCCGCTGCCCGGTCCCGTCCTGGGACCGAGTCTCGCCCGCGGTACCGGCGCCCGCGCGGTGGTCGGCGCTCCGGCGCGGCGCGCCCCGAGCGGGTTGCGCCGTACGGACGAGCGGGCGCCCGGGTCGGTCCGCGGTCGGCGCCGCGCGCCGGGGCCGCGGCCGCGGCCCGTCAGGCCTGCGGGACCTGCCGGGACTCCTCCAGCGCGCTCTCGATGCCCTGCACCATCCGCCAGAGCGGCGCCCGCCGACTGGCGACCAGCACCACGACGTCGTCCGCCTCGCCGTCCGGCACCGCCTCGGCCGGCCGGTCGCTCCAGGTGCCGGTGACGAAGGCCATCGCCGCGTCCACCTCGGTGGTCCAGTCGCTCTCGCCGCCGGAGCGCAGCCAGGTGCGCAGCGCGTGGTTGTGCGCGGAGACCACCGCGGCCGCGATCACGTCGGCGCGCAGGGCCCCGTCGGCCCGTGCGGCGAAGCGCCCGCGCAGGTAGTGCGCGAGCATGTGCTCGTAGCGCCAGACCACCGACAGCTCGTACGCCCGCAGGCCGGGCACCTTGCGGGTGAGCCGGTAGCGCTGGACGGAGAAGGACGGCTGCTCGGCGTACATCCGCAGGACGAGGCGGGCGGCGTCGCAGGCGTGCCGGACCGGGTCCTCCTCGCCGGTGCCCGACTCCAGGAACTCCGTCATCTCGGCGAGGCTGCGTTCGTGGTCGGGGAAGACCACGTCCTCCTTGGCCGGGAAGTAGCGGAAGAAGGAGCGCCGGCCGACTCCGGCGAGCGAGACGATGTCGTCGATCGTGGTCTGTTCGAAGCCCCGCTCCAGGAAGAGTTCGAAGGCGGCGGCGACGAGCGCTTCACGCATCGCCGGCTTCGGCGGACCGTCGTTCATGGGCGGGTCCTGCTCTTCCTTCTCGCTCATTCCCGGAACATAGCACCGGCTTCGAACAGCCGGGCCAGGTGTGCGGCGGGGTGCCCGCGGCACCCCGCCCGCGGCCGTTACGGCAGGTTGCGGGCCATCACGATCCGCTGGACCTGGTTGGTGCCCTCGTAGATCTGCGTGATCTTCGCGTCCCGCATCATCCGCTCCACCGGG